>PBDY01000030.1 GCA_002717445.1 Gammaproteobacteria bacterium | reverse complement strand
GGCATTTTCATCTGTCTTTTCTCTATATCATCCGCACTTTGAATGACCGCAATTCAAGCAAGTCTCGCAACCATCCATAAGCACCGTTGCGACTGTATTGCACTGGCCGCATAATTTTGAACCTTCTGGAAATTCAGTATTTACAAATGCATCCTGTTGTTTGCTTTGATTTTCAAACTCTTGTCTTTTCTCCTCAATGAGTTTTTGCTGATGCTCGTCTAGGATTGGCTCGCCTATGATCCCTATATATTTAAAATGTCTTTCAATGACATATCCTAATTCAGCAATAATCGAGGGCATAAACTTCCCTTCTCCGGCAAAATAACCGCCTTTTGGGTCAAAGACTGCTTTGAGCTCTTCTACCAAGAATGCAACGTCTCCCCCTTTTCTAAAAACGGCAGATAAAACTCTTGTTAAGGCAACAATCCACTGGTAATGATCCAGATTCTTTGAATTGATAAAGATCTCATAGGGCCTAAATTTCTCATGCTCCGTATCCTGATTCAGAACAATATCATTGATAGTGATATACATAGCATGATCAGAGACTGGCGGTTTAATTTTGTAGGTCGTTCCCCTTAGCATCTCAGGCCGTTCAAGACGTTCATGCATTCGGACTACATTGGGTTCCTCTTCAGTAAATTGATCAGGGGTTTCATTTACCTGGGGCTTTGCATCAGTGTTGACTCTATAGCCAACTATTTTAGTTTCTATCTTGACCTTTGCCATGCTTAAAACTTCCCGTAATAACCTTCTTTTAGAGCATCAAATAAGTTTGCTGCTGTGTGAGTTTCACCGTCATATTCAATTTCCTCATTTCCAGCAACTTCAACTTCTTCTCCATTTTCTAGAACAAATACATATTTTGTTTGCTCTAAATCTTTCTCCTTAACAAGCACCCCTTGGAACGCTTCTGGATTAAATCTAAATGTAGTACAACCTTTTAAATCCCGTTCATGAGCATAAAGATAGATGTCTTTAAACTCCTCAAATGGAAAATCAGTTGGTACATTTGCAGTTTTAGAAATGGATGAATCAATCCATTTCTGCGAAGCACTCTGAACATCAACGTGCTGCTTTGGCGTAATATCATCTGCGGTAATAAAATAATTGGGCAATGCATTTTCACCGCCCTCTTCTGCATTGATATCCGTTTTTGGATTGATTTTGTCTATGTAAGAGAGAAGCTCAAACGAATAAACATCTACCTTTTCTTTTGTTTTCTTCTTCTCTCTGATGACATTTCTAAAATAGTGATGTGCAAAACTGGGCTCAATACCATTGCTTACATTATTTCCAATGGAAAGAGAAATTGTACCCGTTGGCGCAATCGATGAATGGTGAGTAAATCTAGCACCTTGATTTGCAAGTTCTTCGATTAGCTCAGGGTCTTCTTGGCCAATTCTTTGCATGTATCGGCTGTATCTTGCATGAAGAATACTGCCTTTAACTTTATCTCCAACGACATACCCATCATCAAGCATTTCAGGACGTTTCCTCAGCATTTCATGCGTTACGTCAAAGTCTTCTTTTAGTATTGGTGCTGCCCCTTTTTCTTTTGATAAATCCAGCGATGCTCTCCAGCCTGTGACGGCCAATTCTTTGCTAACCTTCTCTGTAAATTCTAGAGATTCATCGGAACCGTATTTCATGGTAAGCATTGTCATTGTGGATCCAAGCCCCAGAAATCCCATGCCATGTCTTCGTTTCCTATGTATTTCATCTCTTTGCTGATGAATTGGCAATCCATTGATTTCTACAACATTGTCTAGCATACGAGTAAACACCTTCACCACTTCTCTGAATGTTCCCCAGTCGAATTCGGCTTCATTGGTAAAAGGGTTTTTCACAAACTTGGTAAGGTTTACCGAACCAAGCAAGCAAGAACCATATTCTGGTAGTGGCTGCTCACCACATGGATTGGTTGCTCTAATATTCTCATCGAACCAGTTGTTATTCATCTCGTTGACTTTATCGATCAAAATAAATCCGGGTTCTGCATAGTCATATGTCGATGCCATAATCAGATCCCATAGTTTTCTTGCAGGTATTTTTTTATATACCTTGCAAGCTACCTGACCCTCTTCATTTGTGAGATAACCTTTTGTTTTTACCCAATCTTTCCAGATCACTTTTTTCGGATCATCTAAATCAATTTCTTTTGATTCTGGCAAGGTTGGGTCCAATGGGAATACAAGTGACCAATCATTATCGCCTTTGACAGCTTCTATAAATTCATTGGTGATTAGAAGCGATAAGTTAAACTGACGAAGCCTGCCGTCTTCTCGCTTAACTTTAATAAATTCTTCAACATCGGGATGGCTGATATCAAATGTTGCCATTTGAGCACCCCTTCTCCCTCCTGCAGAGGAAACGGTGAAGCATGTCTTATCATAAATATCCATGAATGATAGGGGGCCTGATGTAAAAGCACCTGCTCCAGTGACGTATGCGCCTTTTGGGCGGAGCGTAGAAAATTCATACCCTATTCCACAACCAGCCTTAAGCGTTAAACCCGCTTCGGTGACTTTATCTAGGATGCCTGACATTGAATCCTGAATCGAACCCGAAACAGTACAATTGATTGTTGATGTGGCTGGCTTGTACTCCATTGATCCAGCATTCGACATAATTCTTCCTGCTGGAATTGCTCCCGATCTCAAAGCCCATAGGAATTCTTCATAACATTGATCTTGTTTATCCGTCTCTTCAACTTCTGAAATTGCTTTTGCAACGCGTTTAAAAGTATCGTCGATTGTCACATCAACTGGGCTGGAGTCATGATCTTTTAGTCGATATTTTTTATCCCATATATCAACTGATGCTTCCTGATGATCGATATCAAAAGTTTTAAGGCCATCCGTTTTTTTTGCTGTAGACATTCTTTCCCTGACTTATTTTTTTAGTCCTACATGACTATTTCTTGTATTCTGATGACACAATATATTGTGTATAGACAATAATAGATTATTGCGAATTTTCGCCGGTTGTCAAGATTTTTCGGTTTTGTTGTATTTTAGACTATTTATTATATATATCAGTTACTTACATGATATATTTATCATGATAATATAAACATTTATTACGAATATTGTCACATATTATTACAAATCATGAACACAATATGTTGTGTTCATGATATTCAGTGCTAATTAAGATTTTATCAACAATTTATTAACAATTTTGTTGCTGACAGCCCTAAATCCAATTGAGAAAAAAATATGAATAATGTGATTAGTGTCTTGATCATCACCTTTGATGATATAAGATCATCATTTACTAAAAACAAATTTACTAAAAAAAATGGATAAAAATAAACTTAAGTTATTTCTTTTTTCTGCGACTCTACTTGCATTTACAATTTCACCTGCTCAAAGCCATGACACTGAGGAAATGAGCAGCGATGAAGTCACTGAGATGGTTCTAGAGATCATAAATGGTGTCGTTGAGTCTGGAGAAAAGTCTCTGACAACTGCTATTGCAACAATCAAAAATGGATCTGAGAAAAATTCGCTTCCCGATTTAATTGAAGAAACCTCTCCTGCAGTTGTGAGGATTGCTATAAGAGGAACCATGAAATCTCAACAAAACCCCTTCTTTGATGATCCGTTTTTTGAAAAATTCTTCGGTCAACCGCAAATGCCTCGTGAACGTGAATTTGGCGGGGGCGGTTCCGGTGTAATTGTAGATGGTGTATTGGGATATATCATCACTAATGCTCATGTGATAAACAGAGCTGATGAGATTAAAGTGTTTACAAAAGATGGAAGAGAATATGATGCAGAAGTACTTGGATCTGATAAAGGCACGGATTTAGCTTTGATAAAGATAACCAGTAATGAGCCGTTACCAGAAATAGAACTTGGTGATTCTGACTCAGTGAGAGTCGGCGACTCTGTGGTTGCAATTGGTGCACCATTTGGATTAAGTCAAACTGTCACCTCGGGCATAATAAGCGCATTGGGAAGACCTCAAATGACTGCTGATGGATTCGGTGAGATGATTCAAACAGATGCGGCAATCAATCCTGGTAATTCTGGTGGTGCACTCATTAATCTTCAGGGTGAATTAATTGGTATACCTAGCTCAATCTTTACTCGAAGTGGAGGCAACATCGGAATAGGCTTTGCCATTCCCGTCAGCACAGTAAAAAACATCACAAGCCAAATCATTGACTTTGGATCGGTCAAGAGAGGGCTGCTTGGTGTAATCATAAGTGACTTATCCGAAGATGTTTCTGAGCAGCTCGGTCTGGATATTGATAAAGGAGCATTGATACAGGAGGTTTCGCCAGATTCTGCTGCTGAGGACGCAGGTCTAGAACCTGGGGATGTAATCGTTAAGGTCGATGGAAAAGAAATTGAGAGCGTTAATGATCTGAGGAATGCCATTGGACTGAAAAGGAGTGGTGAGAGATGCAGAATTACAATTGTTCGCAATAATCGTCAGATAACAAAGAATGCGAAACTGGGTGAAATTGTTGCAGAAAAAACAATCCAAGCAGATGAAATCAACACTTTGCTTGCGGGCGCTGAATTGTCAGATTATGTCGAAGATTCCGAAACATACTTAAGCAAGTCACAAGGTATTATCATATTATCTGTTGAGCCAAATAGTAATGCAGACCGAGCTCGACTGAAAGCGGGTGATATTATCTGGGCAGTAGGCAATATGGAAGTGGAAAATCTTGAAGAATTCAAGTCAGTCACTGAAGGAAAAGACATTCTAATTCTCAGAGTTAAAAGAAATGGTCGTCAATTGATCATTCAGATGAGAAAATAAGGATATTATTTTTCAACCGACGACAGCTCTATGCAAATTTATTTAGTTGGGGGCGCAATAAGGGATCGACTCCTTGGATTACCTGCTCCATTGGAGCATGATTGGGTTGTCGTAGGCTCATCCCCAGAAGAAATGCGATCAAAGGGCTTTATTAAAGTTGGAAAATCCTTCCCTGTCTATATAGATCCCAAAAATTCAGAAGAATATGCATTGGCAAGAACGGAAAGCAAATCTGGTCATGGGTATCATGGTTTTGATTTCAATGCTGGGCCAGAAATCACTTTGGAAGAAGATCTCATGAGGCGTGACTTAACCATCAATGCAATTGCCGAAGATGATCAGGGAAAGCTCATTGATCCTTTCAATGGCATGGAGGACCTCAAAGATAGAGTTCTGAGACATGTCTCAGATGCATTCAGAGACGACCCACTAAGAGTGCTCAGAGTGGCTCGGTTTATGTCAAAGTTGAGCTCATTTGGATTCAGTGTTGCTGAGGAGACAAAGGAATTGATCAAAGAGATTGTTAACAGCGGTGAATTAGATTATTTGGTTCCTGAGCGTATCTGGCTGGAAACCGAAAAAGCACTTCAAACGGAATGCTTTGATCTTTATTTCAAAACTTTGTCTGACTTCAAAGCCATTGATCACATATATCCAGATCTAAAAGGCATTGATCACGTTTTTTCTGATTCTCCCCTTGTTGTATACAATAAGGCAACGCCCGAAATAAAGATGGCATCCATATTCTGCGCCTTAGATGATTTAAACGAGAAAGATATGATTGATCATCTGGATGAGATCCAGAATCGGATGAAGTTTCCAAATTCGTTCAGCTCATTTGCCAAAGTTGTCTTGAGAACATCTAGAATCATTGGTAACTCAAGACAAATCTTTTCTGCTTCTGATGTTCACCAAATCCTTGAGGCAACTGATGCTTTTAGAAATCCCGAAAATCTCTCAATGGCTATTGAGTTTCATAATCTCATTGATGATCCTGATCTCACAAAGAAAACTCAGCTTGTTAAGAATGCTTTTGAATCATGCAAAGACATCGGTTATGACAAAGATTCCTTTAAAGGGCTGGAGGGAGATGCAATCAAGGTAAAACTTGATGCTCTAAGAATCGAAAAAATCGATTCGATTTTGAATTAGATCTATATCGGTCTTCCTAAGTTCAGTTTTGCACTTTTTCCATCAATCATTGGGTATGAATAGAGCACTTTCCAAGACTCGATATCATCAATAATTTCCACTATTGATATCCTGTCCAATGTAATTATTTGAGGTGGAGAGGCCAATATCTTTATTAATTCATTTTTTACATAAAGCTCCCTCTTCCCATAAAAAAGACTGATGTGAGGATTATATTCTTTAGGAGAAATCTTCAAAAAATTATCCAATGTTTTCTTTAAATGAAGAAGCTCTGCTGAGATTTGTATCTGAATATAGAAAGACTGAAAGATATTATCCTCTGTCCCATATCCATTTGTTCTCATTTCCAGTGCATCATTGGTCAGAGCAATGTCCTCCAACCTCCCTAGAATTTCCTCACTAAGGTCATGGAAAGGTCCGGACAGTGTTAAATGGACTTTAAATCCCGGACCCTTGAGTCGGTTGTTAGCTTTCTGCTGCAATTGATTAAGTAAAACAGAATCTCCGTGACTAAATTCTCCCCATAGGTAATACGTTTTATCAATCAATGAACTCATGATTCACAAATGTTTCGATTCATAGCAATGCAAAGATCACTAAACCCAGAGCTACCCTATAAATCACAAAAGGAAGCATTCCTATACTCATGACAAAAGCCAAAAACCAGTGAATCGTATAATAAGCAATCACAAAGGAGATGCTTAAACCGGATATCAAAAGAATATAGCTAATGTCAGAAAACCCCATTGAATATAATTCATAGATTTGAAGGACTGATGCTGCAAGAATGACCGGGATTGCCAATAAAAAAGAAAATTTTGCAGATTCCATCCTTCCAAGACCCATAAATAAGCCCATCGTAATGGTGATACCCGATCTTGATACACCCGGTATCAGAGCAAGAATTTGAGCAAGTCCAATAAGCAATCCAATTTGAAGTGTTAATTTATTTCTTCCAGAGCTGAGTTTATCTGATGCAAGCAAAAGAAACCCGAAGATGATGCTTGTCGAAGCTATCACATTTGATGATCTAAGATTATTCTCAATCCAGTCATTAAATAAGCCACCTGCTATCACAACTGGGATTGTTGCAACGATTAAAATCATTGCATCTGATTGCATGATATTCTTTCCGCGATTCCTTATCGGGTCTTTAATCATCCGGATAAGATCATCTTTAAAGTACATAAGGACTGCGAGCAGAGTTCCAAAATGCAATGCAATGTCGAACAATAATCCCTGATCGTTCCATCCGATGACCTTAGAAACAAGTATTAAGTGGGCAGAACTCGAAACGGGCAAGAACTCTGTTAGTCCTTGGATGATTGCTAGTATCAATGCCTGTATAAGATCCATAAGTTATTAAAGAGTATGAGTTAAGTGATTCAATTCTTCAAAATTGTCTGTCGAAATTCCCTTGCCAAGAATCATGCATTTAAAAACATCGCCCATGTGATTTGGCATAATCAGCTGTTTGAGTTTCTGGACTTCCATGATTCGTGACTCATCCATCTTAATGTCCTCGATCACACTCAAAGATTGTTGGTTAAGCAAAAACATCGATTGCGTCGTAAAGAGATCAATAAAGAATCCTTCCTCAATGGCACAATCCGCCAACTGAGTGAAATCCACTGATGCAGAAATATCTTGAAAGCCAATGTTCTTCAATGGGTCCTCAATGACCCGGTTCTGATAATGGCAAATCATATTTCCTTTTGCTCTCTCAGGCCTGTAAAAATCACTCCTGTCATATCCATAATCCACAAATACCATTGAGCCTTTCTTAATCAATGAAGAGATTCCTTTGAACCATTTATGAAAATCCAATCGAATCTCAGAGCTGTAACCGTCTTCGAATTTTCTTTTGATTTCAGCAGAAATGATCTCGATTTCATTCTTTAATTGTTTGTCGCTCTTTTTTTTTGACTCTTCAAGCTCACCATTTGATTGAGTGACTCCCAATTCATATGTCTGTTGATTTTCTATGATAAAACGCTTGAATGGCAGAGCGTCAATCACCTCATTTGCTATCACTATCCCATTGATCGGCTCTATATCAAGAGACTCGAGCCATGTGACCTTACTTCTTATGTTCTCTGGTAAACCGGATATCAATTGCATTTGCCTGTCCCTCAGGTCCGCGCTGATTTCAAGAATATAGTAGTGATTAATTTCAGTCTCCGTTTCTTGGAGTTCTTTTAGGTATTCAAATGCAAATGTGCCTTTCCCGGCTCCTACTTCAATCACAGAAGGTGCATCATGCATCTCAAGCAATCGAATGGTCTGCCTAGCAATGGCTTTTGAAAAATATTTTGAGATCTCAGGTGCAGTGGTGAAATCACCGCCTTGACCTATTTTGTGAGAGCCGGAAGAATAATATCCCAATCCGGGTTCATACATTACCGTATTAAAAAAGAGGTCAAATGGTATCCAACCATTGCTTTGATCGATTCTATTTCTTAGAAGTTCATTAAGCAAAAATGTTTGTTCATTTTCTGGATTCATTCTGTGCGTTGATCACGGCTCTTTTTTTAATTATCCATCATATAACTTTTCAATTAAAATAGAGTTATGAATGATCAAGATAATAAATGGGTACTCATCACGGGGGGAGCAAAACGGATTGGTGCTGAAGTTGCTAAAACATTGCATGCAAGAGGCATGAACCTAGCCATCCATTACAATAGCTCAAATCAAGATGCGGAATCATTGAGTCATGAACTCAATGTTGTCAGAGCAAACTCAGCCATGGTATTTGGTGCCAATTTGACGTCAGACGATGCCCTTGAGGGCTTGATTCCAAATGTTCTCAGTAAAACAGGTCGACTGGATGTCTTGATCAACAATGCATCGACATTTTATCCAACGCCCATTGATGACATTACGCATGATGATTGGGATAATTTGATTGGAACAAATCTAAAAGCTCCCATGTTTCTATGTAAGCATGCTGCTCAATATTTAAGGAAAACGAAAGGTTCAATTATTAATATGGTGGATATTCATGCATCCAAACCATTAAGCAATCACCCAATTTATGGGCCTGCTAAATCTGGTTTAGCCATGCTCACAAGGTCACTGGCAAGAGATTTAGCGCCTGATGTAAGAGTCAATGGCGTCGCTCCTGGTATGATCTTATGGCCTGAAAAAGAACCCCCGGAGAACATTAAAGAAAAAATCATCGCACAAATCCCACTGAGACGATCTGGATCGCCAAAAGACATTGCCAATGCAATAAAATTTCTCATCGAAGATGCCGATTACATGACTGGACAAATCATTGCGGTAGATGGCGGTAGAGGCATCAATTGATTCCTAATCAGATCTTCTGAGAAGCATCCAGATCATCTTTCAGTCTATTCCATAATTCAAGAAAGGTAATTTTTTCAATGGGATGCAAGCCATCTGGATACAATTCTGCCAGCGGCTCGAGAACGAATCCGTGCTTTAAAATCTCATCTCGAGGTATATTCAAATCGAGATTTATACAATCGTCATATATTAAAACATCGATATCTAGCGTTCTGTTATTAAATGCTTTCGTTCCGGTGACTCTGCCTGTCATTTCTTCAATGCTATGAAGCTGATCAATCAATGTTGCAGGATCTAGATCAGTTTCAATTTTCACCACTAAGTTGAGAAAATCAGGCCCCTCAAATCCTACAGCCTTTGTCAGATAAGTTGATGATGGCACTGTCTCGCCAAAGATTCTTCTTAATTGATCCAACGCAAATTGGATATTCTTTTCTGGGGAAACATTGCTTCCTAAACTGAGATAGGCTTTAGAGTGACTCAATTTATGCTTCCTGTTTGGTCCTCTCAATAATCAAACCCACATTTTCAGAATCTCTTATTGCAAAGGGCTTTGAAACTTTTAGTTTCAGCCAAGATACATCGAATTCATTCAAGATTGTCTGAGCGATTGTTTCTGCCAATGTTTCAATTAACTCAAATTGATGATCTGCAACAATCGCCTTAATTCTTTTTGCTACAGCCTTATAGTCCAGTGCATCATCAATAGAATCTGAGTCTGCTGCAACTTTGATGTCGGTTGATAGCTCCAAATCAAAAACAACTTTCTGCGGAAGTCTTTTCTCCCATTCCCAAATGCCAATGACTGTTTCGACTTCTAAATTTTTTAGAAATATCTTATCCACACAGTGACTCCGAGTTATATATATTCTCTATCGACCATCTTGGATTAATCTTGATTTCATAGTTTTTATTCACGATTCCATCTTGGTATCTAAAACATCCTGTCAATGCAATCATTGCCGCATTGTCTGTGCAAAATTCAATACTAGGATAACTTACATCAACGCCCACTGTTTCAAATACTTCTTTCATTTCATCTCTCAGTCTTCTGTTTGCTCCAACGCCTCCAGCAATGATGATGGTATCCACATCCATCTGACTGACGGCTCTTCTGCTTTTCTCTACCAAGCAATCAACGATTGCCTCCTCATAGGCGTTTGCTATATTTGCGATGCATTGTTCATCTAAAGCTTTCTGATCCTTGAGCTTATTTACAGTGTATAGAAGAGAGGTCTTCAAACCGCTGAAGCTAAAATCAAGATTCTCTTTGGGGTCCATCATGGGTCTAGGAAATTCAAAAACATTCTGCTTACCAGTCAGTGCTTTTTTCGCAATAGCTGGGCCTCCTGGATAGCCTAAACCTAAAAGATTCGATGCTTTATCAAAGGCTTCGCCGGCTGCATCATCTAAAGTTTGTCCAATCAATTCATACACTCCTCTCTCTTTGACATAAACCAAAAGTGTATGTCCTCCAGACACCAATAGAGCAACAAATGGCATTTTTGATCGATCGCTCTCCAATAGGGGGGCTAGCAAATGGGCCTCCATATGATGGACAGGAATGCTTGGAATACCAAGCGAGAATGCCAATGCATTTGCTGTAACAGAACCAACAAGCAAGGCCCCTGATAAACCTGGACCTGCAGTGTATGCAATAGCATTAACATCCGTAATGGCTTTATTTGTTTCTTCAAGTAAGTGGTCAATCATTGGTAACAACTTGCTGATATGATCTCGAGACGCCAACTCTGGTACAACGCCTCCATAGTCACGATGCAACTCGATTTGGCTGAATACTCTATGAGCAATCAGTCCTTTCTTGGAGTCGTACAATGCCGTTGCTGTTTCGTCACAACTGGTCTCTATGCCTAATATTAAATCAGAGGTCATTTCCTTTGCTTTTTGAATGGTTAATCTGTATATTTCACCGACTATTAAGGGTTTAAGTATATATTTATTTAATTCAACTGAAAGGTATAAGTTTTGCCATTAGTAAAAGTAAAAGATAACGAATATTTCGATTACGCGCTGAGACGCTTCAAGAGGGCTTGCGAGAAAGCTGGTATTGTGAATGAATACCGCAAAAGAGAATTCTACGAGAAACCAACCCAAGAAAAGAAGCGAAAAAAAGCTGCCGCTGCCAAAAGAGAAAAAAAGAGAGTCAATCGAGAGCACAATCGTTCTAAAAGACTCTACTAATCTACTTTGACGCTCTTCACTGAAATCCAATCCCACGTCAAGGATGCCATGAAAGCAGGCGAAAAACTGAGGGTGTCTACACTAAGGATGTTGGTTGCTGCAATCAAACAAAAAGAGATCGATACAAGGACTGAGCTATCGGATGATGATGTGATCTCAATCATTGAAAAGCAGATGCAGCAAAGGTATGAAGCAGCGGAACAGTATGAGGCTGCTGGCAGGAATGAGCTTTTTGAAAAAGAGAGTCAGGAAGCTTTAATCTTAAAAGCATATCTTCCAGAGAAATTGGGAGAAGACGAAGTTGCTGAAATGATCGAAAGAATCATAAGTGATATGGGTGCAGTCAGCATGAAGGAAATGGGAACTATCATGGCTTCACTTAAAAATGAAGCCGGATCAAAAATTGATATGAAATTGGCTAGCCAAATGGTCCGCGAAATCATCTCAAAGCAAGTCTCTTAGATAGACCTTTTACTTTTTTTCCAAATCTACTTAGACTTACTAGTTAGACTTTTCTCTCTGGTAATTATTATTTTCGTGCGATGGTAGAAAGAATTCCACAAACATTCATAGATGATTTGGTTGATCGATCAGATATTACTGAGATCATTGGAAAGCGTGTCGAAATCAAAAAGGCAGGAAAGGAATACAAAGCATGTTGCCCCTTTCATAACGAAAAAACACCCTCCTTCACCATCAGTCCTGAGAAAGGTTTTTATCATTGCTTTGGATGCGGCGCTCACGGAACGAGCCTTGGTTTTTTGATGGATTATGAAAAGCTCACATTTGTTGAGGCCATTGAGGAGCTTGCAAAAATGTTGGGTATGGAGGTCCCTAAATCCAATGAGGATATCAAACTCACTCAAAAGCAAACAAGCTTAAAATCACTGCTCAATGAAGTCTCTGGTTACTTTCAGTCCAATTTAAAGTCTTCAAAAAAAGTCATTGAATACCTTAAAGATAGGGGCATTGATGGAAAGACAGCAAAATATTTTGGCATTGGTTTTTCAAATAACTCATGGGATGACCTCACGAAAAATTTTGGAACGACCGAAAAGAATATTGACCAATTGTTTGAGGCCGGTCTCATCATCAAAAAAGATAAGGGAGGGTACTATGACCGATTCAGAAATAGAGTCATGTTTCCAATTCGCGACAATCGGGGAGACGTGGTTGGTTTTGGTGGAAGAGTCATCGATGAAGAAGATGATCCAAAATATTTAAACTCACCCGAAACAACACTTTTTAAAAAAGGCTACCTCCTTTACGGTCTATTTGAAGGCAAACAGGAGATCTCAAACACGAAAGAAGTCATACTTGTCGAAGGATACACGGATGTCATTGGACTCGCTCAATACGGGATGAAGAACGCACTGGCAACCTTGGGAACCGCAACCACTGAGAACCACATTAAACTCATTTTTCAAAAGGCAAACGAGCTCACTTTTTGCTTCGATGCGGACAATGCCGGGAAAAAAGCAGCCGTCAGAGCTCTTGAGATCTGCCTTCCTCTGATCAAACAGAATAAGAGTGTGAGGTTCTTGATGCTTGAGAAAGGCAGTGATCCCGATACAGCAGTAAGGGAACACGGCTCAGAACCTTTTAAAAAATTGCTAAAAGAATCGTTCACATTAGACGACATGATCATAGAGATTTGTAACAGCAGTTTTGAGATCGACTCTTTGACTGGAAAGGCAAATGCTGCTGAAAAAGCAATCCATCTGGTTCGTCAGATCAGAGAAGGAATTTACAAAGATCTCGTCGTAGAAAAAATTGCCAAACACTATGGAGTGCCCACAAAAAGCTTCTTACCTCGGTCAACAGAAATACAAAAGCCTAGAAAAGAGGTCAAAAGAGAAAGCATAAAAAGGCCGACACTTGTTCATCAAGCCATCAGGGTTCTTTTGCATCAACCAAGTCTTGGAACCAAACTCTCACCAAATGATCATCTTGAATTCATAGATCTAAAAGGTGTTGATATTCTTAAAGAAATCATAGGTTTAGTCCATGACAATGAATCCATAAAGGTGGCAACCATTGTTCAACATTTTGAAAATGATCAATTGAGACGATTTTTAGCAGAACTCGCTGTAGAGGAGATTATCGTGAATGCCTCAGAGCTTGAAAAAGAGTTCGATGACATCGTTTTGAGTCTAAAAAAAGCAAATACAAAAAAAGAGCTCAATAGTCTTCTTGAAAAAGCAAAGAATAAAGATTTAAGTGAATCGGATGAAAAGAGGCTCAAAGAACTGACAAATAATCCAAAAAATTGATAAATATCAACATAAATAGGGCTATAATACCCAACCAATTTTTATAAGCGGCACCAAAAATAATGACTGAAGAAAATTTAAAAGAAGAAGAAGTGACAAAAAATGCCATCGACGAAGAAGAAAGCCTAGATCTCGATGAATTACAGTCAGTCTTCACAGAAGATGAAGACGAGTCGATTGATTCCTCTGACGAGGAAGAGTCACCCTTTCAGTTGCTTCTGAAAAAAGGCAAAAATGAAGGATTCATTACTTATGCTGAGTTGGATGAGAACCTTCCAGAGGGTGTCATAGAGGCTGATCGCTTGGAAGAAATTGTTGAGATGATCAGCGATATGGGAATATCCGTCCAAGAGCACGCCAATAAAGCATCGGATAATGCAAACGAGGCCAATGATCAAGAGACCATCAACCCAATCGAAAATGAAATTGGGAAAACCACTGATCCGGTCAGAATGTACATGCGTGAGATGGGGACGATTGAACTTCTCGATCGAGAGGGTGAAATTGTCATTGCCAAAAAAATTGAAGATGGAAACAATAAGATTCAAGAAACACTCTCCTCTTTCTTGCCGGTATTAATTTTTATTCAAGAAAGATATCAAACGATCAAAGAAGTGATTGCTCAAGAAGAGGACAAAGACGAGAGCAAGCTTTTAGATATTTTCTCAGATTTTGCATTTGAGAATGATGAAATCATTCAAATTAACTCTGATGACAATGCTGAACCGGTAGAAATTGATGTCGCTGCGATTGAGAAAGAAATTAAAAAACTCAGTCGTCAAACCAATAGACTCATCACGTTGATAGAAGGAAATGATATCGAGAAAGCCGAAAAGCAAAAAGCCTTGATCAAAGAAACACTGATGGGAGTAAAGATTTCTCCTAAATTATTTGATCTGCTACAAATGATCATCACAACCTACATGGATGAAGTGAAGCGTTTTGAAAAAGAAATCAGAGAATTGGTGGTTAATAAAGCCGGTCTTCCGATGGATGAATTAAGGAAAACATTCATTGGCAATGAGAGCAAATTGACTTGGGTTGACAAATACATTCGTGCGAAAAGAAAGTACTCATCCATACTCAATAAAAACAAAGCCAAGATTGTGGCAAACCAAAAAAGGTTGGCAAAATTGGAAGAAACCTCCTATTTGTCAATTCAAGGAATCAAAGAGGTCAACCGTGAATTGAATATGGGAAGAATAAGAGCAGATCGTGCTAAAAAAGAGATGGTTGAGGCCAATCTGCGACTCGTGATTTCAATTGCTAAGAAATATACAAACAGAGGTCTGCAATTCTTGGATCTCATTCAAGAAGGAAACATAGGTCTGATGAAGGCGGTCGATAAGTTTGAGTACCGAAGAGGTTATAAATTCTCAACTTATGCAACTTGGTGGATCAGACAAGCCATTACCAGATCGATTGCAGACCAAGCAAGAACCATCCGTATTCCGGTTCACATGATTGAGACGATCAATAAGCTCAATCGCATACAAAGACAAATGATTCAAGAAAAAGGAAGAGAGCCAAGCGTGGAAGAATTGTCTGAAGTAATGGAGATGCCAGTTTCTAGGATCAGGAAAGTATTGAAGATTTCAAGAGAGCCCATTTCCATGGAAACACCAATTGGGGATGATGAGGATTCAATACTAGGCGATTTCATTGAAGATGGCACTATCGATCAACCTGATGGCGCTGCTACCAAAACAGGTCTCAAAGAAAACACCATCAATATTCTTGAAAGCCTAACACCAAGAGAAGCGAAAGTACTCAGGATGCGTTTTGGCATCAATATGAATACAGATCACACGCTTGAAGAGGTTGGAAAACAGTTCGATGTGACTCGTGAGCGTATTAGACAGATTGAAGCAAAAGCATTAAGAAAGCTTAGACATCCATCTCGAAGTGAGAAGCTGAAAAGCTTCATGAACGAGAGTTAAGACTTCAAGAAATCGGCAATCGTTCTTGCCTTAGTCTTTAAGCCATCAGATTTAGCTTCGCCAGGAAAAGTGGCTTTTTTTGAATTTGGTATAAGATCCAATGCCTTGTCAACACCCGCTTTTAATGGATCATCTTCCGATGCCCCACATAAAGTTTCTACTTTAATCAATGGAAGTCTTTCTGTCATATTATGAGTAAAAGCTGCATGGTAACCCTTATGATAAGTGTCTAGACCTTTTAGGACTTCAAGCACAAGATTATTCAAGATTTCTGGTGGAAGCATTTCTACCTCAGCTCTTCTATATTCTGGGCTTCTCTTGTAATAAGGAAAATAAATGAACTGGTCTCGAACAAAATTCCATGCCCAGATAAGATGGCGCCCAAATTCATCGGGCTTTATTTCTGGTGCATAATGCTTGAGAAAATCTTCTTTTTCCTCATCAGTAAACATTGCAATCCCATCTAGAACTAATTTCTTAACCCGATCAGGGAAATTGATAGCTACCTCTGTCGCTATATGGGCACCAGTATGGCTGCCATAAAAATAGCATTGATCTATCTCTAATTGATCCAAAACTCTTATAACGCTTTCTGCATAATCAGCACTTGAAGGTTGATCCTTGGTTGGAGGAACGGAATCACCAAATCCCAGGGTATCAGGAGCAATTGTATGGAAATGAGCATTTAATTCTCCCATCAATGGAAGCAAAATGACTGAGGATGCAGGTGAAGAGTGAATCATATAGATAGTCTCATCTGACTCATTACCCGAATATCGATAATGAATTTCTCCCTCTTCTATTCTTGTGAATGCTCTATTGATTTCCATAAAACTGAATTCATATTCTTTAAACTTGTTTGGAGTATAACATTCATTATGATGATAGAATAATCACTCCCAAAGGGCCTGTAGCTCAGTTGGTTAGAGCAGTGGACTCATAATCCATTGGTCGGAGGTTCGAGTCCTCCCGGGCCCACCATTTTTAAGCTTTTAGTGATTTCATTGCATTTTCTCTTGCAAAGATAATCTAAACGAACAGTTTATAACTTGATTTATATCAAGGTCTTTAATAGTGTGTAATGAGATTATTTAGGATCAAAAAAAATGGGGTTAATTATGAAATTTAGGAATATTTTAGTTTTAGCGATAGTGACACTGGGTCTGTTCACTTATCAAACATCATGGGCTGCTATAGAAGAGATAGTGGTTACAGCAACCAAAAGGGAATCGACTATACAAGATGTCCCCTTTTCTATTAATGCACAAACAGCTAAAGATATAAAAAGAACAGGCGCAGCAAGTTTTGAGGATATTGCAAGGAATGTTGCTGGCCTAGCTGTACAAAATCTCGGGCCTGGGCAAAGCCAAGTCGGTATCAGAGGTTTGTCTGCAGGGCAAATTGTTAGAGACCAACCTGGCGTGAAAGAGCAGGTCGGTGTTTACATGGATGAGTCTGTAATTTCATTGTCTTTATTTACGCCTGACTTTGATCTTTATGATCTGAATCGTTTTGAAACACTTCGTGGTCCGCAGGGAACACTATTTGGCTCAGGATCTATTGGTGGAACCGTAAGATATATTACCAATAAACCAAATCCTGAGGAATTTGAAGCCTCGTTGGATTTTGATGTGAGCAGTGTTACTGATGGTTCAAATGGTGGACATGCGAAGGGAATGGTAAACCTACCATTTGGCGATAATGCAGCACTTAGGGCAGTGATATATTCCACAGATTTTGCTGGGTATATTGATGCCTATGGGGAAGATGGTACAAAAAATGAAGACATCAATAGTGGAAAAAGAGAAGGCCTAAGGTTGGCAGCAACTTTTTCGCCCAGTGAAAATGTGAGTATTACGCCTCGAATCATTGTGCAACAGATTGACTTCGATGGGTATAACCGCCAAGAAGAGTTCAACATGTTTGCCAATCCATACACGACGACAAGATCACCCAGGACATTCAAGCCTCGTGAGCAACATCTCTTGTTACAAGAAGGTTATGAAGATGATACAACCTTGGCCGATATCGTTGTCGAAGCCAATATGGAAAACTATGACATGACTTTTGTGGCCAGTTACTTAGATAGAGATATTCTAGTGAGTCGTGATGCTACAGCGTTGACAAGCAGTGTATGGCACGATATTGGATATGATCCAGCGATGTATATTCTTCCATCAAACCTTAGAGATACAACTGCACTTGAGCAAAATACAGCAGAACTTCGTTTTGCATCAAATGATGATGGGCCCTTTCAATGGGTAGTCGGTTTCTTCTATTCAGACACACAAAGAGAATACGCACAGCGTCTACCAACTCCTGGCTCTGCTGTTTGGACAGATGCCACACTAGGTGCAGGAACTGCAGCTGCGACAATCAATGGATTCCCAAATCTTGATTCACCATTTAATTCAGACTTACCGTATGACATTAAGCAAACCGCTATATTTGGTGAAGCAACCTATGATGTGAATGAACAGACACAAGTGACTTTTGGTGGACGTTATTATGATCTTGATGAAAGCAGAACCATCACTTCAGGTGGATTATTTGCCAATGGTGATTCAGGCACTCTAAATGAAACCACTTCTAGTGGGTTTGCTCCAAGGGTCCTGGTTCGTTATGACCACAATGAGAATGTCACATTTAATGCACAGATCTCACAAGGCGTCAGACTTGGTGGGGTCAATGACCCATTGAATGCAAATATGTGTACTCCTGAAGACAAGTTAATATTTGGTGGCTATCAGGATTATGATGATGAGACCTTATGGAATTATGAGATTGGTATAAAATCTCGTCTTAGCAATGGTGCAACCCTAAATGCAGCAGCTTTTCAAGCTGACATAGACGATCTCCAGGCAACTCTAGATGCAGGTTCGTGCTCCTCAAGGATTTCATTTAATGTGCCTGAAGCACAGACAAGCGGAATTGAAATTGAATACATTACACAGCCAACTGATCAGTTAACACTATCTTTTGCAGGAAGTTCGATTAATGCTGAGTTTAAGTCAACTGTTCAAGATGCAAATGGTGCTGTTTTAGGCGGCCTTAAGGATGGGAATCGTTTGGCTTCTGTGCCTGAAATTCAATTAGCGGCAACGGCCACTTATGAGTTTTCAACTGAATTTGGGGATGCATATTTTACTGGCACAATTAACCATATCGGTGACCGAGTTACCCAACCAACGGATCAATTACAAGATGCAGGCGTGTTCTCATCTGGACTGGCTTTTGGCGGTGCCTCAGGAACTGAAGTGACGAACTTGGATTTAGTTCTGCCGTCTTATACTATTTTTAACATAAGGGTTGGGGTAGAAATGGAAAATGGCTGGGAAGCTGCACTCTATATTAATAATTTTTCTGATGAGAATGCACACTTATCTTTTAATAGAGAGCGTGGTGGTAGAGCAAGGCTTGCTTTCTTTACCAATCAACCTCGAACCGTTGGATTGAATCTAAGCAAAAATTTCTAATATCCTAAAAACAAGAAAGACACCCAAATTTTATTTGGGTGTCTTTTTTCCTTCTCAGCTTTCTAGATGCTAAATGAATGATTGAGTCTCTCTAGAAAATATTTCTTCAGCCAGCTATTAATTTATAATATAAAGATGAATGAAGAGAGTTTAAAAAATAATCAAATTAATTCAAACATGCGTAAAGTTGCCCTTACGGCTTTAGCGGGCACCAGCATAGAATGGTATGATTTTTTTCTCTATGGAGCAGCGGCAGCTCTTATTTTTCCAACGGCTTTTTTTGGAGAAATGCCTCCCACAACGGCTTTAATTCTATCATTATTGACGTTTGCCGCCGGTTTTATAGCAAGACCAATTGGTGGGATTATCTTTGGTCATTTTGGGGACAAAATAGGAAGAAAGAAAACGCTCATGAGTGCGTTAATGTTAATGGGAATCTCCTCCACATTAATAGGCCTGTTACCGACTTATGCAATGATTGGTGTTGCGGCGCCCATTCTTCTTACTCTATTGAGATTTTCACAAGGATTGGCTATTGGTGGTCAATGGGGCGGTGCCATGCTTTTAGTTACCGAGAGCGCTCCATCGGATCAAAGGGGTTATTACGGAGCTTTTGCTCAAGCTGGCGCGCCAATCGGAGTGATATTAGCCAACTTAGCCCTCATTATTACCAGTGCTTTGGTTTCAGAAGAATTTTTTAATGCTTGGGGCTGGAGAATTCCTTTTCTTGCCAGCGCTCTTTTAATCGTTATCAGTATGTATATTCAATTAAATATTGAAGACACTGAAGCGTTTAAGGAATTAGCGGCCCATAGAAACGATCAGCAGGATAATGATGGGATTGTTATCCAGAAATCACCGA
Organism: Gammaproteobacteria bacterium; assembly: GCA_002717445.1. Lineage (GTDB taxonomy): Bacteria > Pseudomonadota > Gammaproteobacteria > Steroidobacterales > UBA11654 > CACPJA01. The sequence goes on along the minus strand of PBDY01000030.1, from coordinate 17,168 downwards.
TCATCGAGGCAATCAGAAAATATCCCAAAAGGATCATTTTGGCTGCTGGAGCTTTTCTCAACATCCAGGTTACTTTTTATATCCTAATAGCATTCTTACTAGCCTATGGAGTTCAAAGTGCAAACATGGCAAGGGATGACATGCTCACTGCAGTCTTAATTGCTTCAGCAATAATGGTCCCCGTGCAGTTTCTATTCTCTTCATACTCCGATAGACACGGGAGAAAAGGTATTTTTATGTTGGGTGCAGTCTTATCGGGTCTATGGGCATTTGCTATTTTTCCCTTGGTTGATACGGGAAATTTTTGGTTAATAACTCTGGCTGTATCGGGAGGACTGGTCTTTTTAGCGATGATGTATGGCCCTCAGGCGGCTTTTTTTACTGAACTATTTAGTACTGAGGTGAGATATTCAGGAGCAACCTTGGGTTACCAGTTCGGGGCTATTCTTGGCGGAGCATTTGCTCCAACTATAGCTGTTAAATTGTGGAAAGAATTAGACATCTTCTGGGTTTCAGCTTACATGGCATTTGCTGCACTGCTCACTCTACTATCAGTAATGGCTTTAACTGAAACCTATAAATCTGATTTAAATAAGACTCAGTAAAAAATTTGTTTTAGCTGGTTACTGAATTTGGAACTTTTTTCTAAGGCTTTTAATTCCTTCTGATTGTTGAACTATTTTTGTTTTAAAAAATAATTCGTGGTTCTTCTCTAATGAATCAAGCTCATATAGATAGTTAACCATGACGCCTTTTGACTGATGCATTCCTTTTAAAGATAGATCGGCATTTATATTGACCCTTTCTAGAGTAGCTCCATTGCCTAAATGAAATCGAGCGACAGGATCATTGGGAAACCCATCATCTCTATCTGAGTCGGCAAGATAAATTAATGCTTGTTTAAGAAGACTGTCTCCATCGATATTCTCGCCTATGGATTTTTCTTTAAGCCATTTTGTAAAATTGGGTGCTGGCGAAAGCGTCACAAATCTTTCCAAGTCTTCATTTTCTTGTTTCAGCTTATGGACTACCTCTTTAATTAAAAAGTTACCAAATGAGATGCCTGAGAGGCCATCCTGACAGCTTGAAATGGAATAAAAAACTGCTGTATTAATATCTTCCTGATGAGTAATGCCTCTATCAATCTTGATCACCTCATCAATCATCTTTGGCATATCATCGGTCAATGCCACCTCAACAAAGATAAGTGGTTCATTGGGTATGAGCGGATGAAAAAAGGCGAAGCATCTCCGATCTTCTGGTTCCAATCTGGCCCTGAGATCACTCCATGAATTGATTTCATGAACAGCCTCGTAAGCAATTATCTTTTCTAAAATACTGGCAGGAGTTGACCAATCTATTCGTTCTAGGACTAAAAAGGATGGATTAAACCAATGCTTAAATAGATTTAAAAGGGCTACATCAAAGAACGCCAAGTCAGTGTTATCTTTTTCAAGAGACCTGATCCTCTCTCTGAGTTTGACCAATTTATGGGTGCCTTCAGATACCGTGTTCAATCTTCTGAAAAGCTCAACCCATTGGGGTTCAGAAGATTGAGTAATTGCCTCTAAGTTTCTTTGAGTTTTATTCCTTGAATATTCTTTAGACGCTTCTGATAAAGAATTTGAATCTATGTCATATTTTTCTAAGAGAGAATTAAAGAAATCAATAAATTGCTTATCGCCAAGATCTTCTATTAAGTTGGAAAGATGTTCTGCGTAAACCAGTGAAGAAACTTCTCCGCTTTTTGACATGACTGACTCTACAGCCTTATTGATATCTTCATGAAGATGGCCAAAATCTTTTGACCTAAGATAGCGACTCCTAAGCGGTCCGCTCTTTATGGATGAAATTAGATTCTGGAAAAAGCTCATATGAGGTCAGCAGTATACTAGCATTCAATAATGTTTACAGGCACCTCTAATACATTCGTTGCTAGCCCCCCGCGAGATGTTTCTTTATATCTAAGATTCATATCTTCACCGGTCTTTCTCATTGTTTGAATCACTCTATCCAACGAAACAAAGTGAGTTCCGTCTCCCTGAAGTGCCATACGGGCAGCATGGATTGCTTTGACCGATGCAGAAGCATTGCGCTCTATACAGGGTATTTGCACCAGGCCACCTATCGGATCACAAGTAAGCCCTAAATTATGTTCCATGGCAATTTCAGCTGCATTTTCAACTTGTGCTGGCGTGCCGCCAAGAACTTCTGCTAGTGCTCCAGCTGCCATTGAACAAGCTGAGCCAACTTCGCCTTGACAGCCGACCTCAGCACCGCTGATGGATGCATTCTTTTTATAGAGAATACCTATTGCAGCGGCAGTTAATAAAAATCTAACCGCTCCATCATCATCGGCTTTGGGCACAAACCGCATGTAATAATGTAAAACAGCAGGGATAATGCCTGCTGCTCCATTGGTAGGTGCGGTAACCACTCTCCCGCCTGCGGCATTCTCTTCGTTGGTTGCCAATGCATAAAGCGTTACCCAATCAAGTATTGTCAATGGATCATTGGGTTCTTTTTTTGATTTTTGCGTGAGTTTTTCGTGAAGCTTATGGGATCTACGTTCGACATTCAGTCCGCCCGGTAAAATTCCTTTATTGGCAATGCCACAATTAACGACTTCTTCCATCACAGACCATAAATGAAGCAACTCTTCACGGGTTTTATTTTCTGGTCGCCATGCATTCTCATTTTCCATCATTACATCGGATATCTTGAGTGATTCTTTTTTGCAGTGATCTAAAAGCTCAGCAGCTGTGTCGTAGGGATAAGTGATTGCGGTTTCATCTTCAGCTATGTAATTTCCATCTTCATTGGAATCATCCACAACAAAACCACCCCCTACAGAATAGTAAGTTTTTTGGGTCAATCGCTTACCTTTCTCATCAAAGGCGGTAAACATCATTCCGTTCGGATGAAAAGGAAGTGATTTTCTTCGAAAATGCCTAAGGTCTGTCTCTTGATCATAGTCGATCATTTGTTTTCCCAGTAAGTTGATTTTTCCTTCGGCATGGATTTTTTCGATTCGCTGGGTGATTAGAGTTGCATCAACCTGATCGGGTTGCTCCCCCTCCAATCCCAAAATAATGGCTTTAGGCGTGCCATGGGCCTTACCAGTGGCGCCAAGAGAACCATACATCTCAGATTGAATACGAGTCACCTTTCCTAATTCATTGGATGCTTCTATGCTCAGCATAAATTTCCGTGCCGCAATCATGGGGCCAACGGTATGCGAACTGGACGGCCCGATACCAATCTTAAAAAGATCAAAAACGCTAATGGCCATAACTTTTTAATGCATCAATCATAGTTTTAATCTTACAGTCATCAACTCGATTCAATAAGCTCAATATCATCAGGCTTAATAAGGTCTCGCCCAAGTCCATTCAATAAAGGTTCCAGGTTTTTTGCATATGGCTTCCACCTATCCATTCCAGACCTATTGATTGGTTTTCTGACCTGTTCTGAGCTTGCTGTTCTGACAGACCGATCCGTTTCATAGAAAGTGATGCAAGATTCCTCAAAAGGCAGTTCTAGAAATTCAAGCATTCTTGACACTTGACCTTCTAAGTCATCAATGATGTCCTCATTATTAACCCTCAAGATCTTATTTGGTAAAACCTCATCCCAATGATTCATCAGCTTAACATAACTTTTATAGTAGCTGCCTGCTTCAGCTAACCCATACGTAAATTCTTGTCCTTGGGCAAATAACTGCTTGAACATACTGAAGCAACAATCCAAAGGATACCTTCTGGCATCAATAATCTTTGCATTTGGCATGATCAAGTGAATCAGCCCAATGTGACGAAAATTATTGGGCATCTTATCGGTAAATCTTGGAGCATCTTTTCTATGCATTCTCGTATCATTTATAAATCTATTTCCCATTTCCATTCTTTGCTCAAGCGTTAGATTTTTCATGCTTTTGGGATAATTGCCTTCCTTGCCATAAATATCATCGCCTCTGAGGCTTTGCGCCATAGAAAGAATATTTGGAAGTTCGAGCGTTCCATCAATCATTGAATGCGAAGCCAATATTTGTTCAATTAAGGTTGAGCCAGCCCTCGGTAGACCCAGAATAAATATTGGATCCTTTGTTTCATAGCCACCATTGCCATGACCTTCAAAGAAGGATTGATCGCATACATCAATCTGTGCTTGTAACTCTCCATCCATTCTTTCTATGGAATATTTGCTTTGTTTATTTTTAATCTTGTTGCCAGAATCGAGATGGAAAAATGCTTCTTCATATTCACCAACTGCCTCACAACCTTGAGCCAATGCAAAATGAAAGTAGGATTTATCCCTCAATGTTAGATCAACCCTTTTGAGTTGCTCCCTCATATTATTTAATTCATTTTTAGTAAAAGAATATGTTTTTAAATTAGCCAATGAGAAAAATGCTTCGCCATGATCTTGTTTTACTTTATATGCAGATTGGTAACTGTTAATTGCTTGTTCTGTCTTACCTAAGGTTTTTTGCGCGTGGCCCTTGGATGTAAGAATGCTAAAGTTATATGGATTCTTTCGAAGGATTTCATCGAATAAATCAATTGCCTCATTGTGCTCACCGTTTTGCATGATTTCACTTGCTTTCTGTGCCTGATATGAAAGATTTTCAGGGAATTGTTCACACAATATGTTTACTTGCTCCATGGTCTTTGAGAACTTTTGTTTCTTACGAAGAATCATTGCGTATTTCATGCGAAGCTCCCCATCATCGGGGTTTAATTTAACCGCACTTTCAAGTAAAAACTCTGCATCATCAAAATACCCTAATCGATCAGCAATCTCAGATAACAATGACATTGCGAACGTGTTGGTTGGATACTGTTTAAGAAATTCTCTACATTTTTCCTCTGCAATGCCTAGTTTTCCTTCGTTGAGAATCTGACTTATGTAAAGCAAAGCTCTTGGCATGGACTGAAGAGTATTCATTTGCATGTATGCATGATCAGCGGCAGGCTGATTCTTATTCATTTTGAAGTAACTATATAAAGCGTTCCAGCACGAGGGTAATGCAGGATTTAATTCGCAAGCCTGCCGGTAATGCCTAATTGCATCTTCCTCATTCCCAGTATCTCTATTGAGATGGCCTAATTCTTGGTAAGCTCTCCCCATATCAGGAGCATTGCTCAACAAACTCTCTATGTATTTTTTTGAATCATCATAATTCTTTAAATACCTTGAGCTAACTGCAGCCAAATATAGGCTATCAATATGATTTGGGTCTTTTGCAAGATTTGATTTCAATAATCTAAGTGCTTCGACAAATCTAGCCTCCTTTACAGCTTCGGTCGCTTTAGATGTGTCTAATTGAGTTTGTGACATTTATTGTGTTAATGAAAAAATAATGATTCTTATTATCCAATTAAAAAGGGAGCCTAAGCTCCCTTCTTAATTTTTAGCTTATCTTAAAACTAAAAGTTTTTCTTGTACCTTATGCCCATAGTCATTGGTCTTATATAAGACACACGTTGCCTATCAAACACAAAGGTATTACTGATTTCAGCCCTTTCATCTGTGACGTTATCAATGTAAAACTCAGCAGTCGTTTCGCCATCGCTCATCCCAAAACGAAGATCGATATAGCTATATTGTTGTTGTCGAGCTTTATTTGGTTCCATAACATCTGAAAAGCTATCACCCGAATGAGTCAATTGAAATTGAGCATGTCCAGTGTATCCATCTGACATTTCCCATTCTTGTCTCACTCTTAAATTGGCTTGAAAACCTGGGGCAAATGCCATTTCAGATCCGAGAATCACATCATTGGTAGGTACTAATTTCTTAGTAATCTCAGTATCCAATAATGAGAAAGCACCAGAAACAGTCAATCCTTCTTTATCAGCGTAGTAAGTAAAGTCACCTTCTACTCCTGTGATTTCACCATCTGCTGCATTATCAGAGAAGAATAGGTTAACAATGCTTGGATCAAATATGGTTGTTTGCAGCCCTTCAACATCTACATAAAAGGCACTTCCATTGAATCGAAGCTGACCATCCATAAGAACCGTTTTCCAACCAAACTCATAGTTTGTGATTTCATCCGACTTGATTTCAGCAGGAACAGAGTATGAACCATCTGCGCTTGTTCTACCAACAGGTCTGTTTAAAAGACCGGGCCTAAACCCTTCTGACCATGTGAGATAGTACATAACCTCGTCACTTGGATTCCAAGAATAGGTTACCTTTCCAATCACACCGTCTGTTTTGGCTTTGTCTGGATAACCATTTGCATTGCCCGGCGCATATTGAGCGGACAAGTTGGATCCAAATTGTTGCGTGTCTGGAGAACCAAACCCATTGTAAAATGATGAGTTCGCACTACCTTCAAAGTCAACCTCAATGTCATACCAGCGAGCACCCAGAGTAAGTTCTGAGGTATCACTCAATGCGATATTAAGCTCACCGAAGAACCCTTTCTGTTCATCGGTTCTCTTAATGTCGTTAAAGAAGATGACCGGCTCACAAAATGGTCCAGCTGAGAACCATCCAGGGGATGCATTATTGATCGAACCGGATACAGATGTATCGGTCAGAGCATAGTTACATGCATAAGTGATGTCATTGCCGACCGAACCTGGGTAAGTAAACAAGTTCAATTCCGTCAGTTCAGTATCACTCATAAACGCACCAGCTGTGAGTGACATCGTGTCACTGATTTCTGCATTTATGCGAATTTCATGACTTTTAACTTCAGTGTTGGTGGTTGAATCAACAAGTAAGTTAGGAGCACCACAAGTTCCGGTAGGAACATTGCCCGGTGCATACGTTGTATAAGTTACATAATAGTCACAAATATAATATGGGAGATATTGGCCAACGAAAAGATAGTCTGTGTAATCAACCATCTGATCGGTTTCTCTATCGGTGTAAGCTCCCGCATAAACGACTTCAAGATCTCCGATCATGCCTTCAAGAGTTAAACTCATGTTGTCATATTCATCGCTTATTTCATTTGCGGTATATGTTTGAATTTCTAAATCACCCAATGTTGGATCCGCAAAGAAAACTCCATCGGCATCGATTGTTTGATGCGCTAAAACTAGATTAGCGGTCCATTCATCACTAAGATCTTGAGCTAAAGCTGCTCTAAAGCCTTGATACTCGACTCCATTTGCATCTTCTTCTTGGATAGCAACTGCTGGAATAAGCGTGGCACCAGACAGATCCGCTCCAGCTTGAAAGCCTGCTCTTGATGACGATACAGGAAGGCCATTTTGCCTCACGTAGCCAGCGGGTCTGAAACGTGCCGATTCACTGGCATCCACTGAGCCAGCAACTTGGTCGATATAACCGCCTTTATCATCCATATAAGCAACAACCCTCAATGCAGTACTCTCTCCAAGAGGAATATTCGCCATTGCTTCAACTTTTGATCCTGTGTCGCCTTCTGGCGTAAATCTGTATTCGAACTCAACGTTACTCTCACTGACTCCTATTTTAGGTTTGTTAGTGATCATTCTTACAACACCGGCTTGTGAACTCGCTCCGAAGAGTGTTCCTTGTGGACCTGATAGAACCTCAATACGAGCAATATCTGCTGCGTAAACATCTAGGTTTCTTCCTGGTTGAGCCAATGGTTGCTCATCAAGGTAGAAAGAAACGTTAGGCGCTAAACCAGCAACACCTGCAGTAGTCAGGTTAGGTGTCGTCGAGGCAAGTCCTCGAATATATATTGTGTTTTGACCAGGACCTGATCCTCCGGCAGTAACTCCTGGCAATTCCAAGAGATAGTCTTCAAAGGTATTGATTCCTGATTGCTCTAAAGATTCTTCAGTCAGTGTTGAGACTTGAAGCGGTACATCTTGAAGAGTCTCCTCTTTCTTTCTTGATGTAACTACAATTTCCTCAATTTGAGCACTTATATTAGAAGTGGCCAGAACGGCGCCTGCAGCAACTATTGCAGCAGCTGATTGAGCCTTATTAATATTCTGTTTCTTCTTGATAGCCTTTGTTCTTCTTAAGGCCTTAAGTTGTTTTCTTGTCATTATGGTAACCCCTCTTTGACGAGTAAAAATTTAATATTTATCCGATAAGTCTAGTATATTTACCCTAAAATTTATATAACTCATTCATATTATGCTTGAAAGCCCTGATAGTTATGGGTTTCAGCGTATAAATAATGGTTTATTTCTAACCCAGAAAAACATTAAAACAATAATTGCTTGACTGTCTATAAAGATGATATAGATTGTCCAAAAGCTAATTTTCTTAAAAAAATGCCGAACAAAAGAATTCTTTTCTCTGATTATGCTTAAAAGCATCGATTTCAAGAGATTCTTCATTTCTCTATTTCTTATCTCATCTTTCATAGGGGTTACCCTGGTCAAGCTTGACACTGCCAGTAATCTTTTTAATAGCACACAATCATTTATAGCTAATAACTTTGGGTGGCTAATCGTTCTATGTGCAAATGGTTTTCTAATTTTTTGCATATGGATGGCAATTAGTCGTTTTGGGAGTATTCGATTGGGTGGAGCCGGTGCTAAACCAGAATTTAACTTTATAAATTGGATCGCTATGCTATTCAGTGCTGGATTAGGTATTGGAGTAATATTTTACTCGGTCGCAGAACCTGTTTCACACCTGAGTTCATCGGTACTTTTTGAACAAGGTGCTTCTTTCAATGAGCGCGCTACTTTATCAATGAATCTGACATTTTTACATTGGGGCTTTCATGCTTGGGCTATATACGGTGTCGTAGGATTATGCTTTGCATATTTTGCATTCAATCTAGGAAGGCCTTTTAGAGTCAGCTCATTCTTTGTAGATGCTGGATTGGAAAATACTTGGAGTCGAGTGATCGTGGATGTGTTTGCCATTCTTGCAACAGTCTTTGGCATAGCCACATCACTGGGTTTGGGTGCAAGCCAGATAAGTGCAGGCCTTGAATATCTTAACATTGCAAACAGTTACTGGATGCCAATAGAGGGATTAAGTCCTGAAGCCTCTGTTGGAAAGTTTGTAGTCATTATCATTATTACTCTATTAGGTCTTATCAGTGTTGTTTTGGGTCTGAATGCTGGCATAAAAAGGCTCTCTCAATTGAATATGGTTTTGTGTGGTTGTTTTTTGATGGTGATATTTTTATCTGGGCCTACTGGTTATATTCTTGATGGGTTTGTAGAAAACGTGGGGTCTTACGTCCAAAATTTCATTAGTCTTTCAACCAATGTAAATGCCTACGGAAACTCAGACTGGCAAAATGCATGGACATTATTCTATTATTGTTGGTGGTTTGCATGGTCACCTTTTGTGGGTCTATTCATAGCAAGAATCTCCTATGGTAGAACCATCAAGGAATTTATCCTCGGGGTTGTTTTATTGCCCTCATTGATTGTTTTTATATGGTTGAGCGTGTTTGGAAACGCAGCAATATATCAAGAATTTACGGCAGCTGGGTCACTGGCAAATGCCGTTAGCGAAGATATTTCAGTATCGCTCTTTGTTTTTTTAGAGCAGTACCCTGGCGCAACTCTTCTAATGGGTCTTTCTTTGATCAATATTCTTACGTTTTTTGTGACTTCCTCTGATTCAGGTGCGCTGGTCAGCGCCATGATGACTTCTTCAAATCAGGGTGATGCCGTGCAGCGAGATCCTGCGATAATAACAAGAGTTGTTTGGGCATTAACCCTTGGAGTAATAGCCATTATCCTATTGATGGGCGGAGGTTTGCCGGCATTGCAGACATCCGTTATTGCAACCGGTCTGCCCTTTGCATTAATTGCATTTATTGCTGCAAGAAACTTATATGAAAAATTAAAGATTGATTGCAATAAAAAAGATTGATTCCAATAAAATTTAGTGGTCAGATGATGCATGTTATGAGTATGCAATCCTTCAGGTTCCATTCAAATGAACTCTAAATTTCCGGCAGAAGCAGAAGTCGTCATCGTGGGTATTGGCGGTATCGTGGGATCAATGCTGGCATACTGGCTCACCGAACTCGGACATAAAAACATTGTAGGTTTGGAAAAATCTACCGTGATACCTTCAGATATAGCATCCACGGCACACGCTTCTGACTTTGTCTATAACACCACTCACGACAAACTTGGCAACTGGACGACCGCCTTTAGTCGAAATTTCTATGAGGAGAACGGCTTCTTCCTTAAAAAAGGAGGCCTAGAAATCTGTCGCAAAGACGACGATGTGCTTTGGGAAGAACTGAAACGAAAGGTTGCATCGGGCAAAGCTTTTGGAACCAATGTAAAACTGATTTCTGCTGCAGAAGCAAAAGAAAAATTTCCTTTTTTAGATGAAGAATCAATACGCGGTGCAATGTGGGATCCAGATGCAGGCCTGGTGACGCCGCGCTCACAGGATGTGGTGCGCTTTGCAATAGAAAGCGCCAAAGAAAAAGGCACGCTGAGCACATATGCTGATACACCGGCTGTAGGTTTTGAGATTGAGAGCGGACGCATTACTGGAGTGAAAACAGATAAAGGAACAATCAAAACCGACAAAGCAGTCATTGCATCAGGAATCTGGGGGCCTCTGGTTGGAGAGATGGCTGGCGTGCCAGTCCCGCTGATGCCGGTTGAGCATCCACTATTATTCTTTGGCCCTCTTCCTGAGGCACAAGGAGCGGAAGATTTTCTTGTTTATCCGCTGATGCGTGATCAAGGCAATTCGGCATATGTCAGGGATACCGGTAAACTCCATGGTGGCATGCTAGAGTGGGGATTTTATGAGGATAAAAAACCGAGACTGGTTGATGCTGAAGACATTGGCAATCCTGAGAAGACCATGATGTCTGACTCGATGAGGTACTTGGATCTTGAAGAAATCGCTGAACCTCTAGAAAAAGCATTCGAAACGACGCCCATTCTCACTGAATTAGGCTGGGATGAAAGAAGTTCTTTCAATGGTCTCCTTTCTGTAACACCTGATGGTGGCTCCTTAATCGGTGAAAGTCCTGAAGTGAGAGGCTTTTGGCTATGCGAAGCAGTATGGGTAAAAGATGGTCCTGGTTGTGCCAGACTCTGTGCTGAATGGATGGCCAATGGTAAAACACAGATGGACATGCACTCCTTTGACATTGCTAGATTTTATCCAGCACAAAAAGAAAAGGCGTTTGTCAAAACGCGATCGTTTGAAAATGCACAAACCATCTACACCCCTCCCGTTCATCCAAAAGAACCTTATATCAGTAGTAGAGAGTTATTCGTCAGTCCTTTTTATTCAAGAGAGAAAGAGTTGGGAGGCTACTTTGAAAACGAAGTCGGCGGTTGGGAACGTGCTTTTGCCTATGAGAGTAACCGACAAAAACTAGATCAATATTTACAGCAGGTCCCTATTAGAGAAAACGAGTGGGATCGAAGGCATGTGCCTTACGAGATTGCTAATGCCGAACATTTAGCCATGAGTGAATCCGCTGGGATGATCAATCTATCGCATTTTGCAATCTTGGACATTGAAGGTCCAGATGCAGAGCGGATGTTGGAGCATCTTTCAGTCGCCAAGGTTGGCGAAGATACCCCCAAAGATAAAATTATCTATACAAATTTCTTGGATGATGATGGCGGTGTCCATGCTGACCTCACTATCTCTCGCTTAGGCTCTGATCGTTACCGAGTCGTCACTGGTGGAGCAGATGGCAACCATGACTGGGTCACCTTGCGTAATTATCGAGACGATATGGGGCTGGAAGCAGACATCAATATTCGGACTCATGATATGGCTACTCTGGGATTATGGGGACCCAAGGCGAAAGATGCCTTGGGACATTTTATTGATCCCAGTGAGATAAGCATCGAGAATTTCCCCTTTGTTGCAGCAAAGCATCTCACCCTGAATCTATCCGGCGGAAAATCAATTGATGTTTGGGCTGCACGCATTTCCTATGTTGGAGAGAGCGGCTGGGAAATATACTTAGACAATGACACTGAAGAGGGTCTAGCACTCTATGACTCTCTGCTTGAGGTTGGAGTGGTGCCAGTGGGCATCGAAACGTATGCAAACAGTCGACGCCTCGAAAAGAGTTTTAGACTTCAAGGCGCAGATCTATTGACCGAATACAATGCCTGTGAATCAGCTGTGCAAAGGCTTAAAGTCAAAGAAGCAGACTTTCACGGTAAAGCAGCTCACCTTGCTCATCGAGAAGAAGAGCCCAGTGCAATTCTATGCACCATGACACTGGATGATCTAGATGTTTCAGGCAATGGCTCTCGATATCCGGTTGGCATCTCGCCAATCATCGATCCTGACACAGGTGAAGTACCTATAGATAGCAAAGGGCGGCGATCATATAGCACAAGCATGTCTTACTGCCCGTCAATCAAAAAACATGTCGTCATGGGTTATCTACCCAATGATATTGCTGTAATAGGGAAAAAGCTCTCACTGGAATACTTCAATGAAAACGGTGATGGTATTTATCCCATGACTGTTGGGATAGTTGGCAAAGGTTCTCTTTATGACCCTAACAATGAAAAGGTTCGTTCTTAGCTTAATCGGAAAGAGGTAAGCTTATGTCAGAAAGGAAACGACGAAGACAAGCTGGTGGAAGAAAAGGAAGAATAGCGTCCAGAGAAAAAAGCGGGAGTGATTACCGACCCTATATTGAGCGTAAGATTCCATATTTTGAAATCTTAAATGAGGAAGGACTTGCTTCAATAGAAAACAATGCCGATAGACTCCTAGAGGAGATTGGAATTGAGTTTCGTGATTTCCCAAAAGCGCTAGATCTATTCAAGAATGCAGGTGCAGACATCGACGGTGAGCTCGTCCGTTTTCCGAAAGGGTTATGTCGAGAGATCATTCAATCGAATGCTCCAAGTGAATACATACAGCATGCAAGGAATCCAAAAAATAACGTAACCATTGGGGGTCGGAAAACAGTTCTTGTTCCAGCTTATGGGTCACCATTTGTGAGGGATCTAGACAAAGGTCGAAGATACGCAACAATTGAAGACTTTAGAAATTTTGTCAAATTAGCCTATATGAGCCCACATCTTCATCACTCAGGCGGAACCATATGTGAACCGGTTGATGTGCCCGTCAATAAACGCCACTTTGACATGATATACAGCCATATCAAATACAGTGACAAGCCTTTTATGGGATCGGTGACACATCCTGAAAGAGCCAAAGACACTTTGGCAATGGCGAATCTGGTTTTTGGTGAATCTTTTGTCCAAGAAAATACGGTCTTAACCAGCTTGATTAATGCCAATTCACCTCTAACGTTTGACGACACAATGCTTGGAGCTGCCACTGTGTATGCAGAAAACAATCAAGCAACAATGATTTCGCCCTTTATTCTGGCTGGAGCAATGTCACCAGTCACCATAGCAGGTACAGTCACGCAAATTCTTGCTGAAGCACTTGCAGGGATGACTTATATTCAATTGGTCAAACCAGGAGCTCCCGTAATTTTTGGGACTTTTGCAAGTGCAGTTTCTATGCAATCGGGTGCGCCTACATTTGGCACTCCAGAACCCGGTCATGTGATGACAATAGTGGGTGCACTTGCCAGACGCTTAGGTGTCCCCTTCAGAAGCGGTGGTGGGTTGTGTGCATCAAAGATCCCGGATGCTCAAGCTGCTTATGAGTCAGCCAATACTTTGCAAGCATCTGCCTTAGCTGGTGTCAATTTTATGCTGCATACAGCTGGCTGGCTTGAAGGCGGTCTTTCCATGGGCTATGAGAAATTCATAATGGATGCGGATCAAGCGGGAATGCTCGCTGTATTGCTTAATGGAGTTGAATTATCTGAAAATACTTTAGCCATGGATGCATTCAGAGAAATTGGTCCGGGCGGTCATTTTCTGGGTGCGGCGCACACACAAGCCAATTTTGAATCAGCTTTTTATCGGTCTGAAGTCGCTGATAACAATAGTTTTGAACAATGGGAGGAAGAAGGCAGCTTAGACTGTGCAATGCGTGCCAATTCAAAATGGAAAGAAATGCTTAAAGAATACGAAGCTCCAAAATTGGATTCTGCAATTGATGAAGCTTTACTTGAGTTTATAGCTAAGAGAAAATCTGAGTTTGAAGATAGAGACTACTGATACAACCCATTAAGAATTTTTAATTATTAAAACAATTGACTGAGATTAATTTATGAGCGACTCATATGAGGAAAACGAAGAGGATATCATCTTAGATGACCTATCCGATGAAGAACTCGTGGAGCAAATGCACGATGACTTATACGATGGCCTTAAGGAAGAAATAGAAGAAGGCACAAATATATTATTGTCTCGTGGTTGGTCTCCAGAGAAGGTTTTAAATGAAGCACTAGTTGCTGGAATGACCATTGTTGGTATTGATTTTCGTGATGGGATCCTTTTTGTGCCAGAGGTCTTATTGGCGGCGAATGCCATGAAAGGTGGCATGAATATTCTTAAGCCTTTATTGGCTGAGACCGGCGCGAAACCAGTTGGCTCAATGGTGATAGGCACGGTTAAAGGCGATATTCATGATATTGGAAAGAATCTTGTTGGCATGATGTGTGAAGGAGCGGGTTTTGAGGTGTTTAATATTGGCATTAATAATTCTGTGGAAGATTATTTTGCTGCAATGGAAAAGCACAAGCCCGATATATTGGGAATGTCGGCTCTTCTTACAACAACCATGCCATATATGAAAGTAGTGATAGATGAAATGGTCAACCAAGGCATACGAGACGATTATATCGTCCTGGTTGGGGGCGCTCCATTGAATGAAGAATTTGGAAAAGCCGTGGGTGCAGATCGATATTGCAGAGATTCAGCTGAGGCTGCTGCTGTTGCAGTAGCGATGGTGGCAGAGCGTAATAAAAGTTCTGCTTAAAAAAATTCATTCATGCAAAGATACTCTTCAGATTATTTTGATCGGAGAAAATGATTAAAATGGGCAAACCATCAGAAGCTATCGCTAAGCAGATGCGAGAGGATCTTAAAAAATCCTATATGGAAATTATTCCCGTTCCAGGGATTGAAGAGAAGATTGGAACTCTTGATCCAAATATGTATTTGGCAGTCACCTGCTCTCCGACAAAAGGTGTCGACGAAACCATACAGCTGACCGAAAAACTTATTGCACAAGGTTTTAAGGTTGTTCCTCATATTGCAGCGAAATGCGTCAGCGGTAAAAAACATCTCGAAACTATCGTCAAAAAACTCGATGCATTGGGCATTGAGGATATTTTTGTACCCGGCGGTGATCGACCAGAGCCAATGGGTGATTTTAATAATGCCCATGATCTTCTTAAAGCCTTAGACAAATCTGGTCATAATATAAAGAAGATTGGAATTGCAGCGCATCCCGAGGGGCACCCTGATGTCAGTGATGAAGTCTTAATGGAAGCCCTTGAAGAGAAAAAAGATTTGGCAGATTTTATTGTCACTCAAATGTGTTTTGACGCAAATATATTGAGTGACTGGTTGGTTCGGATTAACCAGAAAGGCATTGATCTTCCTGTTTGGGTGGGATTGCCTGGCGTCATTGAGCGAGGACGTCTTCTTAGAACGTCTCTTAGAATAGGTGTTGGAGACTCGCTTCGCTTTTTGCGAAAAAAATCTCAAGTTGCGGCAGAACTAATGAAATCCAGTACCTACAATCCAGATAAATTGATAAGGGATATTTCTGAACACAACGATATCAGTAAGGTCAATTTTGCTGGATATCATATATTTTGTTTCAACCAGATTGAAACAACTGAAAAATGGCGCACTGAGTCGATCTCAAGCCTTTCCTAAAAATACCTATATGTAACCTTTACTTACCATTTAAATGATGGTAAGTTTGCGTTACATAATCTATTAGAGAGAATAATATGAAAGAGTTTATACCTATCTTAGGCATGCTTACTGGGATCATAATTCCAATAAGTGTTTTTGTTTGGCTATATCTAGTTGATAAAAACAAACATGAAACCATGATCAAGATGGCGAAAAACATCGATGATCCGGAAGAAATAAAAAAATTAATAAGGACATTAAACAGCGGTGACAAGCCTCAAACCCCCTTAGATTACCGAAGAAGCGGTGTAATAACTTTATTTGTTGGTATTGGTTTATTTCTTTTTGGTGTTTTCTTTCTTGGATCAATATTTCAGGGCGTTGGGGCTTTAGTTGCAACTATTGGAATTGGTCAAATAATTGCGGGCTACCTCTATCCGAGAGAAAGCGAGGAAATCAGTGAGGCAGTCGAGGACTTTGAGGAGAGAGAATAATGAAAAATCTTTTTACAAAAAATAGAAAAGAATCTGAAAAGAAATAACCTTGGGTAAGAATCATAAAAAGCTACTCAATAATCTTGAGGAACTGAGACGATCTGCTGGTCTGACACAGCAAGAATTATCTGAAAGTGCAGAGGTTTCTAGAAAGAGCATCAATGCGATCGAAAATGGAATTTATGTGCCCTCGACCGTTCTTGGATTAAAGATTGCAAAAACACTTAAATGCAGTGTTGAAGATTTATTTAAGCTTCCTTGATAAAACCAATCAAAATTTGTGAAAGCTTCTCGGGTTTGGTCCATTGGTAAAAGTGGCCTCCTCCGATGTGTGGTGCACTTTTCGCATTGGGTGCCATTTTCAGTACATCCTTCTCAATGCCATTTGTCACAGGATCATTGCCAGCAAATACCGATAAGAATGGCTTATTGGATGTTGCAAAGAATTCCCTTGCTACTCTTTGCGCCTCCAATGATGCATCGGGAATAATCGGAACTTGACTGGGCATTGCTCTCGGCCCCATTTTGTAAGAAGGATTGGGAAATGGAGCATCGTATGCTTTTACTAAGTCTGATGAGAATGGTGATAAATGATCCAGGCCTATTTGGTGAAAGAAATATTCTATTGATAAAGAAATCTTAGATCGTTTTTCCATTGAAAAAGAATTCAGGAGACCAATCGGTAAATTTTCTGTATCCCAACAAAACTTCTGCCAATACATAAATTTTAAAGCGGGATGAGTTTTCCATGACCTCTCTTCTGATAAGCTCTTGCCATCCATTTGTCCGACCTGTTTAGCCATCCCCATCATGGTCAATCTTTCATCGCTTTCTCTAAAAGCTTTGATTTCATCGATGACTTCCTGTGGAACATCTGGATTATAGGGCAGGCCTGTGTTTCCAATAGAAATTTTAGTGAATCGATCTGGATCTTGAGCAACCATTCTAAGACCGATGAGACCTCCCCAATCTTGACCAAAAAAAGTAATTT
>PBDY01000029.1 GCA_002717445.1 Gammaproteobacteria bacterium | reverse complement strand
TGCAGAGGGAATAATCTTGTGGATGGACTTGCCTGGAAATGCAAAACATGCGACTCAATTGTACACACCTACCGGGTGGATTGATTCAATTCCTTGGACGAGTATTGGCTTTGAGGACGGTGCCTATCTTCGAAGACTTATCGACATCTCCGACGATGATTCACTGCCAGTTGTCAGTTTAGTGGTTGAGGGAGAATTTCGTACTGTCGGCACATCTCAGAATGTAGTAGCCGTGCTTCCCGGCACTACGGATGAAAATCTCATTATTACTGCCCATATAGATGGATTCTGGGAGGCAGTGCTGGATAATGGTACCGGTGTCGCAGCGCTGATGGAACTTGCACGATACTATAAGAATATTCCGCAAGAACAACGGACGAGGAACCTCATCTTCTTAGTAACCGGGGATCACGAAACTGCCGGAAGCGGCGGTTCTGATTTCTACCACAATCGCAACCCGGAAATAATTGAGAAAACAGCACTTGCAATCCAGCTAGAACACCTAGGTGCTCCGGGAAATAAAAATCAGTTAAATATGTTGGTAACTACTAATGCCCTAGCACCACTAATACCATTTATTAGTAATGGAAACTATTCTGTGCGTGATGCAATGCAAAGAATGGTGGATAATTATGGAATTGTTGTTAATCGAGATTCTTGGACAACCCCCGCCGGAGACGTGGATGGTCTAATAGATATACCAAGCGCAGGATTTATTCAGACAGGGTATCTCTATCATAGCGAAATAGACAGTTTAGATTGGTATAAACCAGAAGATCTCGAAAGATTGACTCGTGCCCACGCTTTCTTAATAGATGAAGTAAATAAAATCCCTATAGGGGAAATCAGGGAAAGTTCTGTTGCTGGCGATCTACCACCGCCTTACTCATCACCTGATGTTATGGAGTTACTGCGCGTTTGGTAAACCATCAGACTTATAATAGGTGCAAAATGAGATATCTCTTATACAAAGTTAATACAAACTTTTTTGAAACCCCCTTAAATAAAGGGTTTCAGAGGGTATTACTCATTGAGTGGGAGTAGGTATGAAAAGATTATTTTCTTATGGAACACTACAACAAAAAAATGTTCAGTTAGAAAAATTTGACCGCATTTTAGATGGGTCCAAGGATATTCTTCAGAAATATATTTTGAGAGAGATAGAGATTACTGATGAGTCTGTTTTAAAGATAAGCAATAAAAGATTTCACCCCATTCTTTTCTTTACCAATAATGAAAAGGACGAAATACATGGTACCGTATACAAAATTACCTCTTCTGAATTGTTAAAAGCAGACGATTATGAAGTTGATGACTATCAAAGGGTAGAAGTAATATTAAAATCAGGAGTAAAGAGTTGGGTTTATGTTGGCAAACAATCTAACGAAAAAAATACCTTTCAATAAATATGATATGAGAGAAGATTTAAAAAAATTAATTAAAGAAAAATCTGATGAGGGTGTATTGCGCCTGATCATGAATAATTTAGATCAGAAAAATGCCTTATCTGAGAGCATGATGAGCATTCTAATGGATGAGATTAGAGGCGCATCTTCTGATCACTCCATAAGAGTTATAGTTATTGCAGCAAATGGAAATGTTTTTAGTTCAGGACATGACCTAAAAGAAATAACAGCTGCTAGAGAGAGCGAAGATAGCGGTGAGGCCTTCTTTGAGGAGCTTTTTGATTCTTGTTCTTCGTTGATGCAATTAATAGTTAATACGCCTCAACCAGTTATTGCTGAAGTTGATGGAGTTGCTACAGCTGCAGGTTGTCAATTGGTTGCAAGTTGTGATTTAGCAATTGCATCTCATGAATCTAAATTTGCTACACCTGGTGTAAATATCGGCCTCTTTTGCTCAACTCCAATGGTTGCTCTTTCAAGAAATGTTAGCAAGAAAAATGCTATGGAAATGCTTCTTACTGGCGATTTTATTAATGCTGAAAAGGCAAAAGAAATAGGTTTAATAAACAATACTGTGTCAAAGGAGGAGCTAACCTCTGAAGTAAGCGCATTGGCAGAAAAAATTGCCAGTAAGTCATCGATGACGGTGTCCATTGGGAAGAAAGCCTTCTATGCTCAAGCCGAGATGAATTTACCTGAAGCATATAAATATACATCTGAGATTATGAAAGATAATTTATTAAAGCATGATGCTAAAGAGGGCATCAATGCATTCATTGAAAAAAGATCGCCAGATTGGGAAGATGATTGATTTAATTAAAGAAAGGAAGAATTAAAAATGAATAGACGACAATTTTTATATGGGACAACAGCGGTCGCAATTCCAGTGCTAGCAGGTTGTGATAAGGATGATGAACCCATTATAAGCATTGATGAAAGCTATCCAGTAGGCACCTTTGGCGCAACATCGACAGCTGAAGAGGTGACACTCGGACTAGATTTAACTGGAAAGACAGCAATAGTCACTGGATGTAACTCCGGTTTAGGACTTGAGACCATGAGGGTTTTAGCGATGAGGGGCGCACATGTGATTGGTACAGGGAGAAACATTGAGAAAGCCCGTAAAGCTTGTTCCAGTGTGCCTGGCAAAACTACCCCAGTAGCACTTGAGTTATCAAATCTAGATTCCATTGTAGAGTGTGCAGATACAATTACTAAAATGGACTATCCCATTGATATTCTAGTATGTAATGCAGGTATAAATACATTCGGTGAATTGGATTTGGTGAATGGTATCGAGAGGATTTTTGCAGTCAATCATATCGGCCACTTTGTATTGGTTAATCGGTTAATGCCATTACTGAAAAAGGCAAAGGAGAGTCGAATTGTTCATGTAAGCAGTAAGTCAGCTTATGTGCAGGCTCCGTCGGTTGGTATAGACTTTGATAACCTTAGAGGTGAGGGCGAGTTTGATTATTGGACAGCCTATGGACGATCCAAGTTGGCAAATGCTTTATTTTCACTCGAGCTTGCATCACGACTGGAAGGCTCTAATATTACTTCAAATGCTCTTCACCCTGGCTTAGTTCAAACCAATATTGCTCGTAATGCCCCTATGATGCTTCGCAAAGCTTTTGATTGGTTTGGCAATCTTATCGCAAAAACCCCAGAACAAGGGGCTGCTACTCAGGTTTACGTCTCGACGAATCCATCACTGAAAGGAGTCAGTGGTGCCTTTTTTGAGGATTGCAATGCGGTTATCGTCAGTGGCAACCACTTCTTATTCGATAAACCAATGGCAGAGCGCCTATGGTCTACAAGTGAAGAGATGGCCCAAGGTTATCTGATCGATTGGGAGTGAAAGCAATAGCCAATATTCTCAATGTATTAAAATTACCCTCTGAGTGGTGGAGAAAGTTATCTCTATTTGGTCTAGCGCTATTTTTTATTTATTTTGGCATCGATCACTTTATCAATCCTGAGTTTTATTTATCCATTATGCCTCCAGCTTTTCCATTGCATGCAGAGGCAGTTTATATCAGTGGTTTTTTTGAAATATTAGGCGGTATTTCTGTCTTGATAGCTCCTTTGAGAAAGATAGCAGGATGGGGTTTGGTGGCTTTATTGATTTCTGTTTATCCTGCTAATATTTATATGGCAATTACACCTGAGGCTTTTCCGGAAATATCCATCGAATTACTGTATTTTAGGCTTCCTCTGCAATTTTTATTTATTTATTGGGCATACTCAGTAACAAGACCCCAATCCTTTAGTCGCTGACTTGAGGCGTCTGAAAATCATGATTACAAAAAGGAGAAAAGCATGAATGATCCATTGAAACTTAAGCAATACATTAGAACAGTGGATGATTTTCCAATCGATGGAATAAAGTTTAGAGACATTACCAGTCTAATCGAAACTCCTGAGGCTTTTGTTGAGACCTGCGATGAGCTTACAAAAATGTCGAAATCATTTAATGCCACTTCAGTCGCAAGCATAGAAAGCAGGGGGTTTATCTTTGCAGGCTCGATAGCCAAAGATTTATCTTTGCCATTTATTCTTGCTAGAAAGCCCGGAAAATTACCGAACAAGACTTTTGTGAAAGAGTTTGAGCTAGAGTATGGGCGTACCTCGATTGAGATTCAAAAAAATACCATGGTGAGTGAATCGGATAGAGTGGTCATTGTCGATGATCTGGTTGCAACTGGGGGAACAGCCATCGCATGTGCTGAACTTCTCACAGAGAACTTCAATGTAAAAAAAGAAAACATTTTGATTCTCGCAGTCATCGATTTGCCAGATTTAGGAGGCAGTAGACTCATTGCTGATCAAGGTTATGGAATTGAAACCTTGGTTCGTTATACTTCTTAAATAGATTTTTTAGGAGTCAGGATCTGAATAAGCACAATCTAAGTCTTGTTTTAGCGTTCCTATTGATTGCGAACTCAGGGAGTGCTGCCAATAATTCAAACGGTGAAGATTTATTCAAAAAGAACTGCATCGATTGCCACACCAACCCAGAACTCAAAGCACCCGGCCTAGATGCAATAGGGATGATGTCGAGAGAATCAATCACTCAATCGTTATTGAGTGGAGTGATGAAAGCACAATCTAGTGGCTTATCTGAAATAGAGATCAATGCCATTGCAGAATATTTGAAACCATCAGATCCAACCTTGCAGGTTGACGGTTATTGTTCAGGCAGACCTTCCCTCACAAGCGGAACAAGTTGGATGGGATGGGGTAACTCTCTGGATCAAAACCGTTTTCAGGAAGAGTCAATCAGCATGATCAATCTTGAAAACATTTCTAAATTGAAAATGAAATGGGTTTTTGGAGTACCCGAAACGGGCAGGGTCAGGTCGCAACCGTCCATTGCCGGTGGATTTTTATTTTTTGGCAGTCAAAACGGGACCGTTTATGCACTTGATGCTGATACAGGCTGTATCTGGTGGACTTACAAAGCCAAGGCTGAGGTCAGAAATGCAATCGCTATTGATCTTGATGAATTTAATCGCCCTAAGGACATCTTTTTTGGTGATTTTGAGGGACGGGTTTATCGATTAGAAGCTGCCTCAGGCAAAGAACAATGGATTAAAGAAGCCAATGATCATCCGTTGACCACAATCACAGGATCCATTTCGATATATGGAGATGATATTTTTATACCTCTTTCATCTGTCGAGATTGTCACGGCGATCGAAAACGACTATGAGTGCTGTACTTTTCGGGGAGGCTTGGTGGCAATGAATAAGAAAACGGGTGAAATCAGGTGGAAATATCACACGGTTGATGAGCCAAAAGAAACCGGATTCAATATTGCCAAAGCAAAAAAATGGGGCCCCTCTGGCGTGCCAGTTTGGTCAACCCCAACCATAGATATAAAACGAAATAGGGTATACATTGGCACGGGACAAAATTATTCTCCACCCTCTACAAATTTAAGTGATTCTATAGTCGCCATTGATATAAAGACTGGCAATAAAGTTTGGGCAGTTCAGTCTGACACAAATGATATTTGGAATGGCTCTTGTGTTAGGGACAGAGTTAACTGTGATTTTGATATCGGATCAAATTTTGATTTCGGAGCATCTCCATTGTTGATTTCAAGCGACGATCAAGACGATCTAATTATTGCTGGCCAAAAGTCAGGCATGCTCTATGCAATTGACCCAGACAATGGGAAAGTGGTCTGGAAAAAGAGAATCGGCAAAGGCGGGGAACACGGAGGAATTCACTGGTCCATGTCATCGGATGGAAGAACTATCTTTGTGCCAGTTGGAGACATTGGAAAACACCCAAAAGCAATAGGTGATAGCAGATCAGGGTTGCATGCATATGATCCATTTAGCAGTGAATTGATATGGAGTTATGATGCAATAAGCAATTGTGTCGAGGAATCATTTAAATGCTACAGCGGTTTCTCTGCTGCCATATCATCCACAGATGAAATCCTCTTTGCTGGGAATTTAAACGGGGTCTTCTATGCAATTTCATCAAAGACTGGTGAACCGGTTTGGGAATTTGATACCCGTAAAGATTTTCAGACTGTGAATTCAATTCCTGCCAATGGAGGTACCATCGATGCAGCGGGTCCTGTCATTTCCAGAGAAATGATTTATATCAACTCCGGTTATGGAGGTTATGGTAAATTACCCGGTAATGCTTTAATCGCATTTGAAATTATTCACTAGTATTGCTTGGATGCCAAAGAACAAGATAAATAAATCGAGAAGAAGACTCATCCAGTCTGCCGGGACGCTTCCTTTAGCAGTATCAGCTGCAAATGCATTAAGCGGTCATCACAAGACTACTGTTGGCAAGCCAGTGCCTTCAAACCTTGATGAGATTTACCCAAGATGGAACACAGATTCAGCGAAATGGGATTTGCAGACCAGAAGGTTTCCTGGATATGAAATTATTGCAGCCATGGGTATTGCTGACATGGACTTTAGAACTGCGCCGGAAATAACGCAAGCGATTGCCAATCGGATAGTGCATGAGAATTGGGGCTACATTTTAACCCCACGCTCGTATTATGAATCGATCATTAGTTGGAATGAAAGAAGATATGGTGAGGCAATTAGCAGAAAACAGCTTTTGGGGGCCACAGGAGTTCTTCCATCGATACAAAGTGCAATAAGAGCATATTGCCCAAAAGGCTCGAAAGTTGTTCTAAATTCACCGGGTTATAGCGAACTTTACGTGAATATCAAAAAAGCACACTGTATCCCTGAAGAAAGCCCATTGATTAAAGAGAAAGGAAGCTATCGTATAGATTTTAATGATCTTGAGAAGCGTCTGAGTCGAAATGACGTACATGCTTTTCTTTTGGTTAATCCTCATAATCCAACTGGAAATTGTTGGGATAAGAGCGATCTTGAAGAAATTGCTGAGATTTGTGATAGGAATGATGCAATGCTGTTCTCAGATGAGATTCATTGCGACTTTGTTTCGGATGAGTCGACGTATACCCCTTTATTTTCAATACAAAGCGACGCGGTCTATAGAAGAGCTGTTATTTTTAAATCAACCACCAAATCATTTAATCTCTCAGCATTTAAGACAGGTTACCTCTATGCGTATGACACAAAGGTAATTTCAAAGATTCGAGATGCTGGGCACGTTGAATTTGCAAATACATTAGGGTTAGTAGCCTCAGAGGTGGCATACAATGACTCAGAAGCATGGCTGAATGAAGTCAACCATTACATCAATCGAAACATGATTATTCTTGAGGAGTATATAAGTGAAAATATCCCTTTGATAAAGTTTAAAAAACCACAAGGAACATATCTTGCATGGATAGACTTTGGAAACTGGATGGATGCGATTGATGCCAAAACCAATGCCAAGAAGAGAAATGAAAAAGAAGGAGACTATATGGAGAGGCACTTGGTTGAAAGAGCTGGCATACAGTTGGGAAGAGGCTATAAGTTTGGAACTGGGGGTGAGCAGTATTTGAGAATGAACATTGGAACGTCAAGGTTCTTGCTAAAAGAGGCTCTTGAGCGAATTAAAATGGCAGCAAATAAAGTATGATATTCTCATTTTTTAATAATTTATTTATACGGAATCAAAGTTTATGAGTTATAGATATTTCAGTTTATTTGTTCTTCTTTCGACTTTTCTTTTTTTAGATATTATCTCGGCAAAGACAGTTCTTATAACAGGCTCAAATAGGGGAATGGGCCTAGAGTTTGTCACTCAATATGCAGAAAAAGGTTGGGATGTGATTGCAACGAGCAGATCCCCTTTAGATGATTATGATCTGATCAATGCAGCAAAAGATCACCCAAAAATTCAGATCGAACAAATGGATGTGACAAGCATCAACCAGATCCAGGTTCTTGCACAAAAATATGAGAATCAGCCAATAGACCTTTTAATCAATAATGCTGGCATGAGTGGCGATAGAGATAAGCAAGCCTGGGGCCAGATTGATCAAAATGAGTTTGAGAAGCTAATGTCAATCAATGCTTTTGGAGCTCTAAAAATCACAGAAGCATTCGCTCAGAATATCTCAATGAGCGATGACAAAAAAGTTGTTGCAATCTCGAGTGTGGCTGGATCCATATCATCAATGGGCCGCCCATCATCTCTTCCAATTCTATCCATCAGTAAAGCCGCATTGAATATGGCAATGAAGACAGTAGCTCTCAGACTAAAAGATCAAGGCGTAACTGTTATTCTTCTTAACCCCGGTGCAGTAGACACTAGAGCGCTCAGACAAGCTTTTGGCTTGTCACTAGAGGAGGCAGAAAAGGCAACCAATTTTGACTACAGAGGTTATCCAACGGTATCTGCAGTGGAGGGCGTTGAGCGAATGATCAATGTCATTGAAAGCATAGATCAGTCACAAAGCGGATCTTTTTTTAACTTCGATGGAAAAGAATTGCCTTGGTAAGTGACCATTATTTCTAATTTAATTTCTCTGCAATTTCATCTAAATTAGCTCTCAGCAAGTTCTGGATCCTTGAAGTCCTTTCATTGGTTACTGCTGTTTCAGAGAGCCTACCAAAAGGTTCTGCATTAGTTTCAAAAGAGATATTTTTGATTCTTCTAGAAAGTTGTCTTTTTGCTTTTTTTGAGATCTGATCGTAATTTTCTTCTGCTACAATTGCGTCATTAAGTAGATCATTGATATTCCTTGCGACATCTTCTTCAACTGCACCCAATCTTTTCAATTGGTCCAAATACGAAAGAGCTACAACTGGATCTGCAGGCCATTCCATTGGAATTTGTTGTTGCGGATTAAATAAACGCTCAGGACCTATTGCAGGATATGCTAACTCAGCAGCAGCTATCTCATTTTCAGATAAGTAATTACTGGGTATTAACTTAAATACATCAAGACCCCTAGTGATCTCTGTTCCGTATATGGATCCCTCATAATAATAGACCGACCAATAGCCACCTGTGATCAATTCATCCTCAAGGATTGGTCCTCGATCAAAGTAAGCAATTTCGGTTGGGTTGGATGAGTCGGTAAAGTCAATCACTGAAATTCCACCTTGATACCATGCTTGGATAAAGATATCTCTACCAGGAACCGGGATGATAGCACCATTGTGTGCAACACAATTCTCAGTTTCTTTTTGAGGGGCGGGCATTTTGAAATGGCTCCTGAACTCCAATTGATCATCGACAATGTCATAGATTGCATTTGCGCCCCAGTTCAATGGATCCCATGCACGGCAACGAGGCCTTCCTCCGCCACCCCATTCATCAGTGAATAAGATCTTGGTCCCATCATTATTAAAAGTTGCCGAGTGCCAATAAGCAAAGCCTGTATCCGTGACATCATGAATCCTTTTGGGTTTGATTGGATCCGATATGTCGAAAAGTATTCCATTCCCTGAGCATGCTCCGGCAGCAAGTGATGCTGAAGGGAATACTGTTATGTCATGACATTGGTCTGTGATATATGTTTCCTGGGTTTCGTCACCGTGATCCCCTCCGCGCCATAGACCCGCTAAGACCCCGGTTTCTTGATCTGCAAAAACAGTTGGACTATCAATAATTCTTGATTTTGATGGGTCATCGATTGGTATTTCAATAACATCGATTCTAAATAAAGCGGTTCGATCATCTCCAGGGATATCCTCAAAGCATTCCTCCATTTCCTCTTGATCACGAACACTTGATGTTCCAGAGTTGAAGACTATGATTTTTCCATCTTCATTGGGTCCTTCAACAATGGAATGGGTGTGAGAGCCTCTACATGTTTGTACTGCACCCACTTGTATCGGTAATTTAGGATCAGAGATATCAAAAATTCTTATTCCTCGAAAACGTTCTTCATTGGGCTCAGGGTCTACCCCCTCAAGCCCACAATCGAGTCGTCCCCTAGTGTCTTGTACTGACATCACGATAAGATGTCCAACAATCGACACATCCCCTTGACCACCCGGACAGACGACGGATGTCATTAGATTGGGATATCCAGTTTCTTCAATTTGATAGATATTGAAGCCATGATAGCTTCCAGCTACAAGCAGGTCGTTACCAAATGCCATATCAGTATTTGAGAAGCTCAACATTGGATATCTTTGGCTAGAGGCAATCGATTCGATGGATCTTTGTTTTTCTTCCCCACTGGATTCTAATTCTTGTTTCTCATCAGGATCCTCAATTCCTTTTTCTAACGGATTATCAGGGTCAAAAAAGCCCGTTGGTTTTTTTAATTCAGCGATCAATTCCAAATTTAGTATTGCTGTTCCTGCATCATAAACACCCGCTTTAAGACCCGCTCTGGGATCGTCAGAAAGACCAATTAAGATTCCATTCATTCTTTCGATTTCAACTGCTTGATCATTTTCCAGATCTGTAACAAACTCATATAGTTGTGGGTCATATGCTGAGCCTGGAAACTCATTCAATCTTTCGACCATTTGTATGGCTCCATCATGGTGTTTAATCATCAGATTCAGATAAAGACGATCAAAATCGATGGAATTTGAAGCTTCGAGTTGACCCATTTGCTCTGGTGTAGCCATTCCCATCATTTTATGATCATGCATATGATCATTCATGGTTGGATCTGGAATGGATTGCGCTCTATCACTCAGCCAACTATTCATGTAATTAATTTCATCGGTCTGAGATACATCTATTCGTCCAGCGAGATCCAATATAGTTTGATTATTCGTTCTTGTTGTTGCCATTTCTGACATAAGGAATGCTTGATAATGATGGACAATCATCCCTTGCATGAATTCTACATCTGCGCTTGTATAAGATGAGTTTGCAATTGCAATGGCAGTATTGGGATCTAGCTCCTTAGTAGGCTCTCCTGGTGACCCAGGTTGCAGTATTGGTACATTGGCATTCACGTTCATTGTCATCATTGCTAAGATGATTGAAATGAGAAAATGGTTAAGGATATTGATTTTAGTCGTATTCATAATCTGATTCATTTACATTTAAATTATTTTAAGTTCTTTAACCTGAGAGAGAATCAAAATAGAGTTGATTTTATTCCCACTAAGCTTTGTTATACTAAAAAAAAATAGCAGATTAACCAATATAAAAATGGCCAATAACAAAACGTTCTTAAACTCTGTCAACCAGATTTTTGATGAAGCTGCGACGCTTCTTGAGCTTCCCGAAGATCTCGCATTAAAAATCAAATTAGCCAATTCCATCTATAAAGTTAACTTTGGAGTCCGCCTCAGAAAAAGTCTTTACACATTTACGGGATATCGCTGTGTGCATTCTGAACACCATGAACCTGTCAAAGGAGGCATTCGGTACTCTTTAAGCGCAAGTCAATCAGAGGTTGAGGCCCTTGCAGCCTTGATGACATATAAATGTTCCTTGATGGATTTACCCTATGGCGGTTCAAAAGGTGCATTGATTATAGATCCTCAGCATTGGAAAAAAGATGAGTTGGAAAGAATCACAAGACGTTTTACCTATGAGCTTGCAAAAAGAGACTTGATTCATCCCTCACAGAATGTTCCAGGACCAGACATGGGAACCGATGAAAATGTCATGGCATGGATGGCGGATGAGTATCGACGATTGAATCCCACTGAAATTGATGCATTGGCTTCGGTCACCGGAAAACCAATTGCACTCGGAGGTGTTGATGGCAGAACAGAGGCCACCGGAAGAGGGGTTTTTTATTCAATCGTTGAGTTTTTAAACAATGACAAAGATCGTAAAAAATCCAAACTCAGATCCGGGATAGAGGGGCAAAGAGTCATCATACAAGGATTTGGGAATGTGGGCTTTCATGCTGCTGAACTCTTGCATGAATCGGGTGCAAAAATCATTGCCGTGATAGAGAGAAATGGTTCTGTAGTAAATAAAAAAGGAATCGATGTACACAAACTAAAGAAGCATTTTACAAGAAAGAGGACGTTCGAAGGATTTGATGGTTATTCAACCGCTAGAGGGCATTTTTTAAGCAAAGAATGCGACATCTTGATTCCAGCCGCGACGGAAGGAGCCATTCATAAAGACAATGCTGCAAAAATCAAAGCAAAACTGATTGTCGAGGGAGGAAACGGACCTGTAACAGCGGATGCAGATAAGATTTTGCAAAAAAATGGAATCACTGTCATTCCAGACTTTTACGCCAACTCTGGTGGGGTCATTGTCTCATACTTTGAATGGGTCAAAAATTTATCCAAAATGCGTTATGGATTGATGCAGGAAAGGGATCAAGAAAAGAGACAAAGCAGTCTTGTTGATGCATTGGAGTCAATGACCAGCACTTCTTTTCCTAATGATTTGAAAGATGAGTTCATTAAGGGTGCCAGCGAGATTGATTTGGTTCGATCAGGTTTAGAGGAGAAGATGAAAGAAGGGTATCATGCCATTCATGAAACTTATCATTCAGATAAGAACATCAAAGACTTCAGAACAGCTGCAATGGTGATTGCAGTGAAAAAAGTTGCCGAAGCATACAACTACCTCGGTATTTAATTAACCATTTCTAAAGAACAACAATGAAAAGACAAATCATTGCTATTGGTGGCGGAGGTTTTGGGAGGAACCCAGGTGAAGGTATTATTGAAGGTTACATCCTGGATCAATCGGAAACAGACAAGCCAAAAGTCTGCTTCATTCCAACGGCAACGGGTGATGACGAAGGATATAAGGAGAGCTATTACTCTACATTCTCCATGTTTGACTGTGATCCTTTGCATTTAGACTTTTTTAAAAGAACACCCGATTTAGAGCGGTTGATCTTGGATCAGAACATCATTTTTGTCGGAGGTGGGAATACAAAAAGCATGTTGGCTGTTTGGAAAGAATGGGGTTTGGATAAGCTGCTTAAGGTTGCTTATGAAAAAGGAACGATTATGTGTGGAGTGAGCGCAGGGGCCATTTGTTGGTTCGATTCTGGAGTCACTGATTCTTGGGCTGAGGATCTAAAACTGATGGATTGCCTCGGCTTCATAGAGGGAGCTTGTTGCCCTCACTTTGACGAAGAACCTGAACGAAGGCCCATTGTCCACCAAATGATTGAAAGCCAAGTAATGGATGCCTGTATTGCGATCGATGGCGGTTGTGCCTTGCACTTAATCAACGAAGTTCCTCATCATTCGATTGTTTTTTCAGAAAAGAAAAATGCGTATCGTGTTTCCTTGGAAAATGATTTGATCAACGAATCTCCATTTCCATCGAAGGATATTTTTTAAGCATCAGTATGACAGGGAGCAAAATGCAAACATTCACATTATTTGGTTTCTCACACATAACCAGCATCATCCTTACTTATATCATTATTGCCTTGATCTTATTTTGGGTCAGCCACCAATCCAAGGAAATCAAAAAAAATACAGAAGTTTCCATTGGGGTTTTATTGATCACACACTATTTTATGCAGTTCTTTCATGCCATTAGTTTCGATTTATCGTGGCAGGAGATCATCCCACTTCATATGTGTGATTTCTCAAAGCTTGCAATAGGTCTTTATCTATTGGGCTATGATAAGAGATTCTTTCACTGCGCTTTTTTTTGGGGGGTTATTCCTGCCAGCATGGCGCTGCTAACTCCCGCGTTGACTTTCGGATACCCGCATCCAGAATTCATTAACTTCTACTACGGACACGGATTGATTCTGTTGGGCGTTGGAATGCCTGTTTTTATTCTGAAAGAAAGGCCTCAATTTGAGGACTTCATCTCTGTGGTTAAGATCACATTGACAATGACTGCAATAATCTTTGTTATAAATCACTTGTTGGGAGAAGGTGCTAATTTTTGGTATCTAAAAGACAAACCAAATGGCGATACAATAATTAATTTCTTCCCATCGGCACCATTTCATGTGCTGGGATTGATTCCGGCAGCCATTTTTGCTTTTTATCTGACGTATCTGCCATATCAGTTGAGAGATAAGATTTCGGGTGCTTGATTAAATCTCAAGTTTTGTTTCAGAAATCAGAATCCCATTCTCGTCTGCGTAACACCAATTGCCTGGTTTTATTGCTGTGTCATTGATATTGATCCCTAGGTTTTTCTGACCCAGATTTTTCTTATCACTTTTTCTTGGACAAGATCCAAGTGCCATGACTCCAATCTCAATTCCTCTGAGAATCTCTATGTCTCTCACGAAGCCATTGATGACGATACCCGACCATCCATTGTCTTTGCCCATTTGAGCCAAGAGATCCCCTAAGAGCGCACAATTTTCTGAGCCCTCACCATCTACAATCAGAACCCCTGATTCTGATGGATTACTGAGTTCTTTTTTAACGTAACTATTGTCCTCAAAGCATTTTACGGTTTGGACCTCGCCATGAAATATTTTCTTTCCGCCAAAGTGCTTAAATTTGGCTAAAACTTTAAGCTCTGGATAACCATCAATGATGTCAGGAGTGGATAACATTTGTTAATATTAACAAAATTTATTTATTTCGGAGAAAGAGTGATGGCATTTAAGGAGTACAAAATTATTCATGTTATGGAGGGCGGACTAGGCACGGTGCTTCTTGGCAGCTCAGGACTCCCATTGGAAAAACTTGAAGTCACGCTCAACAGGGAGGCATCAGATGGATGGCAGGTTGTCTTTCAGGTCATCGAGAACCGAAGGTTCTTACTCTTTTGGAATCGTGAGACCGTTATTGTGACATTGGGGAGATAGCTTAGTTATGTTTGAAGGGTTAAAGCTAAATAAAGATTTGGTTGAATACCAAAATCAACGTTTAAAGCAAAGGGTTAGTGATCTAAGCGCTGAACAGAAGAAGGATTATTATAATCTCTTGACTCCTGCCTTAAAGGATCACGATACATATGCGGTACTGAATTATGTTTTAGTGGCTGGGCTCCACCATTTTTATCTGGGAAAGATCCTAAGAGGAGCGATCAATTTAGCCATTTTAATGACTGGGATCTCACTGATACTATTCACAAAATATGTATTTGTGGGAACGCTTTTGATCGTTTTTATTCTTATCACTGAGTTGCTTGCACTTTTTAGATCTCAGGTGATTGTTATGAATCATAATAATCAACTCTCAGAGGACATACTTGATTCAATTTCCAAGGATTAAGTCTCTGAATCAACAAGCTTTAATACATTATTAATCTCATTTTGCATCAGTAATTTGTATTGACCCGCTTTGAGGTCTTTAGGGAGCATGATTGGGCCAAAGCCGATTCTGATCAATCTATTGACTTGGAGCGATTGCGTATCCCAAAGTTTCCTGACTTCTCTATTTCTTCCTGAATGCAACGTTACTCTGAACCAATTATTGACAGCACTTGATTTTTTTTTGATTGGGATCAACTTATCAAAGTGAGATTTTTTCCCCTCAACATGAGCGCCATTCAATAATTTATTAATTTGAGACTTTGTGGGATTTCCAAGAATTCTACAAAGGTATTTCCTTTCTATCATTGAGCTAGGATGTGAGAGCTTTTGTACGAGATCCCCATTGTTTGAGAAAATCAGCAATCCAGATGTATTGACATCCAGTCTTCCGACCATGATCCATTTCCCCTCCTGCCTAATTGGAATTGATTGAAAGACACTTTTATTGGCCCCGCTTTCGATTGATGAGCAGATTTCTCCTGTTGGCTTATGGTAGATCAGGATGTCTGTTTTTACTTTTAGATTTACGATTTCCTTGTTTTTATTGATAACAATGACATCCCCATGTTCAAGGATTGCATCGTGCTCTGCTTTTTCAGAATTGATTGTGATTGAGTTACTCTCTATGAAATCAGCGGCTTTTCTGCGAGAGCAGTAACCTGCATTCGAGAGATATTTTTTAAGTTTTATTTTTGATTTTATAGCCACTCATGTCACCAAGAGAATCCATAAACATTGGTATAGAAATTACAAAAAAGCAATCACAAAATATTTGGATAAAAAAAACCCTCCGAGTGGGAGGGTTTTTTAAAGACATAACACAAGTCAATTGCTCACTTTACGCTGTGATGTAAACCCTTCTTTGTTGGTCGTCGATCTTATAGATTTTAGGACAGAACACTTGCCTTTTTTTGCATCAATGCTGTAAGCCACTGCGTCATATTTATCAGCAAGCTTTTTGCAAACATCAGTTGAAGCAGTGTTCTTCATTTTTACTACTCTGCCATAAATCGCGGTATCCGATTCAAGAGTTGACCAGTTATCTGCTGATGCAATTGCAGGCAGGAATAGAAAAATGACAAGGTTTAATTTTGTTAAGATTCTCATTTATTGCTCCTTAATTAGGTTAGTTTATTTTTTAGGGG
Organism: Gammaproteobacteria bacterium; assembly: GCA_002717445.1. GTDB lineage: Bacteria > Pseudomonadota > Gammaproteobacteria > Steroidobacterales > UBA11654 > CACPJA01. The sequence continues at coordinate 41,187 of PBDY01000029.1, read as the reverse complement.
TTGGTTACTTCGATAATCATTGTCTATCCAAAACAATCTGGATCTAAGAATGGGCATTCGGAGTATTTTTTTGAGAGACTCTATAGCTAATTGCTTCAAGTTTCACGGGATCGATTATATGTATTTTTCATCTTCATTTATGAAAGAAATATGAAGTTTATGATCTTTAAAAAAAAGCCCAGTTAAATTTTCATAATCGATGTGTAAACTGCATCAATATTTTGTATTCTACAATGAATGATTGATGCTTTTATCAATCAAAAGAAAGCAGGGGAGATCAATTAATCATGCATCAAGAGCCATTTCAACTCTTTGGAACACAACATGTTTTCACTTTGCTTGTATGCGTTACATTGATTGTCTTCTTGCCCCTTTATTTTAGAAATAAATCATCAGAAACGAAGAAAATAATGGGCGTTTGTTTGTCAGCATTGCTTTTAGCGCATACATTTGAGCAGGTATTGAATACCTTTACATTTAATCATGCGTGGCAGGAGGCTTTTCCATTCCATATGTGTGATCTATCTGCGCTTTCAATTGCGTATTATTTTATTTCAAGAGAGAAGATATTTTTTAATTGTGCATATTTTTGGGGGCTGGGAGGTGCAACCATGGCACTTCTGACGCCAGATGTTGATTTTGCATTTCCCAACGGAGTCTTCTTCCCTTTTTTCTGGGCTCATACATTGATCTTGCTCGCTGTATTTTATGCAATCATTGCACTTGGTGAGCGGCCTTTATTCAGGGATGTGCACAAGGTCATTGGAATTAGCATTATAGCCATGTCAATGATCTATGTTATTAATCTTTTGCTTGGTGAGGGAGCAAATTTTTGGTACTTAATGGACAAGCCAGATGCCGATTCTGTGATGAACTATTTTCCTGATCCTCCATTCCATATGACTGCGGTGATTCCAATAGCTATAGCATTTTTTTATCTGCTTTATTTTCCGTTTTGGATAAAGGATATGGTTTCAAAAGATTGATTCTTAAGATCTTGATCGGGATAATATTCCAAAACCTGAAGAGGAGCCATGAATATCAAGCCATTAAATGTCTTGGGCGCTGAAATAAGCGATATTGACCTTAAGTCAATGTCCAATAAGAAGTCTGTCAAAATCATTCAAGATGCCATTGATGAATATAAGGTTCTTTTTTTTCATGAACAGAATCTTGACGGCAATGAATTAACAAACCTTGCACAATTGTTTGGACCTCCCTTTGTTCAACCAGCATTATCGGACAAATACCAAGATCTTTTAGTCATTGAAACAAACAGCGAAAAACCCCCTTATCTGAATACATTTCATCAAGATATGACAGGCCTAGAGGAGCCACCCGCGCTGTTCTTTTTAGAGGGTGTAATCATTCCAGACAGAGGAGGAGACACCATTTGGTCTTGCAATGAAACCGCTTATGAGTCATTGTCATCATCGATGAAAGAATTCCTTGATTCTTTGAGTTGTCGTCACAGCTTGCTCTATTATTATGAACCGATCTTTTCTAAATGGGAGCATGGGCAGGAAAAGAAATTAGAATTTCAGAAAGATTTCCCACCAGTCTCTCACCCACTCGTAAGAACGCATCCTCGAACAGGCAAGAAATGTCTTTTTGTGAATAAGTTTTTTACTGAATCGGTTGACGGTTTGGAGGAGGATGAAAGTCGGTCATTATTAAGCTTTCTTTATGGTGTGATTGAAAAACCTGAGTTTTGTGTAAGACTCAATTGGGAGCCAGGAACGATTGCTGTATGGGACAATCGATGCACTTCTCATTATGCTGTAGCGGACTATTACCCACAGACGAGGAGACTTCAAAGGGCGGCAGTTGCTGGAGAAAAAGTAATATAAGAACAATATGGCAAAAAACAAAGAATTCAAAAATTATTTATCAAGAATTGAGGCGCTGTCAGATCAATATCGAAAAGAGGCTTTATCCAAGAGGCATCAATCGGGAAATAGGACTGCCAGAGAAAATCTTGATCATTTGGTCGATGAAGATAGTTTCATTGAATTCGGTGCTTTTGCTGTGGCAGCACAAAGGTCTCGAAAAGACTATGATTCACTACAAAAAGAAACATCGGCTGATGGGGTGATCACTGGGTTTTGTGAGATCAATTCCGATGAGATAGGTAAAAAAAATTCTAATGCAGTAGCGATTGTTTATGATTACTCAGTGCTTGCAGGAACGCAGGGCTATTTTCACCATCAGAAACTTGATCGAATCATAGACAAGGCAAAAAAATATCGCTTGCCTGTGGTGATTTTCACTGAAGGAGGCGGAGGCAGACCGGGCGATGTTGATGTGAGCACACAAATTGCAGGATTGAATGTACCCACTTTTTCAAAGTGGGCAAGTTTAACGGGATCATCGTTGAGAATCGCTATCAATAATGGATACTGTTTTGCTGGAAATGCGGCATTGTTTGGAGCAGCTGACTTCAGGATAGCAACCAAACAATCGTGGATTGGTATGGCCGGCCCAGCAATGATTGAAGGCGGAGGCCTTGGCAAGTTTGATCCGACCGAGATTGGACCTTCAGAAATGCACGAAATGAATGGAACCATCGATCTTCTGGCCAAAGATGAGAAGGAAGCAACCACTATTGCTAAAAAGCTATTGACCTATTTCCAAGGCAATCAGCAGTCATTTGAAGCATCCGATCAAAATCAGTTGAGGAAATTGATTCCTGAGGATAGGAAATGGGGCTATCCCATTAGAGATATCATAGATGTGATTGCCGACAAAGAATCTTTTCTTGAGCTAAAAAAGAATTATGGAAGAAGCGTAGTCACTGGATTTTTTAGGCTGGAAGGAAAGCCATTTGCACTTTTGGCAAGTGATTGCCAACAGTTGGGCGGGGCAATTGATGCGGTTTCAGCAGAGAAGTCATCTGAATTTCTTACATTGTGCAATGAGCACGGCATTCCGATTGTTGCTCTGGTCGATACGCCAGGATTCATGGTTGGTCCTGAAAGCGAAGAAGAGTCCGCAGTAACCAGAATGAGTAAATTATTCAAGGTTGGATCCCAATTATCAGTGCCTCTTATGGCTATATTTCTCAGAAAAGCATATGGCTTGGGAGCCATGGCAATGGTAGGCGGTAGTTTTCATGAGCCAATTTATTCCGCTTCATGGCCAACCGGAGAGTTTGGTGGAATGGGTTTGGAAGGTGCTGTTCAACTTGGATTCAAAAGAGAACTCGAAGCCGTTAAAGATCAAAAAGAACGTGAGGCTCTTTTTGACCAGCTGGTTGCATCGGCCTATGAAAAAGGGAAAGCAATTGAAGCAGCAGCACACCTAGAAATTGACGCTGTGATAGATCCAGCAGATACAAGAAAAATAATTTTGAGAGCATATAATAATCATAAAAGAGACTAGAGAAATGGAAAAAAAATACGGAATCATAACTTGCATGGATTCAAGGTTCGATCCGATCTCAATCACTGATTTACCTCCTGAGCATACTTATGTAATCAGAAATGCAGGCGGAAGGGTGAATGCAGATACGATTCGCTCAATGACCATCGCACATAAATTCATGGGAATAAAAGAATGGTTCATTATCCATCATACTGATTGCATGGTCGGGAAGCTCAATGATGAAATCATTTTGAAGGCTTTGAAATCGAATCTGCAAACCGCAGAGTTCAATGGTCATGATTGGGTGAATGATGATCGATTCGAGACAGAAGACAATTCTGAGTCAATAAATAAAATTGAATGGCAGACTTTCTCTGATCTAAAACAGAGTGTTATCGATGATTTAAATGCAATAAGAGAGAATTCCCTCATACCTGATACAGTTGAAGTTAAAGGGTTCATATACGATCTTACCGGCAACACAATTGACCCAGTTGATTGATTGCCATTCAGATGAAGATTGATGTTTTTCAAGTTGACGCATTCACAAAGGATTTGTTTTCAGGGAATCCAGCAGCCGTTTGCTTATTGAGTGATTGGCTTTCTGATGAACTGATGTTGTCCATTGCTTTTGAGAATAACTTATCAGAGACAGCATTTTTAAACCTATCAGAAGACCCGATAGGAATTCGTTGGTTCTCACCCAAAAGAGAAGTTGACCTATGCGGTCATGCGACACTTGCTTCTGCGAGGATTTTATTTGACCTAACTCAATTTAAAAATACAGAAAAGATAGTCTTCAAATCAAAAAGAGGGCTGCTTATGGCAAAGAAAGAAGACGACCTAATTTTTCTAGATTTTCCATTGGACAACCCCCTCTCAGTCGACCAAAACCCATCCAAAGACCTTTTTGGTTTTGAGTCTAAAGAATCATATAGGGGCCGTGATGATTATCTATTTATTTTTAACAGCGAGGAAGAAATCAGAGCAATCAATCCAAATTATGAAAAGATTAAAAAACTTGATTCACGAGGTGCGATAATCACTGCAAGAGATTCAAGTGGAGGCATTGTTTCGAGATGTTTTTATCCAAAATATGGTATTGATGAAGATCCTGTTACAGGATCTGCCCATACTCTTATTGTTCCTTATTGGTCATCCTTGTTTGGATCAACCAAAATCAATGCAAGGCAACTCTCGGATAGAGGCGGGCAGCTATTCTGTGAAGTTATTGGTGATCGAGTCAGCATAGGAGGTTACACCTCCGTATTTTTCACTGGTCAAATTGAGATATAGATCGTTTAAAAAAATTTATTTGATTTTTCTTATTCCAGAGATTAGTTTCATTAGTCTGTTCAGTAATCCCAGCAAATCGATAAAGCTGAATGAATTTAGATTAAATATGGAGAAAAATACATGAAAATTAAAACATTAGTTTCATTGCTTGTCTTTGTGGTATCAATGAGTGTCTATTCTCATGAAGGAGAGAATGAACGATACAACAAGGAACAAATCATAAAAATAGCTATGTCTGCAGGGCCAGAGAATGTTAGCGGCGATGCCACAATCATTTCTCACGATGGCGCACTCTTAAGAGAAGGATCAAATGGTTGGGTATGCATGCCAGGCACTCCTCCGAATGAAAATGTAAATCCAATGTGTGTGGATCCTGCATGGCAGAAATGGCTTCAAGAGTATATGAAAGGAGCCATGGGCCAGTCTTATGAATACGATCCTAATCAAGCCACTTTCGGCATGTCATATATGCTTGTAGGAGATATTCCCGTTGATAATAACGTGCCATTCAATACAGACACCAGTGAAGGAGTCTGGGTTGCAGAAGGACCTCATTTGATGCTTTTATTGCCACAAGATCTTCTCAAGGATTTGCCAACGGATCCATATGCTGGCGGACCATACGTAATGTGGGAAGACACTGAGTTTGTCCACGTAATGGTTCCTCTAGAGGTTACAGAGCCCATTCAGTAGGAACAGGATTCTTATGAAGGGGTTTGACCCTCAACTTTCGCCAGAAGAAATGCTTGAGTTGGGGATTTTTGGAGGCTATTACTTCAAGGGTGATGTATCAGAATATCCAATGGAGTGGTTTAAAAAGGCAAAGATGAGTGAAACGGGCTTTGATGCTGAATTGAACTACTTCAAGGTAGCCTCAGGTCAGCCCATCTCAGTTTGGTTAGCTAAAAGATGGATTACTCCTGAAGACCCACTTGGCTGGTTTCAGTGGTATTGCAGATATTCACTGGGCAGAAGGATAGAGGATGTTGATGAGTTTCAGATCAAACGTTGGAAGGCATTTGGCCCTAGACATATTGGCGCCATTCGTAAGAATTGTGAAAAAGATGATATTTGGTGTCGACCAAGGCAAAGACAGGCTTTACTTCAATGGGCCTATGATCCTTTCATCTAAAAAATAGATAAACTGACTGGTTTATGTTTTATTAAAACTCTTAAATGAAAAAAGAGAGGGCGTTAGATGATTTCTTCGATTAGATACAAATACTTACTTCTATTAATATTGATAGTTTCCTTAAGTATTGATGCAAAAACAATTATCCATGCCGGTAAACTCATCGATGGAAAATCCGATCGTGCCCAATCAAGAATGAGCATTGTGATTGATGGTAACCTCATCGAAGATGTGAAAGAAGGCTATATACCTCCAAGTGATTATGAAGAATATATTGACTTAAGAAATCACACAGTGATGCCTGGTTTGATGGACATGCATGTTCATTTTGGCGGTGAGTACTTATCAAAAGCTGAGGCACCAATTAAGGTGGAGCGAGAGATGGAAGCCATACTTGCTGCGCAACACGCTTTGGTGACATTTAAATCAGGTTTTACAACTGTCAGGCAAGTTGGTGACAGCGGTTTAGTCGCAATCAGCTTAAGAGATGCCATTAATGCTGGCAAAGTTCCTGGGCCAAGAATATTTGCTGCAGGAAAAACAATTGCCACAACAGGGGGGCATGCTGACCCTACCAATGGAAAGGCCTTGGGTGATTACTCATATCCTTTGCCAGAACAAGGCGTCGTGAATGGGCCGTATGAGGTATATACGGCTGTCAGACAACGATACAAAGATGGTGCGGACGGAATAAAAATTACAGTGACGGGTGGTGTATTGAGTCCAGCAAAATCAGGCGATAATCCACAATTTACTCAAGAGGAGGTTAATGCCGTTGTGAGCGCAGCAAAAGATTATGGAATGTGGGTTGCCGTTCATGCTCATGGTGCTGAAGGGATGAAAAGAGCCATAGAAGCAGGCGTAGATTCAATAGAGCATGGCACATTCATGGATGATGAAGCCATGGATCTTATGATTGAAAATGGTACTTATTATGTGCCAACTATTTCGGCCGGAGTGTTTGTGGCTGAGAAATCAAAAATAGACAATTTCTTTCCTGAAATTATAAGACCCAAAGCAGCAACGGTTGGTCCTCAAATCAGTAAGACTTTCGAGAAGGCATATAAAAGGGGCGTCAAAATTGCATTTGGAACAGATGCGGGCGTTCAAAAACATGGCACAAATTGGAAAGAATTTGTCTACATGGTTGAAAATGGCATGCCTGAGATGAAGGCCATTCAATCAGCCACCATGGAAACTGCAAAGTTGTTAAGGATTGACGACAAGCTCGGTTCAATTGAAAATGGAAAAATAGCCGATTTGATTGCGGTCAAAGGCAACCCTATTGACGACATCAGCATTTTAGAAAATGTTGAGCTCGTCATTAAAGATGGCATCGCCTACTAAAGATTACTGAGGTAAAAATATGAAGGTTGCGAACAAACTAAGACCTAATGTTACTTCCATGGCAGGCTTTCTCATCGGTGATTCGAAGTCGACCATTCGAATGGTGAACTTATTAAAATTTAAAAAAAAAGCATCGTATGAGGATGGAAGAGAAACAGATCTAACGGGCAAGGACGCTTACAAAATATATGCCAAAGAAGTAAGCACCGTGCATTTGCCGAAGGTTGGAGGCAAAATCATTTTTTCAGGAGAAGTCAGCAGGCTTCTAATTGGTGAAGTTGAAGACCTATGGGACATGGTCGCAATTGCAGAATACCCCAATAAAAAAGCAATGTTAAAAATGATCTCTGACAAAGATTACAGAGAGTCTGAGAAACATCGCTCAGCCGGTCTTGAGGGTCAACTCAATATTGAGACCATGGATCAAACTAAGATTTGAAATTTGACCAGCAAACATTGATGAAGCTCGCCTATGATCAGGCACAAATCAGCGAAGCAAATGGTGAAGTACCGGTAGGTGCACTCTATTTCAATGACAATCAGGTTATTGCAAAATCTGGGAATGTTACGATTGCAAATAATGACCCAGCTGGGCATGCCGAAATTGCTGTATTAAGGGCTGCTGCAGAGGCAAAGAGTAATCATCGAATCGGGGGAACATTGGTGGTCACTCTTGAGCCTTGCATCATGTGCATGGGTGCACTCATACAAGCACGAGTTGAAACACTGATTTTTGGCGCGTTTGACCCAAGATCGGGTGCAGCAGGTTCTGCTTTTGATCTTTCTGACTCTTCTAAGTTAAACCATAAAATTACCGTAATAGGGGGAGTGATGGAAAACCAATGCAAAGCACTGATCCAGAACTTCTTTAAATCGAGACGGTAGGATTAAGTTTATTCAGTAAAGTTGGAAAGAAAGCTTAGAAATTTTGTTCTTTGGCCGCCAGTATCGATTTCACCAGAGGCAACGCTCAAAACTGGATTTCTGACACCAGCAAGCGATTCTTTAAGGGTTTGTTCGCTTGTTTTTACTTGAATGTCACAATTTTTATTTGTCGATGAGATTTCTGCAATTTGATTTCTCATTGTTATTGTTCTGGTCTCACCGGAATCAAAAAGAAAGCACACTCTTTGTGTTATTCCTTTTGCTTTTTTTGGATTGAGCCTGACTGAGAGAATTTCAAAAAACATATCAATGGATATTTCTCTGAGTAATTCACTGGTCTGAGGAAGCAAGGGTTGCGCCTCGTAATTTCGATTCAGTTCATTCGCTGAGCTAAGGAAATAGTTTCTTTTGTTTGGATTAAGCGATCTACCCCCAATGTATTGGATGGCCTCTTGTCTAAGCTTGTTTGTTGAATCAATTTTATAATTCAATGCAAGCAAACTATCACTGAGTTGCAATGCCCACTGCATGTCTTTTTCTTGAACCGCTTCCTCCAATGCCAAAAATAGTTTCTCCTCGCTGCCTGATAGCGTCACAAGCCTTCTTGCATATTCTTCTGATGGCAAGGGGTCTAGGTTTGAAACATTTCCATCAAACCAACCAAGATAACCATTGAAAATACTCTTCACTGACCACCGAATCGTTCCGTAAAACTCTCTCACAAATGGAGAGTTAGATACCTCTGTCGGTAATTCAATAAGATGAGAGATTTCATCGGCAGTATAGCCCTCATTCATTAGCCGAATGGTTTGATCATGCACATATTGTATAGCATCTCTATAGATGGTCAGCGTCTCCATAACTGCATCACCGGTCAGTGGTTTTGTGTGACTTGGTAGGAGATACTCCGGTTTGAGTGCACGCATCTGATCAAGACTTTTGACCCAGCTTTTCACATCTCGATGAGGCGTGCCTCTGATTGTATAAAGATTTGGAAAAGTTCTATAAATATTATCACCCGGCATCAAGGCTTTTTGATTAGGCAACCAAACGAACAACTGATCATTGGTTTCACCTGGAGCGTGATAGAGTTCGATCTCCACGCCTGAGATGTTTATTTTCAGTTCATCAGCAAAAGTAAGAGTGGGTTTGATGTACCCAATTGGACTCTGAGCGACACCCAAATACGGTCCAATACCAACATTAATGACTTGCTCTGATGGGAGGTCGGTTCCAAACATTCTTGTGCTTCTCTTTGAGATGATTGGATTTAGAATTCCCATAATTCTTTCAACGTATTGGCTCGTTGATTCATGAGCGATGACCATGGGCTTCTCTACTTCTAGATTATAGTAATAAGCAGCACCAAAGGTATGGTCACCATGATTGTGTGTATAAATGATGGCCTTTATAGGATTTGAATTGATTGTACTAAAGTATGAATACACTTCTTCAGCTTCAGCCACACTGTCTGAAGCATCGATAATGATATTTCCATCCACTCCTTCAACCATGATCGAATTTGCAATGCCATAGCCAACAGCGATGTGCAGTCCATTTTCAAAAGAGTAGACTTTCTTCTCAAATTCAGTGGAGTGTTGAATCAGATCATTAAGAATGACTGTATCGATTTCACGGTTCGAGTCATCCGCAGAATCAGAACAGGCAGATAGAATGATGAGGGCGATAAGTAGATAAGATCTTTTCATAGGTATTTAGGCAAATATCTAAACGATCATAAACGTTAATTGATCCTAAGAAAACTTAATATGTTTGTTTTAACGTCTTTTTGATAAAACAATTTCTTTAAAATCAAGATTCTTGAATTCGAATTTCTCTGAATCAATCAACCGGTCATCGACTGCCTTTCTCCAGTCAAAATGCATACCAACTTCATCATTTTTTGGCGGATGAATTTCGAAAATGACCGTGTATCTTTCGTTAACTCTTCCAGGAAGCTTAATATTTTTTGCATAGTGCAGATTGTCTGACATGTTGACATGAGGGGTGAGTTTGTGAGTTGCTGATGATCCAGTCACCTCATTGATTAATATAGCATTGATATTGAGGTAAGCAACATGACCACCTTTTGGGGAGCCCTTGGGTGCTTCATTTGACCAATTGGCTAATACCTCAAGATGAACATCCGTTTCACTTTCACTCAAAAAGTACTGATTTGGCATGACGTCATCTTTGACCCCACCTTCGAAAATTAAATCCACACCCGGCTGGATAGATCCAGTTCCGATAATCATTTCGGCCTGAGTTTCTTGATACTGGATCATGATCAGTAGAGCAAAAAAACCGATGAGTTTATTTTTTAGTTTTAAGTCGATGATTATTGACATATTTGTAGCCCATTCAACATTATAATTTTACAGTGATAGTGATAATCATTATCATTATAAATCATTTTATAAAAAATAACATTGAAGAAAAAAGATATTTCTTCAACGAGTTTACAATCAAGGTATAATTTGGGACTTGATCCAACATATATTTCGAACAAATGCCCTCGAAAAAAAAGTTATACAAAATAACCTTTAGCAATCAAGGGAAGCTTTATGAGCTCTATGCAAACGAGGTCTTAAACAGCAATCTTCTTGGCTTTATTGAAATTGAGTCACTTGTTTTTGGCGAAAAAACATCTCTTGTTGTGGACCCATCGGAAGAAAAAATAAAAACTGAGTTTGAGGGAGTCAAAAGGACTTATGTCCCAATGCATTCTGTTCTTAGAATCGATGAGGTGGACGAACAAGGAGTCAGTAAAGTGAGTAAGGCTGAGGGCGATAATGTGACACAAATGCCAAACACCGTTTTTGTCCCAGATGACAAATCAAAAAGTTAATGAACCGTTGATTTGGATATAGAAGAATGATTGTAAAAGATGGACCTGCATCTCACTCCCCATTCAAACTTGAATCCTTACTCATACGCTTGCAAAGCATTGATCCCAATGTCATTGGTTTGGGCGCAAGATTTATTCATCTTATAGATGCTGAAAATGAGTTGAGCGAAAAGCATGATCGAATTTTAGGATCCATCCTTGAGTATGGACCCGACTGGTCTTTGGGAGCAAATGAAGGATTTAAGATATTCATTTTGCCTCGTTTTGGAACGACTTCTCCTTGGTCTAGTAAGGCAACAGACATTGCGAAAGTATGCGGACTTGGTTCTATTTCCAGAATAGAGAGAGGAGTCGCTTTCACTCTTGAATTAAGGGATCTGAATTCAAAGCCAAATCAAGAAGCAATAGATCTTTTGTTTGACCGGATGACAGAAGTAGTCATAACAGACTTGAGTCAAGCGAGAGAGATATTTTCAACTTTAGAACCGCAACCATTCTCAGTGATTGATATTTTATCCGATGGCAAAGATGCCCTTATGGTTGCAAATCGAGAATTGGGATTGGCATTGAATGATGAAGAGATTGAATACCTTCTTGAGCAGTTTATTAATCTAAATAGAAACCCAACTGATGCAGAACTGATGATGTTTGCACAAGCAAATTCTGAGCATTGTAGACATAAAGTCTTTAATGCAGATTGGGTCATTGATGGCGTTGAGAAAGAAAGAAGTCTATTCCAGATGATCAAAGATACCTATGAGTCAAATTCAAGAAATGTTCTTTCAGCATATAAAGATAATGCTGCCGTGTTCTCGGGTGGTAAAGCAGATTGGTTTTTACCGAATCACGATGATCAGAAATACGGAAAATTCCATGACGAGATACATACGATGATCAAGGTGGAAACGCATAATCACCCAACTGCAATTTCTCCATATCCAGGAGCTGCAACTGGATCAGGCGGTGAGATTAGAGATGAGGCTGCAACGGGAAGAGGTGCAATGCCTAAAGCTGGGCTAACTGGCTTCAGTGTTTCTCATCTCTTTATTCCGAATGATGTTCAATCCTGGGAAGAAACAATTGGCAAGCCAGAGCATATTGCCTCAGCACTCGAAATTATGTTGGATGGACCCATTGGGGGCGCTGCATACAATAATGAGTTTGGGAGACCCAATATTCTTGGGTATTTCAGAACCTTTGAGGAAAATAACAAAGAGCAAGTAAATACATCTTGGGGGTTTCACAAACCGATCATGATTGTTGGAGGTATGGGCAATATTTCTGACTCATCTGTCAATAAGAATGACATACCAGCAGGTTCTTTAATCATTGTTCTTGGGGGTCCTGCAATGTTAATCGGCTTGGGCGGTGGTTCAGCATCTTCATTGAATGCGGGCGCAAGCAATAGTGACTTGGATTTTGCATCCGTGCAAAGAGATAATGCCGAGCTTGAAAGGAGAGCTCAAGAAGTCATCACACGTTGTTTTGCCATGGGTGTTCAAAATACAAAGGAGGATGTCAATCCAATCATACTCATTCATGATGTGGGTGCAGGCGGCCTTTCAAATGCCATTCCGGAAGTGGCAGATCATAGCAAAATGTCTGCAGACATCAGCTTGAGGGAGATTCATAATGCAGAACCTGGAATGACTCCCTTGGAGATCTGGTGCAATGAGGCGCAAGAAAGATATGTCTTATCCATTCATCCCAATGACTTAAAAATGTTTGATCGAATTTGCAAAAGGGAACGATGCCCATATGCATTGGTTGGCGAAGTTGCAACGCATGGAAATTTGAAACTGAAAGATGAGGTTTTCAATGATTATCCAATAGACATGCCAATGGATGTCTTATTCGGCAAGCCCCCTAAAACAAAGCTGGAAATTGAGACAAGCCAAAAAACGATCATGGATGATGGGATGGATGGGATTGATATCGAAGAATCATGCTTAAAAACTTTAAGATTCCCCACTGTCGCAGATAAAACCTTCCTGATCCATATTGGGGATAGAACGGTCGGTGGTTTGGTGTCTCAAGATCAATTTGTTGGCCCTTGGCAGGTTCCGGTAAGCGATGTGGCAGTCACATTAAAGGACCATTTTGGAAGCCAGGGCGAAGCCATGGCAATCGGAGAACGCTCACCCATTGCTGTTCATAATGCTGCAGCCTCAGGAAGAATTGCTGTGGGTGAAGCCATCACAAATATTCTATCTGCACCCATTGGCGATATTTCAGATATTAAGCTGTCTGCAAATTGGATGTCTTCCATAATGACAGACAGACTTAAGCAAGATCTCTATGAAACCGTTGAGGCTATTTCTATTAATTTTTGCAGTAAAATTGGGATTACTATTCCCGTGGGCAAAGATTCACTGTCCATGCAAACTTCTTGGAAGAATGAAGACAATCAATTGATTAACACTGCGCCGCTGTCCTTGGTAATCTCTGCGTTTTCTCCTGTTGCTGATGTCAATGATGTCATCACACCGCAACTGAGGGATAACAATGAAAGCATGTTGTTATTGATTGATTTAGGTCAGGGGAAAAATCGTATGGGGGGTTCCTGTTTGTCCCAAATATATAAACGTAGTTTTGGTGAGACGCCAGATATTGAAGATCCAGAACTGCTCAAGAATTTTTTTAATGCAGTGACAACATTGAAGTCCAGAGAACTCATTCAGGCATATCATGACCGCTCTGACGGAGGTCTTTTTGCCTGTGTTTCAGAAATGGCTTTTGCTGGGAATTTAGGTGTGGAGTTGTCTCTTGAGGCGGACAGCCATGAAGAGACAATTAAATGTCTTTTTTCTGAAGAGCTCGGTTGTGTTATTCAAATCGATAAAGGGGATATAGATACCGTATTAGGGGTACTGGATGATGCCTCGTTATCAATTTACTCGCATCCAATCGGCGGGGTGGTTAAAGATAAACGAATCACAATCCAGAATAAGGGTCAATTCTCTATATCATTCGAATTAAAAGCACTCAGAAAGGCTTGGTCAAAAATGTCTTATGAAATGCAGAAGCTCAGAGACAATCCAGAGACTGCCAAGCAAGGATTCATGAAGCAGTTGGATGAAGAAGATCCTGGTTTAAGCCCAATCATCAATTTTGGTTCTACTAAAATTGATTATAAGCGCCTTACAAAATCGAGCCCAAAAGTAGCAATATTGAGAGATCAGGGGGTCAACAGTCAAATTGAGATGGCAGTGGCATTTAATAAAGCAGGATTTAATGCATATGATATTCACATGACGGATCTACTCAACGGTCTAGTTAATCTTGAAGAGTATCGTGGGTTAGTGGTTTGTGGCGGATTTTCCTATGGCGATGTTTTAGGTGCAGGAGGCGGTTGGGCCAAGTCAGTTTTATACAATGAGAATGCAAGAAATCAATTTGAGTCTTTTTTTCATAGAGAAGAAACATTCAGTCTTGGTATTTGCAATGGCTGCCAGATGATGTCTCAATTGAGAGATTTAATTCCAGGCGCTGATCATTGGCCTAAATTTGTTAGAAATCTTTCTCAGCAATTTGAAGCGAGGCTCAATATGGTTGAAGTTTTGGAATCAAATTCAATTTTCCTAAGTGGGATGGAGGGTTCCATGATTCCAATTGCAACTTCTCATGGCGAGGGACGAGTACAATACGTTGATGATAATGATAAAAGGACACTCATAGAGTCAGGGAGTGTATCGATAAGATATGTTGACAACTATGGTCAACCGGCAGCTAACTATCCTGATAACCCCAATGGATCGGAATCAGGCTTTGCTGGTTTTTGCTCTGAAGATGGGCGGTCAACAATAATGATGCCTCATCCTGAGAGAGTTATGAGAACCGAGCAGTACTCATGGTGTCCCGATGATTGGAAGGATCATGGACCCTGGACTAGATTCTTTGTGAATGCAAGAGACTGGATCGGTTAACCAATTATTTAATAAAAATCATCGAACTATTTTCATGAAGTGAGTAGAATTCCTATTCTATAGGTGAGGATTTATGACTTTTTCAGAAAAATTATCAAAACTTGATCCAGAACTTGCTTCTGCGATTGAGTCTGAGCAGACAAGACAAGAAGAGCATATCGAGTTGATTGCCTCAGAGAACTACACTTCTTCTGAGGTCATGGAGATCCAAGGATCGGTTCTGACAAATAAGTATGCAGAAGGTTATCCAGGAAGAAGATACTATGGTGGCTGTAAACATGTTGATGAAGCAGAAGTGCTTGCGATTGAAAGAGTTAAGAAGCTATTCAGTGCTGACTATGCCAATGTACAACCACATTCTGGCTCCCAAGCCAATATGGCTGTCTATATGTCTCTTTTGGAACACGGAGATAAAATTCTTGGTATGAGCCTGTCCGATGGAGGGCATCTAACACACGGTGCAAAAGTTAATTTTTCTGGTCAGTTGTATGAATTCATTTCATATGGTCTCAATCCCGATACAGGAAGAATTGATTATGATCAGGTTTCTGAACTTGCAGAAAAGCATCGCCCAAAAATGATTGTTGCCGGTTTCTCTGCTTACTCAAGGTTGGTTGATTGGAGTAAGTTTAGGGAAATCGCAGACTCAATAGATGCCTACTTTATGGTGGATATGGCACACGTAGCAGGGCTCATAGCTGGTGATTGTTATCCAAATCCAGTTCCCATTGCAGATGTCACAACATCAACAACGCATAAAACGTTGAGAGGCCCAAGAGGCGGTATAATTCTTGCTCGCGAAAATGAAGAAATACAAAAAGCCATCAATAAGCAAGTATTCCCTGGCACACAAGGCGGACCATTGATGCATGTTATTGCTGCTAAAGCCCACGCATTCTCTGAAGCGCTTAAACCCGAGTTTAAAACCTATCAGCAAGCAGTCGTTAAAAATGCCCAAGCCATGGCAGCACGGTTTCAAAAACATGGATATCAAGTTGTGTCAGACGGAACCGATTGCCACTTATTTTTGTTGGATCTCAGTGATACTGAAGTCACTGGTGCCGATGGCGAAAAAGCATTGGGAGAAGCAAACATTACATTGAATAAAAACTCAGTTCCAAATGACCAAAGATCTCCCATGGTTACCAGTGGTTTGAGAATTGGTTCACCAGCCATTACAACGAGGGGATTTGGCGTTAATGAGGCTGAATACGTAATAGATCTAATTCATGAAGTTTTGAGCGATATTCATAATGAGAGCAATATTTCGTCTGTGAAGAATAAAGTCAAGGATCTCTGTAAAGGTTTTCCAGTTTACCTTCAGTAAGTCACTTCTATGTATTGTCCATTCTGCGGTAACCAAGAAACCAAAGTGGTTGATTCGAGGTTGGCTGGTGATGGATACCAAACTCGAAGAAGAAGAGAATGCATTGAATGCAGTGAACGATTCACAACATTTGAATCAGCAGAATTGGTGTTACCAAAATTAATCAAGCGAGATGAATCCAGAGAGCCATTTAATGAATCAAAATTGAGAGCAGGCATTCTTGTTGCTACAGAAAAAAGGCCGATCAGCATTGAGTCCATAGAAGAACTGATTTCAAGAATCATTCGAAAGGTTCAAAAATTGGGAGAAAGGGAGATACAGTCAAGAACCCTTGGAGAAATTGTAATGCTAGAACTGAGAGAAATTGATGAAATTGCTTTTGTAAGGTATGCCTCAGTTTATAGGAGATTCCAAGACATTGAAGAATTCGAAAAAGAAATTGAATCTTTGAGAGACACACCATCTGCTGAAGATAGCCGATCTCAAATATCAATTTTTCAAGACGAAGAAGAATCATGAATCAGTTGCAAGAAAAAGAATGCATGAAAAGAGCCATAAAGCTTGCTGAGTTTGGAATGCATACATGTAAGCCGAATCCTCGCGTTGGATGTGTGATTGTGAAAGAAGGCAAGGTCATTGGTGAGGGATGGCACAAAAGAGCAGGCGGCGATCATGCCGAGATAATGGCTTTAAAGAATTGTGAATTGAATCCAGAAGGCTCCATTGTTTTTGTATCGCTTGAGCCATGCACACACCAAGGCAGAACGCCTCCTTGCATTGAGGCTTTGATCGATGCAAATGTCTCAGCAGTGGTTTTTTCATCCATGGATCCGAATCCAGAAGTTTCGGGTAGAAGTATTGATATGCTCAATGCAGCAGGCATTGAGGTATCGCATGGATTACTTGAAGAGGAATCTAGCGAACTAAACATCGGTTTTTTTCATAGGATGAGATTCAATAGACCATTCGTACGGAGCAAGCTTGGATCAAGCATGGATGGAAAAATTGCTCTGTCCAATGGAGAAAGCAAATGGATCACCTCAGATGCATCACGTAAAGATGTGCAGAACTTACGAGCAAGAAGCTGTGCGACAATGACTTCAAATCAGACAGTTCTTGTAGATGACCCATCAATGAATGTGAGAATCGAAAATTTTTCTACTGATGATCAACCATTAAGAATTGTGGTTGATTCGTCTGGAAAATGCAGCGGCAATGAGAAGGTTTTCCAATTGCCCGGTGAGACCATGATCCATCGAGACCGAGCAAATGAGTCATTGTTTGAGCATCTTGGATCGATCGAGATCAATAATGTTTTAATAGAGTCTGGTCCAAAAATGAATGGGGCTCTTTTGGAGTCAGGGCTGATTGACGAATTAATAATTTATATGTCTCCTTGCATACTGGGTTCCGATGCAATCGATATGTTTGTATTCCCAGCGATTGAAAAGCTATCTGATCGATTTTCTTTTGATATACATGATCTGCATAAGATCGGGACTGATATGAAAATAACCCTAAGGAAAAAAGATGTTTAGTGGAATTGTTCAAGGCCAGGCGATTTTATCCTCAAAGAAGGAAATAGACTCCATTGTAAAAATGGATTTTAATACAACGGCATTCATGCCGAGTGATCTGGATCTAGGGGCCAGCATTGCAATCAATGGGGTTTGTTTGACAGCAACCTTGCTGAATCAAGATTCATTCTCTGTCGATGTTTCAACAGAAACTCTTAAATGCACAAACATTGGAGACCTCGAAATCAATGATGTGGTTAATATTGAGCAATCACTGAAGATCGGTGACAGCATCGATGGCCATTTTGTTTTCGGTCATGTCGATGAAGTATCCACAGTTGAGAGCATAGAAGAATTGGTCCAAACAAAGATTCTTCACTTTTCATTGAGCGAAGAGGGCATGAGGTTTGTTGTGAAAAAAGGATCAATAGCGATAAACGGAGTGAGTTTAACCATTAATGGAGTCACTGATGATGGTTTTGAGGTGATGATCATTCCTCATACTCTTGAGAAAACCACATTCAGTGGATTCAAAAAGGGTACTCGAGTGAACATAGAATATGATATGTTGGCACGCTATGTACAAAATCAGAAGGACTGATTGAAGTGACAGATTCACCAATAAATACTAAAACAGACACTGCGGATGAGTTTTCCTCCATCCAGGAAATCGTTGCTGATCTTCGGGTCGGCAAGATGGTTATCATTGTTGACGATGAGGAAAGAGAGAATGAAGGCGATCTTTTGATGGCTGCCGATAAAGTGACTCCAGAGGATATTAACTTTATGGCGAAGTATGGAAGAGGATTGATTTGTTTAACCCTCACCCAATCAAGATGTAATCTACTCAGGCTTCCTCTGATGGCAACCCAAAATACCGGCTTAGAGGAAACCAACTTCACGGTCTCAATCGAGGCGAGCGAAGGCGTGACCACAGGAATATCTGCTCATGATAGAGCTCGAACCATTAGGGTGGCAACTGCACCAGGCGCACAACCAACAGACATTAAGCAACCTGGGCATATTTTCCCACTGATGGCTAAACCAGGTGGCGTATTAACTAGAGCCGGCCATACTGAAGCAGGCTGCGATTTAACCAGACTTGCAGGATTGAGCCCAGCAGCGGTGATTGTTGAAGTTCTCAACGATGATGGAACGATGGCGAGAAGACCAGACTTAATAGAGTTTTCCAAACGTCATAACATAAAGATTGGAACCATAGCCGACTTGATTCGATATCGAGTTTCAAACGAGCAATCCATTGAAAGAATCAGTGAGCAAGAAGTCGAAACAGGATTTGGGAAATTTCAATTAATGACTTTTGAAGATCACATCAACAGAGATGTTCATTTTGCATTGGTTAAAGGAAACATAACCGATCAATCCAATCCGCTTATCAGAGTGCATGTTGAGAATTCTCTGCGTGACTCGATTGGAATCGATCATCAATCACTTGGATGGCCTATGAGGTCTGCCTTGGAGCAGTTATCAAAAGAAAAGGAGGCAGTATTGGTGGCTCTTTGCTATTCATCACAGCCGAAAGATTTTTTGGAAATGATCAAGGCAATCGACAGAGAAGATATCGAGCAGAGTCAGGCGCAAGCCGAGTCTTCGGTTCTTAGGACCTATGGAACGGGGTCTCAGATTTTGAGAGACATTGGCGTTAAACGTATGAGGGTCTTGAGTGAGCCCAAAAAAATGCAAGCAATATCTGGTTTTGACCTTGAAATCACAGAATATATTGAAAAGGAATAACCAAGAGATGGATAAATCATCAATTAAAATCTCGATCGTTGCCGCACAATTCAATGAACTCATCGTTGAAAGTTTGATTAAGAGCTCAGTCGAAACTCTTGAAAAGAATGGATATCAATCTGATCCAGAAATTTTTAGAGTACCTGGAGCTTACGAACTTCCGCTGGCGGCCAAGAATGTTGCACAAAAGAAGCAACCTAATGGGATCATTGCTCTTGGCGCTATAGTCAGGGGCGCAACTCCGCATTTTGATTATATTGCTTTGGAGACAGCATCAGGACTGACTCGGGTGAGTTTAGACTTTAATATTCCAGTGGGCTTTGGTGTTCTCACATGCGATACAATGGAGCAAGCCATTGAAAGATCTAGCGAGGGTTCTGGCAATAAAGGGATTGAATCAACAGAAGCGGTACTGGGAATGATAGAATTCCTAGAAAAATTGTAGCAATCACTATCCGAAAGATTAATTCTTACTAGGAAAAGGCCAAAATGAAAATTGCCAGAAGCATCAATTCTGATACAAATGAATTCCCTAATGGGTCTTCTGTATGTATTGGTGTTTTTGATGGCATCCATCTGGGTCATCAGGAATTGATTAAAAAAACCACTGAATATGCAAAAGAGAACGGCCTCTCATCTGTCTTGTTTACATTTGAACCATCCCCAAATGAGTATTTCAGCAAAGGTGAGCCTCAACCCAGATTGACCACAGCTGAGGAAAAACATCGATATCTGAGTAATAGTCATATTGACTTTCTTTATTGCCCACCTTTTGATCAAGAAATGGAGAATTTATCACCGGTTCAATTTATCACCCGGCATCTCATTGCAAAACTGAATGCTAAACATGTGGTCGTGGGAGTGGACTTTCATTTTGCGAAAAACAGATCGGGTTCAGTTCAAACCCTCATAGAAAATGGTCATGAATATGGATTTGACATAGACCCGATTGAATTCATTACCCAACGAGATAAAAAAATATCAAGCACGGCCATCAGGCAATCTCTCATTAACCAAGACATCGAAATTGCCAATCAGATGCTTGGTAGAAATTACTCTGTTTTAGGTCAAGTCATGGAAGGAAATCAAATTGGTCGAACGATTGGTTTTCCGACAGCAAATATTGATATCAGCAAAAGAGACATTCTCTTGAGAGGGGTATTTTGCGTCAAAGCAATCATTGGATCCGGTGAGAAAGAATGCAATGGTTTGGCAAACATTGGTTTCAAACCAACGGTCAATGGCACTGCATTGACTTTAGAGGTCCACCTATTGAATTTTGATAAAGACATATACGGCTCAACCCTGGAGATTTATTTCATGCATCGAGTCCGAGGCGAAAAGAAGTTCAATAATCTCGATGAGCTTGCTGTACAAATTAATGAAGATGTAAAAAAAGCAGATGAATTTTTTGCTACGAATCAGTGATAATGAAGTGATGACCAACAAGAAAAGTGAAAAGCGTTTTGAGGGAAAGGGAAGAGTAGGATCCAGGCAACTCTTACTTCAGGTTTTGTACCAACATCAAAAGAACGATGATGATGTGGAAACTTTGATGGCTCAATCATCGAATCTCAGAGAATACAAAAGGATTGACCAAGACTACTTCATGTCGCTACTCCAAGGCATCATTTCTTCTAAAGAAGTTATTGAAGAAAGTATCAAGCCCCAACTTGATAGACCCATTGATCAAATTGATTCAATTGAAAGAGCAATTCTTTGGATTGCAGTTTATGAGATCAGTAACATGGATATTCCTAATCCAGTTGTCATTAATGAGGCGATTGAGTTGGCAAAGTCTTTTGGTGCTGAAACAAGCTTTCAGTACATCAATGCTGTTCTAGATTCCTATTGCCAATCGATCAAGAACTGACAAAGCATGAAAGAAGATGATGTGATAACTCTGATCAGGGATATGGCTCCTACGGTTTCAAATGATGTAAAACTTTCAATTGGAGATGACGGGTCTGTTGTAGAGGTTGATCAAAAAATGGAGCTGGTTACAGTGTTGGATGCGATCACGGTTGGAACACATTACCCACCTGGTACTGCATCAGACTCAATCGGACATAAGATATTTGCGGTTAATCTGAGTGACATGGCAGCCATGGGAGCACAACCAAAATGGGCGCACTTAAGTTTGAGTCTACCGAAAGCAGAAAAATCATGGCTTGAGGGATTTGTGTCAGGTGCCAGCGCTCTTGCATCTAAACATGGTTTAACAATTATTGGCGGAGACACCATTAAAGGCCCAGAGATGATTTCGCTATCAATTCAGGGCCTTGTAAAAAAAGACCGATACGTGACTCGTGCAAATGCAAATGATGGAGATTTCATATATGTTACGGGCCATCTGGGTAGCGCTGCTTTTGGGCTGCATTTATTGAAGTCTGGTAAAAATAAACCAGAGCAGTTCATCCAAGATTTTAACTTTCCAAAGCCGAGAGTGAACGAAGGGATCTTCTTATCGGATTTTGCATCTTCAATGATAGATGTATCAGACGGTTTTAAATCAGATTTGTTAAAAATGACAAAAGCAAGCAATCTGGGTTTTAGAGTGAACATTGATGAATTGCCAATCAGGAGAGAAATGATTGATTGCATCGGTTTAGATGAATCCATCTCGATGGCTCTATCGGGTGGCGATGATTATGAATTGTGTTTCACTATTTCAGAAAGAACAATGGATAAATTTGAGAAAGAATGGCAGGAACGTTTCGAAACGAAACTCAGCAAGGTCGGAAGAATCATCAAGTCATCAAATGAATACAAATATAATGACCAAGACTATATGGTTAAAACCAATAATTTTGAACACTTCTAACTCCAATGAAATTTAGCGATCTAAAAAACCCTTACATATTGTTCTCAAGTGGTTTTGGGGTTGGAATGATACCGGTGGCTCCTGGAACGATGGGTTCAGGTTTTGGTCTGTGTCTTTACATTTACCTGGCACACTTTTATTTCCCAACTCTTGTAATTTATCTTCTGTTGTTGGTCTTATTACTCATTGCTTGGATTGCAGTGAATCAAACCTTAAAGATTCTAGGTGAAGGCGATCATCCAGAAATTGTGATCGATGAGATCATTGGCATGATGTTTGTTGCGAGTGTTTTGCCAGCCGATCCTTATTGGGCGATCGCAGCATTTTTATTGTTCCGTTTTTTTGACATTGTAAAACCTTATCCAATCAATAAAGTCGATAGAGCATATAAGAATGCATTTGGAATTATTTTCGATGATATGATCGCATCAGGTTATTCCATTGTGCTGATACTCATTGCAAGAGCGTTATTGGGATAGGGAGTCGTCAGAATCCTTGAGCTCGTCGTCCATTAAGACTTGTATCTTGAGTTCAGCTTCCTCTAAAGTTTGTTGACATTCTCTAGAGAGTTTTATGCCTTTCTCGAATTTTATTAAGGCCTCATCCAAATCCAGCTTTCCTGACTCCAATTCTTCCAGAAGACCTTCAAGCTCTTTCAGTTTGCTCTCAATGCTTTTGCTTTTTTTTGTGGTATTCACAATCTAAATTATATAAAAAAAAGAATAATAAAGAGTTGCAATTAACCAATTATTTATTAAAATTAGAATCATTCTAAAAAAATACTTTCAAGGTTAAGGAGAAAATAATGAGTCTTAAAGGAACAAAAACGGAACAAAACCTCAAAGATGCTTTTGCCGGTGAGTCACAAGCGAATAGAAGGTATCTATACTTTGCTGCCAAAGCTGATGTTGAAGGCTACAATGATGTTGCAGCTGTTTTCAGATCTACTGGCGAAGGAGAAACCGGACACGCACATGGACACCTAGAGTATCTAGAAGAAACTGGCGATCCTGCCACCGGACTTCCAATGGGAGCCACTGCTGATAATTTAAAGGCATCCATCGAAGGTGAAACGCATGAGTATACTGACATGTACCCTGGCATGGCTAAAGCGGCTAGAGATGAAGGCTTCGATGAAATTGCTGATTGGTTTGAAACACTTGCGAAAGCAGAGCGTTCTCATGCGAATAGATTTCAACAAGCACTGGATAACTTAGACAGCTAATCCGAAAAAAATCCAACACAACTTTATTCGGGGGCCTGCATTGAGCCCCCGTATTTAGATCCACCGAGGAAGTTCCAATGACATCCAGAGAGGGAAGTTTAGAAGCACCAATAAGACACCCAGTTGATTGGGAGAGTGAATCATTCAATGATCCAAAAGCACTCTTTGATGAACTCAAGAGAGTTTTCGAGATATGCAATGGCTGCCGGAGATGTTTCAATCTGTGTGACGCATTCCCAAAACTGTTTGATCTCATTGATGAAACTCCCATGGGCGATACTTATGAGGTTGACGAAGAAAAATTTTGGGATGTGATTGATAACTGCTACCTATGTGACATGTGTTTCAAAACCAAGTGTCCCTATGTGCCTCCACATGAATTCAATATTGATTTTCCTCACATGATGCTCAGAGCGAAAGCACTGAAACACAAAACAAAAGGCACAAGTATGAGAGACAATGTGTTGAGTAATCCAGAAAAGCTTGGGAGTTTTGTGGGTATTCCAATCATTGCTCAATCCGTTAATGCCGTTAATCAATCAAAACTTGGAAGTGTTTTAGTGGAGAAGACCATTGGAATTGAGAGAGATGCGCCCAAACCAAAATTTTACCCAAACACGGCAAGAAAGCAGCTTAAGTCTCACATAAAGAATCCAAAAGATTTCATCGATGGAGACGCAGAACCTGGCGTTGTTTTATTCACAACGTGTTATGGAAATAGGAATGATCCAAAGATTGTGGAAGACACAGTCAAGTGTTTTGAGATGAACAATATACCGGTTGTTTTAAGCGATACAGAGAAATGCTGCGGCATGCCAAAACTTGAATTGGGCGACATAGAATCGGTTGCAAAGGCAAAAGATGTGAATGTGCCTGAATTGCATCAATGGGCGGAAAAAGGTTGGAAGATTATATCTCCAATTCCATCGTGTGTATTGATGTTCAAGCAAGAGTTGCCTTTATTATTTCCTAATGATGAGAAGGTGCAAGTTGTCGCTGAAGCATTCATGGACCCATTTGATTATTTATTTAAGTTGGATAAACAAGGATTGATGAATAAGTCTTTTAAGTTATCGCTTGGATCAGTTTTCTATCAGGTTCCGTGCCACTTGAGAGTGCAAAGCATCGGTCTCAAAACCCGAGATGTTTTGGAACTAATTCCTGATACCAAGGTCACGCCACTTGAAAAGTGTTCAGGCCATGATGGAACTTATGGTGTCAAAACAGAATATCGAAAATCCTCGGTCAAGATTGCTAGACCAATTGTTCGAAAGCTAGAATCTGGTGATTATGACCGTTTCACTTCAGATTGTCCTATGGCTGGAGCGCAAATCGACTCGATTCAAACAAAGGGAGTGGAGTATTATCATCCCTTGTCTCTACTGAGACAAGCTTATGGAGAATGATTGAATGAAAAATTTAACCAGAGAAGATCTCATGACTCTTGAGGAGTATGCACAACAAAGAGTTGTGTATCGCCAAGAGGTCCTTGTGCACAAGAAACATAGGTCACTGCAATTGGGGGAAGCGGTAAGTTTACTTTTTGAAGATAGGAAAACAATTCAATATCAGATACAAGAAATGCTCAGAATTGAAAGGATTTTTGAGTCGGAAGGCATTGAAGAGGAATTGTCAGTCTACAACCCACTGATTCCCAATGGAGACAATTGGAAGGCCACAATGATGATTGAGTATACAGATCCAGTTGAACGGAAGGATGCATTGCAGCACTTACTCAATATTGAAAATCAAATATGGGTTCAAATCGGGGAGAATGAGAAGATATATGCCATTTCAGATGAAGATTTAGATCGTACAAGAGATGACAAAACCTCATCGGTGCATTTCCTTAGATTTCAATTGAGTTCTGATATTACTGGAGGGGTCAACGATGAAACATCAATTGTTTTTGGGATAGATCATCCCGAATACACAGTTGACTCTGGTGTGATCAACGGAGGATTTAGGAAATCAATAATGAATGACCTTGATTGATTCTCATAGTTCGAGAATAATGAAGGACCATGACGAAGGATTATAACGCCTCAGACATAGAGGTCCTCAGTGGGCTTGAGCCGGTTCAGAAAAGACCCGGCATGTATACCGACACCGCTTGTCCCAATCACTTAGTATACGAGGTCATTGACAACAGTGTTGATGAAGCCATTGCAGGTCATTGCAAGATGATTCAGGTTAATCTTTATAAAGATGGATCCGTGCAAGTTAGAGACGATGGGCGCGGCATGCCTGTTGATGACCATCCGGAAGAGAAAATACCCGCGGTCGAACTCATTTTAACCAGGCTCCATGCCGGCGCAAAATTTGACAATGAAAGTTATAAATTCTCTGGAGGATTACATGGTGTTGGCGTTTCTGTTGTGAATGCCCTTTCAAAAAATTTAGAGGTTTGGATTAAAAGAGGCGGTCAAGAATACAATATGAGCTTCAGCAATGGTGATCGAATATCCGAGCTTGAGATTGTGGATAGCGTTGGAAAGAAAAACACTGGAACAACCATTCGGTTTTGGCCGAATGAAACTTATTTTGATTCGCCCAACATCAGAGTAGAAGACATAAAACACAATCTTCGCGCAAAAGCAGTTTTGTGTCCTGGCTTGAAGATCAAATTTAAAGATGAGGCTTCAGGAGATAAAGCCGAATGGGAATATCAAGAGGGAGCGAGTGAATATTTAGTTGAAATGCTTGAAGACATTGAATGCATTCCATCTGTCCCATTCTCCGGTAAAGCAAACTCAGACGATCAAGAGCTTGAGTGGAGTATGACCTGGCCCGACAGAGATCATGAAGGCATTTATGAATCCTATGTCAATCTAATTCCAACCAAACACGGTGGAACGCATGTATCTGGATTTAGAGCAGGCTTGTCGGAGTCTGTAAAAGAGTTCGCTGATTATCGAAACCTTCTTCCAAGAGGAGTCAAGCTTTCTCCGGAAGATGTTTGGATGGGATTGAGCTACATTGTGTCCGTAAGAATTGAGGATCCTCAATTCTCAGGGCAAACAAAAGAAAAATTGAGTTCTCGATCTGTTTCCGGTTTTGTTACGGGACTGA
This sequence comes from Gammaproteobacteria bacterium, assembly GCA_002717445.1. Taxonomy (GTDB): domain Bacteria; phylum Pseudomonadota; class Gammaproteobacteria; order Steroidobacterales; family UBA11654; genus CACPJA01. The sequence continues at coordinate 14,670 of PBDY01000029.1, read as the reverse complement.
TCAAAGATGCCTTCACGTTATGGTTGAATCAGCATCCAGAAGCCGGAGATCAAATTGTTTCCAGGGCCATTGAAAATGCCCAAAAGAGAGCCAAGAAGAACGTCAAAGTAAAGCGCAAGAAGGCGACAGGTGGGCCCACTTTACCGGGTAAGCTTGCAGACTGCACCAGCGATGAAGCCGATCTTTGTGAACTGTTCATAGTTGAAGGAGATTCTGCTGGAGGCTCAGCAAAACAAGCAAGAGACAGAGTGTTTCAGGCAATCCTTCCTCTGCGTGGAAAAATCTTAAACAGCTGGGAAGTGGATGAGAGCAATCTTCTTTCATCACAAGAAATCAGCAATATCTCGCAAGCACTGGGAGTCGAACCGGGAGCCGAGGATTTGAGTAATTTGAGATATCATAAAATTTGCATACTTGCAGATGCTGACTCCGACGGTCTGCATATTGCAACATTGATTTGTGCTTTATTTCTTAGGCACTTCAGAAAATTAGTGGATGATGGGTATATTTACGTTTCAATGCCGCCTTTATATAGAATCGATGTAGGGAAAGAGGTTTACTATGCCCTGGATGAAGCCGAGAAAGAATCGATTATGAAAAAACTAGATAAAAAGAAGCCCGGCACCAAGAAAACCGTCACTCGTTTTAAAGGTTTGGGAGAAATGAGTCCAGCACAATTGAGAGAGACAACCATGCTTCAAGACTCAAGGAGACTTGTGAAGCTCACCATTGATAATGCATCATATACTGAAGAGTTAATGGATAAGCTGATGGCAAAGAAACGTTATGCGGATCGGAAAGAATGGCTCGAAGAAAAAGGTAATTTGGCTGAGATATAAATGGGTAAACAAGAAGAAATGGATTTCAAAAAAACTGAAGGAGGATCAGAATCGGATTCTCAACCTCTCAGTGAGTTTGTAGAAAAAGCATACCTTGATTACTCGATGTACGTCATTCTCGATCGAGCTTTGCCATTCATTGGAGATGGCTTAAAGCCTGTGCAAAGACGCATTATTTTTGCCATGTCCGAGTTGGGTTTATCTGCTCAATCAAAACCAAAAAAATCAGCAAGAACCGTGGGCGATGTTTTGGGAAAATATCATCCACATGGAGACAGCGCATGCTATGAGGCTATGGTGAATATGGCACAAGACTTTTCGTATCGATACCCATTGATCATTGGTCAAGGAAATTGGGGGTCTTACGATGATCCAAAATCATTTGCTGCAATGCGGTATACCGAGGCAAAACTCAGTGCATACACAAAACTGATGTTGAGTGAACTTGGTCAAGGCACGACCGATTGGAAACCCAATTTTGATGGAACACTGAAGGAGCCCGAATTTTTACCTTCAAGGTTGCCTAATCTTATACTCAATGGCGTCACCGGTATTGCGGTGGGTATGTCCACAGACATCCCTCCGCATAACATCAAAGAAATAGCTTATCTATTGGATAAATTAATTAAAAATCCCGACATATCATTGGGTCAGTTGACTCGAATAACAAAGAATTTTCAGGGACCTGATTTTCCATCGGGTGGGGAAATGATTTCAAGTCCTGAAGAGTTGAAACAGATTTATACCACGGGTAATGGAACCATAAAAATTAGAGCGAAGTATAAAAAAGAAAAAACCCAGATTGTAATCACACAACTTCCATACCAAATTTCTGGCAATAAGATTATTGAACAGATTGCCTCACAAATGAAAGATAAGAAGTTGCCATTAATCACCGATATCAATGATGAATCCGACCATGAAACACCGATTCGTATCGTTCTTACGCCCAAGTCTAATAGAGTCAATACCGATGAATTAATGGGACATCTTTTTGCCACAACGGATTTAGAGAAGAATGTCAGGGTCAATATGAATCTGATTGGACTCGATGGGAAACCCAGAGTTTTTGATCTCAAGGCATTGCTGTCAGAATGGATAGAGTTCCGAACACAAACAGTCACTAGAAGGCTTCAATTCAGGTTGGATGAAGTAGAGGCTCGACTTCATATCCTCGAAGGATTGATGGTTGCTTATTTGAATTTGGATGAGGTCATAAGAATCATCAGGGAAGAGGATGATCCAAAAATAAAGCTCATTAAGAAATTTAAACTCTCAGAGATACAAGCCGAAGCAATCTTGAATTTAAGACTCCGAAACTTAGCAAAACTCGAAGAAGAAAAGATTCTTCTGGAAAAGAATGATCTTGAGAAGGAACAAAGCGAGTTGACAAAAATACTTAAGAGTAAAAAGAAAATCAATGAACTCATACAAAATGAGATCAAACAGGATACAAAAGATTTTGGAGATGATCGAAGAACTTCGATGAATGAATCAGCAATCACCTCACAAGCACTCGATCAAACTCAACTTGCCAGCAGTGATCCGGTGACGATTGTGCTTTCGAAAGCAGGGTGGGTTAGAGCTGCGAAAGGAGCTCTCGAGGATCCTCAGTCCCTCAATTATAAGTCTGGAGACGATTATCTTTCTTCGGTTCCAGGAAGAAGCAATCAGTTTGCAGTATTCATAGACAGCACGGGAAGGGTTTATAGTATTGTTGCCGATACACTCCCATCAGCCAGAAGCAATGGCGAACCCTTGTCCAGTAGACTCAACCCTCCAGATGGAGCTTATTTTGCAGGAGTCATATCTGGGGACCCCAATCAGCACTGGTTGCTGTCCTCGAGTGCAGGTTATGGTTTTTTTGTTAAACTGGAAGATCTCTATACCAAAAACAGAAAAGGCAAGACCTGTATCAGCGTAAAAGGCGCTGAGGTATTAATCCCCTCTAATGCGACTTCATTTGGATACCCTGAGGAAACATATGTTGCAGCCGCAAACTCAGCTGGTAAATTGCTCATTTTTAAAAGCAATGAATTAATGGAGATGGGCAAAGGAAAGGGATTGAAGATCATTGGGATTAATTCCAAGAAATTCAAAGAAGGAAAAGAAAAGATGGTTTCAGCAATTGTGATTGGCCCGAAAGATTCAATCCGGGTCTACAGTGGCAAAAAACCAAAGATCATTAGGCCCGATGAGTTTGAAAATTACATGAGCGACAGAGGGAAAAGAGGAAGGTCGGTTCCTCCATTTAAGAAAATAGATTCTCTAGAAGTTGAACCAAAATAAGAGGCATGCAATGGTGATGTATAACAGCGGTGATCTCAAGTCAGGACTCAAGGTTCTCATTGATGGTGAGCCGTATAATATCGTAGAGAGTGATTTCCATAAGCCAGGCAAAGGCCAAGCCTTCAATAAGGTTAAATTGAAGAATCTAAAAAATGGAAAGGTTCTTGAGAAGACAGTTAAAATCGGTGTTTCACTTGAAGCAGCAGATGTCATGATCAGGGAAATGCAATATCTTTATAACGATGGAGATCTGTGGCATTTTATGGATACGGAAAGCTATGAACAAATCGGCATTTCTAAATCAGTTGTCGATGAAATATTGATTTGGCTAAAAGAAGAAAGCATCTGCGGGGTCACAATATGGAACAATCAAGCAATCGCAGTTGAGCCTCCCAAAAATATTGATGTAATGATCACGGAAACGGATCCTGGACTCAAGGGCGATACAGCACAAGGGGGCGTAAAGCCCGCCGTTGTTGAAACGGGCGCCAAAATTCGTGTTCCTTTGTTTATAGAGGAAGGTGAACTCATCAAAGTGGATACTCGAACCGGAGAGTATCTATCGAGGGTAAAATAATGGCAGGACAAAAGATTATTTACTATCTCATTGTTGCCTTAATGGTGATATCGATTTTTTTTGGCATTAAGAATATCTTTCAGCCTTTCTAGCTTTCTTCTTTTTCACCCTTTTTTTCAGAAGGAGAGACCCGCTTACTGAAATATTTAAATGATTTCACTAAAAAGATTAAGATGATGATGAGTATAAATATTAAGCCGTCCATGTTTCTCCTCCTTATTTGATCTTACTGAGCAGGGCTATTTTTTCACCAACTTTTACATCATTTCCAGATGAAACCCTTTGATTCCATTTTGTTTCAATGTCATTTGGAAGAAGAACCACTACAGTTGATCCAAGATTAAATCGCCCAACTTCATCCCCTTTACTAAAGTCTTTGATTTGATTTTTGTATGTCATTGAGGCCACATTTCTTGCAGCAATCATAATTAGAATGCAATCAGATCTAGAGTCGTTAAACTCAGCAATAAGTCTCTGATTCTTTGTGTAAAGATTCTCAATATCGGATAAGGCTTTAAGATCCACTCTGTTCATCTCACCCGGAACCATTGTTGCTTGTTTCAGCCTTCCTTTAAGAGGTGCATGAACACGATGATAGTTAAATGGAGCGAGATAAATGCTGATGAATGCTCCTTTCTCATAATTCCGGGCTAGCATTTCATTGTTATCAAGCAGTCCAAATAATTCGTATTCCATCCCTTTGATTTGAATCAACTTCCCTTCATCAATCCTGCCAAACTCGATGACCTTTCCATCCACTGGTGAGATTAAGCCATTCTCACTGGCATCAATGACCCGCTTATTGGAATGGATTTCTCGAGTAAAGAAATCATTAAAATGCTTATATTCATGACATGACATTCTTGGATAGTCACTCATATCAATCTGATAATTCTTTATAAACAATTGTATGAGGAGGTTTTTAATAATGCCTGCCTCCAGGAGAGAGACCTTTAAGACCATCTTCTGAAGGGCATTACCCAGAAAACTTTGAATCAAATTAGACATACATCATTTAGATAGAGGCAATATTAAAAATCTAATGTAACATCGTTGTCATAATGGACACCAGATTTGAATTGATTAATAGATGCTCGACTTACGAGGAACTTTTACATGATCTAGAAAGCATACTCAGCAACGAGGATCTCTTTTTTGGTCACGGGACTGGAAATGCCATGGATGAATCTATGGCAATTATCATGTTTCTCTCAGAATCGGCAGATACTTTACAAGAGGGGGAACTTAAAACTGCTACCCATGAGGACCTTCTTGAAAAAGCAAAAGAGATTCTTTACCAACGGATTGTCGAATCAAAACCTTTGCCGTATATCACTCATGAGGCTTATTTTTGTGGAAAGAAATTTTATGTTGACGAACGTGTGCTCATTCCTCGATCGCCGATCGCTGAACTGATAAATAATCGTTTTGAGCCATGGCTGAATTCGAACTCATTAAAACGTATTCTTGAGATTGGCACCGGATCCGGCTGTATCGCTTTGAGTATTGCAGAAGCTTTGTCTCATATCGAAGTTGTTGCGACCGATGTTTCATCAGATGCTATTGATGTCGCTTTAAGGAATACCAAAGCTCTTGGCTTAGGCAATCGGGTTGAAATCATAGAGTCTGATTTATTTGAAAATGTTAATGGTGTGTTTGATTTGATCATCACAAACCCGCCCTATGTCCCTAGCAAAATCATGTCTGACTTGCCCAATGAATATCTTCATGAACCTTCTTTAGCATTGGCTGCGGGGGATAATGGACTGGATTTTATTTACAGGATATTGCATGATGCACCTCCTTTTTTGTCCGATAACGGTATAGTGATAATTGAGGCAGGGGTTGCCTCTGAAAATATGGAAAAAGAATTCAACATGCCTTTTGTTTGGATTGATTTTGAAAAAGGGGGCGAGGGTGTTGCTCTAATAGAAGCCTCACACCTCAAAAAAACTGATTAAAATGAGAACCAGATAAAGAGATCGATAATGGCTGGCAATACAATAGGAAAATTATTTACTGTCACAACATCCGGGGAGAGTCATGGCCTTGGACTATCTGCTATTGTTGATGGGTGCCCACCAGGACTTGAAATCAACGAAGCAGACATACAGAAAGAGTTGAATAAGAGGAGACCTGGGCAATCCAGATTTACATCTCAAAGAAAAGAAACGGATGAAGTGGCTATCATGTCGGGTGTATTTGAGGGAGTGACCACAGGCACACCAATAAATCTCGTCGTTCAGAATGTGGATCATAAGTCAAAAGACTATAGTGCCATCAAAGATAAATTCAGGCCGGGACATGCTGACTATACCTATTTTCACAAATACGGCATCAGAGATTACAGAGGAGGAGGGAGATCTTCTGCACGGGAGACCGTCATGAGAGTTGCTGCGGGTGCAATTGCCAGAAAATATTTATTGGAAAAAACAGGGATAGAGATTTTTGGTTTTTTGGGACAATTAGGACCCATTCATCTTGAAATGAAAGACAGAGAATTTATTGAAACAAACCCATTTTTTTGTGGGGATCCAGAGAAAATCTCTGAACTTGAATCATATATGGATCAATTGAGAAAAGAGGGCGATTCCATCGGCGCCAGAATCAATCTCGTGGCAAAAAATGTCCCGGTTGGATTGGGAGAACCTGTCTTTGATAAACTTGAAGCAGATATTGCACATGGCTTGATGAGCATCAATGCTGTGAAAGGCGTTGAAATTGGTGCAGGGTTTTCTGTTGTGAATCAGAAAGGAAGCGTGCATCGAGATGAGATCGATACCGATGGCTTTAAGCAGAATAATTCAGGCGGAACCCTAGGAGGTATTTCAAGCGGACAAGATATTTTTGCAAGCATTGCTTTAAAGCCAACATCCAGCATTATTAAACCAGCTGAGACGATTGATAAAACGGGCGAAAAAACAGAAATTGTAACAAAAGGGCGACATGACCCATGCGTGGGTTTGAGAGCAACTCCAATTGGAGAAGCAATGTTAGCTATTGTCCTTATGGATCACTTCTTGAGAAATCGTGCTCAAAACTCAGATGTCTCAATCCAAAACAAAGGCAATTAAATTGTGTCAAATCGAGTAGCAATTGTTGGTGCAACAGGACTGGTTGGTCAAGCACTCTTAAGAATTCTTGAAGAGAGATCCTTTCCAATCGAAAAACTCATTCCACTGGCAAGTGAGAGATCTGCTGGGCAGAATATTCGGTTCAATGGTCAAGATCATGAAATACAGACTTTGGATGATTTTAATTTTGAAAACATTGATTATTCATTCTTTTCTGCGGGCGCTTCTGTTTCGAGGAATTATGCACCAAAGGCCGCAAATGCTGGCTCTGTGGTCATTGATAATACCTCTGAATTTAGATACGACGATCAGATCCCACTAGTCATACCTGAAGTGAATGCCCATGCATTAAAGGATTTTAGAAAAAACAATATTATTGCCAACCCAAACTGTTCGACCATCCAGATGTTAGTGGCGCTCAATCCCATTCATGAATCAGCAAAAATTAAGTCGATCCATGTATCTACTTATCAATCGATATCTGGAGCTGGACGATCGATGCTCAATGAATACGACCGACAAGTCTTAGATCAAAAATACCCTCAGCAGGAAGAGAACCACTTTGCACACAATGTTACACCTCAGATTGGTTCTTTCGAAAGCAATGGTTACTCACTTGAGGAAATGAAAATGGTTTGGGAGACACATAAGATTTTTGAAGATAAAAATATTGAAGTAAACCCAACAGCGGTGAGGGTTCCAGTAAGATATGGCCACTCTGAAGCAATCGGTATTGTTACAGAAAGTCATCTCAGTATCGGAGAAGTCAGGGCATTGCTTTCTGATTCCCCGGGCATTCAGTTAATGAACGATGATCAGTCATACCCTATGCCAATCAAGGAGGGTGATGGCACTGATGACGTTTATGTTGGGAGGATTCGAGCGGACTTGAATCACTCAAATGGAATCAATTTATGGGTTGTTGCAGATAATATCCGAAAAGGTGCAGCACTGAATTCAATTCAAATTGCTGAGGCCATCGTTGAATCAAGTTACTGATGATGACTTCTGTTTCAACTAAGTACGCATGTGGTGTTGAATATTTAGGGACTCATTATAAAGGTTGGCAATCTCAAGATAATCAAGAGACCATTCAAGACCATATTGAAAGTGCCATATCTAATGTGGCGAATGAAAAACTACGAATATACTCAGCCGGCAGAACGGATTCGGGAGTGCATGCTTATGGTCAGGTCTTTCATTTCTCTTCGAATGCCAAACGAAGTGAAACTCAATGGTTAGATGGCATCAATTCGCATCTGCCATCCGATATACGTATTCAATGGATTCAAATTGTTGACGAAGCCTTTGATGCAAGACGAACAGCGCTTTCAAGAACCTATGTTTATCTGATCAATAACAACGGTTTTGATGTATTTCATCATCAAAGAGTTCTTTTTGTCAGGCAATCGCTGAATACAGATGCCATGATGGACGCGTGTCAATATTTAATTGGAAAGCATGACTTTTCTTCATTCAGGGCATCAAGTTGTCAATCCAATAACCCCATTAGAGAAATGAAGAATATTGACTTGAAGGCCAACCAATTGATATCCATAACATTTACTGCCAATGCTTTTTTACACCATATGATAAGGAATATCATTGGTACACTGATAGATGTAGGCAGTGAAAAAATTGCACCCAAAGATCTCGATAAGATACTTCATCAGAAGGACCGAAATGCAGCGTCAAAAACCGCTTCAGCAGAAGGACTTTATTTGATTAAGGTCAATTATCCCAAAGAATATGATTTCCCTTATCGCTCATTTGAGATGATATGATTAGAGCCTATTATTATGACTGCAAATGAATTGGTTTAAGAAATTAGTTCCCTCCAGGATCACCACAAGAAAACAACAAAGGGTGAAATCCGTTCCCGAAGGCGTTTGGGTCACTTGTGATTCATGTGGTGCCCAATTGTATCGAGCGGAGCTTGAGAGAAACCTTTATGTGTGCACAAAATGTGATCATCATATGAGAATGTCTGCCAGAGAAAGACTGTTGAGCTTCTTTGATCCTGCTTCAACAACCGAATACTATGCAAATCTGACAGCCAATGACCCTTTGAAATTTAAAGATACCAAGAGATATAAAGATCGCATCTCTGAATCAACAAAGAGATCAGGAGAAAAAGATGCATTGATTGTTATGTCAGGAAAGGTCAACGAAATCGAAATGATCGCATGTGCTTTTGAGTTTAAATTTCTTGGCGGATCCATGGGTTCAGTGGTTGGAGAAAAATTTGTTCGAGCAGTGAATTTAAGTATTGAAAAGAATGCTCCGCTGGTCAGCTTCTCATCAAGCGGAGGGGCACGGATGCAGGAAGCTTTCTTGTCTTTGATGCAGTTGGCAAAAACAACCTCTGCTTTAGTTGAGTTGGATGCAAAATCTATTCCATATATTTCAGTGCTTACTGATCCCACAACAGGCGGTGTCTCGGCAAGCATAGCAATGCTTGGCGATATCAATCTCGCAGAGCCAGGTGCATTGATAGGTTTTGCAGGACCAAGAGTGATCGAGCAAACCGTAGGAGAGACTCTGCCTGAGGGATTTCAAAGAAGTGATTTTTTACTGGATAAAGGTGCAATTGATATGATTGTTGATCGCCGAGAAATGAAAGACACCATTTCTACCTTGATATCCCACTTAATGAATCACTAATCTAAAATAAATAACCATGGGCTTTTCCACATTACAAGAATGGCTTACATTTCAGCAGGGCATTAATCCTAAAGAGATTGATCTGAGTCTAGAGAGGGTTCAATCTATATACAGTAAACTGCAAATAAACATTCCGGAAAAGAATGTTTTTTTGATCGGTGGCACCAATGGCAAAGGAACCACTACTTCAATCCTAGAGCAATTGTTTCATAAAAATGGTTATAAAACGGGTGCTTTCACATCCCCTCATCTCAATCGCTACAACGAACGAGTCAGAATCAGTTTAAGTCATTCATCTGATCAAGATTGGATATCGGCTTTTAAGATCATTGAAGGCGTCAGAGATGATATACCACTGACTTACTTTGAATTCAGTACACTTGCTGCTTTCCAGATCTTATCTGATTTTGGTTGTGACGCATGGTTCATAGAGGTCGGTTTGGGTGGTCGACTGGATGCCACAAATATTATAGATCCTTCCGTTTCAATATTGACAAACATCGCTATGGATCACGAAGAATGGCTTGGTGATAGCATTGAGGAGATTGCGCAGGAAAAAGTTGGTATTGCCAAAAAAAATAAGCCACTCATCTTTGGTGATGTTGTGGCAATGAGTTCAATTGAGGAAGGGTGCAATACTAGAAAAGCTGAGTTGAGAAGAAAAGGACATGAATTCAATGCATTTGTCGATCAGAATCAGTTTTCTTTCAAAGGAGCAAATGAAAACATAAAAGATATTTTTATTCCAAAGAGTTGGGGTGACGGAGAGTCAGATAATTTAGCTACCTCGTTGGCAGCAATGGAAGCCAATGCAGAATTTTTTCCATCTAAGGATTTTCTTCAACAAGTCATTGATGATTTTGAAATGCCTGGGAGGTTCGAGTTGCATGAGATGAACCGGAGTTGGATCTTGGATGTTGCACATAACCCATCAGCAGCCCAGAATTTAAGGCAAAGAATCAATCGCTCGGATTTGAGCTCCGATTATTCAATGATTTTTAGCATGATGAAAGACAAGCAACTTGAGCCATACCTCCATGCCTTCAAAGACTTGGTTAAAACATGGATTGTTTGCGAAATGGAAACAGATCGCTCATTCACAGTAGAGCAAATAGAAAAAAAGATGAACAATATGGGCTTTGATAATGTTCTTTGTGCAACATCGCCTTTGGATGCAATAAAGACGCTAGAAAAAAATGTAAGCATAAGTAACAATGTGATTGTCTCTGGATCATTTGAATTGGTCGGACCCATTAGAGAGTTCTTATTAAAATCTCAGAGGAAAATATGAAAGAAAGAATAATAGGACTACTAACCATCGCTGCTCTGATTGCAGTTGTTTCTTTCATGTATTTAAAGGGTGATGGTCTTGCAGAAATTGAGCAAAGAATAGAAGCCAGACAGTCAGTGACGGTTGAGGAGTCATCAATTCAGTCGGATATTATTTATCCTTGGGTAATTCAGTTGGGAGCCTTTCAAAGCATGGAGGATGCAAAGCGTTTGACCAAAAAATTTGAAAGAAAAGGCTACAATACCTACATCAGTTCAAAAGACTTTTCTGGCAATAAAATATTCAGAGTAAGAATAAGACCCTCTGATGAAGATGAGGCAGTTGATCCCATTATCAGAAAACTTGAAAGAGGCAATCATGAGTTTCAAGTTTTAGGTAAAGGACAACAATGATTTTTCATATACCTTTTCCATTCCCAGTTATATTTCCCATTAATATTTTCGGCAGTGAAGAAGTTATTTCTATATTGGATTTCATTCTCATTTTGACATTGGGGATATCAAGCATTTATGGATTCTTTAAAGGCTTTCTCACTGAGATCCTTTCGCTTCTCACATGGATTATTGCCATTTCAGTTGCCTATGCGTTAGGCGGTCAAATTGAAATTATTTTTCAGTCAATTTTGACATCGGAAGTGTTGAGACTTTGGGTGACAAGATTATTGATATTGACTTTTATGTTATTTATCGGTGGTTTAGCAAGCAGAAGAGTTTCTAAAGCAGTGGGTTCAAGCATTTCTGGCGATATGTTAATTGGCCTGGGTTTCGGTTTTTTAAGAGGCCTCGTTTTAATTTGTTTATTGATGCTGATCTTGGAAGATACAGAATTATATAATGAACCCATCATACAAGAGGCAGTCTTTATAGAAGAAGCCGAGCAAGTGAAAGAGTTTTTCTATAATTTATTTTTGCAGTATTATAACTAGCAGTCCAGTGAAGGATTAATCAGGGGAAATATCATATGTGCGGAGTCTTAGGGATCATCAGCAGCAGGCCCGTTAATCAAGAAATTTACGATGCTTTGACGGTGTTGCAACACCGAGGACAAGACTCTGCAGGCATTATGACGGATAACCAAGGCGTGCTTTGTCTTAGAAAAAGCAATGGCTTGGTGAATGATGTATTTTCCAACGAGCACATGGCAAGACTGATAGGCAATATGGGTATTGGCCATGTTCGATATCCAACTGCAGGAACGCTGAGCTCATCAGAGGCACAACCTTTTTATGTCAACTCTCCATTTGGTATCTGTTTGGCTCACAATGGCAATCTGGTCAATAATGATGAGCTTAGAAAACATCTAAAAGAAGTGGATCGAAGGCATTTGAATACCGAATCCGATACGGAAGCTTTGTTAAACCTATTTGCTCATGAGCTCCAGGAAAATTTCGAAGGCAACCTTACGCCAGAAATAATCTTTGAGGCGGCTACTCAGCTGTTTAAAAAATGTTCAGGAGGGTATGCAGTTGTTGCAATGATCTTGAACGAGGGGCTTGTTGCAATGAGAGACCCAAACGGCATCCGACCACTTGTACTTGGAAAAAGAGAGGTTGGTCAAGGCACAGAATATATGATTGCATCTGAAAGCGTGGCATTGGATATCGCTGACTTTGAAATAATGAGAGATGTTAAACCCGGTGAAGCAATTTACATTACCAAGGAAGGAGAGTTTTTCTCCAAGCAATGCATCAAACCAAAATCTTACACGCCTTGCATATTTGAGTTTGTGTATTTCGCAAGACCGGATTCAATCATTGATGGAATTTCTGTCTATAAGTCGAGACTCAGAATGGGTGAATATTTGGCTCAGCGGATCATCAAGGATGGCCTTCATCATGATGTCGATGTAGTGATTCCAATCCCTGACACCAGCAGATCGACCGCACTTCAGGTGGCGCACCACCTTGGAGTGAAATACAGAGAAGGCTTCATTAAGAATCGATACATAGGGCGAACGTTTATTATGCCTGGACAGGAGATCAGAAAAAAATCTGTAAAACAAAAACTCAATCCAATTGAGATTGAAATACGGGATAAGAATGTTTTATTGGTCGATGATTCAATTGTCAGAGGAACAACATCTAAGAAAATAATACAAATGGCTCGAAACGCAGGTGCAAATAAAGTATTTTTCGCATCAGCAGCTCCACCTGTTAAGTATCCCAATGTTTATGGCATTGATATGCCTTCAACTTCAGAGCTATTGGCAAGCAACAGAACAGAAGAAGAGCTTGCCAGATACATCGGTGCAGATTGGTTGGTTTATCAACAACTGGATGACCTCATTTCAGCCGTCCAATTCGATGGATCGGATGCCGATGCCTTTGATGCATCCTGTTTTTCCGGTGAATACGTGACCGGTGATGTGACCTCAAACTATCTGGATTTCATTGAGGGCAAAAGAAATGATGCCGCAAAGGCAAAGAAAGAGATTGAACGCAAGCAGATAGAGATACAAGATCAGTCTTCAATGACGTTGAGCTAAATCCAATAATTCAATTCCAGTCTCATCCCATTTAAGTATGATTGCACTCTCTTTGCTCCAATCTCCCAAAACATAGCGTGTGAAATTGCTTTTATCATTCGAAATTCTATGCATATTTGGTCTATGTGTATGACCATGAATCATGATTGCTACAGCATGATCATTGAATGCATCTAAGACGGCATCTTCATTCACATCCATGATCTCCATTGCTTTATTTACCTTAGAATCTTTACTGGCATCTTTTGCTTCACCTGCAATTTTTTCACGTTTTGATATTGGGAAATTAAGAAAATCTTTTTGCCATACCGGGTTTCTAACCACGCTACGAAATGCTTGGTATTCATTATCATCTGTGCATAGCTGATCACCGTGAGTGAGCAGAGCTTTTTTAGTCTCAATCTCAATGATGCACGGATCATCCATTAACTCGACTGACGAAGCTCTAGAAAAATCATTCCCAATTAAGAAATCTCTATTGCCATGCATGATCGCAACTTTGATGGCTCTCTTTGATAGAGAATTAAGCTGATCTATAACAAACTGACCCAGTTCCGAAACATTGTCATCGCCAATCCACGATTCAAAGAGGTCTCCCAGAATATAAAGAGAGTCATCCTGATCGAGACCATTTAGAAATTGAGAAAAAATGTTTGTTTTTGAGGATTCGATCCTTTCCAGATGGAGATCAGAAATGAAATAAGTCGCCATATGAATGGTCAGTCAATTCGGCTGGCTTCAAGAATAATGATTGGCGCAACAGGAACATCTTGAAATCCTTTTGTGCTTTGTGTGGCATTACTGGCAATATTATCAACAATAGAAAATCCTTCGATGACATCTCCAAATACCGCATAACCCCATCGTGTCGGCATCGGATCGAGAGAAAAATTATCACTCAGATTGATGTAGAACTGAGAGGACGCAGAATGCGGATCATTGGCTCTTGCCATGCCAATAGACATTCTTTGATTCTTTAGTCCGTTTCCAGATTCATTGATTATCTCAGGTGAGGTATCAATCTCATTAAGATTGACATCATAACCACCCGTTTGGATGACAAATCCTGGAATGACTCGATGGAAAATTGTGCCGACATACGCGCCTGATTCAACATAGCTAAGAAAATTCTCGACACTTTTTGGGGCTCGATTTCGATCGAGCTCAATCACAATGGTTCCAGAGGTAGTGACAATTTCTACTTGGGGATAATTCTGAGATGCATTACTTAAATTGCTAAATAATAAGAATACTAATGATACTAATATTGATTCCTTTAATTTTATATTCATAGTCATTTATTTAATTAAACTTTGATCCAATTATCAGATGAATTCTTCCTCTATCTTTTTTCATCATTACTATTAATAGTTGATGCAATAAGAGTATTTTCCATTAGCATTGCAATAGTCATAGGGCCTACTCCTCCAGGAACAGGCGTAATAGCACTTG
>PBDY01000028.1 GCA_002717445.1 Gammaproteobacteria bacterium | reverse complement strand
CGAATCAAATGTTGGAATCATTATAGCGAAAGGTTCGATTGTTGATGGTTCATCCAATCCTGGAACCATTGCGGGTGATGATTTCATCAAGATTGTTCGAAAGGCATACAACGATGAGACAGTGAAGGCCCTAGTGCTCAGAGTCGATAGTGGCGGTGGAAGCGCTTATGCTTCTGAACTCATTGCAGATGAACTTGAGAAATTTAGAAACTCTGGAAGACCAATCATCGCGTCTATGGGTGGTGTTGCAGCATCTGGAGGTTATTATATTTCTACCCCAGCAGATAAGATTATAGCTGAGAGACATACCATTACAGGATCCATTGGCGTTGGAGGATTTATTCCAACTTTTGAAAGGGCTCTGGAATACATGGGAATCAACGAAGACGGAGTTTCAACCGTTGATATCACGACCTCTGTCGCCGAGTCTTTGACTGAAAAAGATAAGGCACTATTTCAAATGGGTACTGACTTGGTATATGAAAAATTTATTTCAAAGGTTGCAGATAACAGAGGGGTAACAAAAGAAGAGATCGATAAAATTGCCCGAGGTAAAGTCTGGATCGGTTCCAAAGCATTAGAAATCGGTTTAATTGATGAGGTTGGCGGTATCGATCGTGCCATTGAACTCGCTGCAGAATTGGCTGAAATTGATGAAGAAGAATTGGGCGTAAAGCGAATCAACCGCGATAGTGAATTTGATTCATTTTTTGCAGGCATGATGGCAAAAATAACGTCTTCAATCATTAAAGTTACGGGTCTGGATTTTCTATATAAAGAGAACGATCTCATGAATGAGATTGAACAATCTTTGGACAAAATATCTATGATGAATGATCCCAACGGGATTTACATGAAGTGTTTCTGTGAGTTAGATTAGGCCCGCTTCTAATCTGGCAACTTCAGACATCATTTCCATGCTCCATGGGGGGTCTAAAACTAATTCGACTTTGACCGATGCAACCCTGGGCATCATTTCTATGCGTTCTTTAATATCAGCAACGAGAACATCTGCCATCCCGCAACCAGGAGCTGTGAGCGTCATGTCAATTTCAATGATGAAATAATCATTATCTGATTTGTTGAGTCGACAATCGTAAATCAGACCCAGATCAACGACATTGATAGGGATTTCAGGATCAAAAACAGTTTTCATTTGGTCCCAAATTTTTTCTTCAAACTGATCATCTGTGATGTTGTCTGGTAGAGTGGGTGGCTTTTCAACTTCTTTCCCAATTGCATCTGCATTGATGCCATTTATCCTGAACATTCCCTCGGCTGTGTAGACCGTATAGGAGCCACCAAGCGCTTGCATAATCTGTACCTCAGTTCCTTCTTTTAGTGTTTCCTTTTCACCGTATGGCACAGAGATGACATCGCAATCTCTTGAGAGGCTGATAAGTTGTGAATGTTCGTCCGATGTAATCATTGCAGTAACTCAATAGCAGTTGACCAGGGCAATGTGGCACATGTGATTCGCGATGGATAGTTATTTATCTCACCTAAGCAATTTAAAGCTTTTGGGAGGTTATGATCGAGCAATGTGCCATCTTTCAATGCAGTTTCAACTTGTTTCATAAACTCAATGCCATCATTCATGTCCATCCCCTCAGAATTCTGGGCAAGGATGGAAGCCGAAGCAGAGCATATGATGCAACTTACACTCTCAAACCAAAGGTCAATGTCTTGTATAGAGTCGCCTGATTGGTAGACGGTTATTTTGTCTCCACAAAGCGGATTTAATGCTTCATTACTAGAAAAGATCTTTTCAGGCTTGCCAAAATGATATGGATTATGACTCAATTCAATCAGTTGATTTTTGTATAGGTTGGATGTCATTGTTTCAGCATTTTAATGGCAAGTTTTAAAGCATCAATCAGCTTATCAATCTCAGAATGCGTGTTGTAAATACTAAACGATGCTCTCACTGTGCCTGGAATTTCATAAAAATCCATCAATGGCATGGTGCAATGATGGCCTGTTCTAACGGCTATTCCTTTTTGGTTAATTATTGTCCCAATATCGTGAGGATGCATTCCATCAATTACGAATGAAAGTATGGCTGACTTATTACTCGATCTGCCAATGATTCGGATTCCATCAATCCGTTCCAATTTATCCATTGCGTAATCATGAAGACTCATTTCATGTTTATGACATAGATCTCTATCTAAGCTGTTTATAAAATCAATCGATGCGCCAATACCAACTGCCCCTGCAATATTGGGTGTACCAGCTTCAAACTTGTGAGGCAAATCGTTATATGTTGTTTCATCAAATGTCACTTTAAGGATCATTTCTCCACCATACTGGTATGGATCAATTTTATTAAGTATGTCCTCCTTCCCATACAAGACTCCTATGCCTGTAGGGCCGTAAATCTTGTGCCCGGAGAATAGATAAAAATCACAATCTAATTTCTGAACATCAATCGGAATATGTCCTGCAGCTTGAGCACCATCAATGACGGTGATGGCACTGTGCGATTTTGCTTTATTAATGATTTTTTCAATTGGGTTGATGGTCCCTAATGTATTAGATAGATGTACAACAGAGACTAGCTTTGTTTTATTCGTGACCATTTCTCTGTATTTATCCATCAGAATATCGCCATCTTCACTGATTGGAATGACTTTTAATGTTGCACCAGTCCGCTTGCATAGCTCCTGCCATGGCACAATGTTGGAGTGGTGTTCCATTGCAGTAATAAGTATTTCATCATTTTTTTCAATCAGATTGGTCACAGAACTCGCAATGAGATTGATTGATTCTGTTGTTCCCTTTGTGAATATGATTTGATGCTTATTCGGAGAGTTTACAAACTCAGTAACCTTTTGTCTGGCCCTCTCATAAGCTTCGGTTGCTCTAACGCTGAGCGTATGAACCCCTCTGTGAACATTTGAGTGATCATTCTCATAATAGTTTTTAATGGCATTGATCACAGTCCTTGGTTTCTGTGTCGAAGCAGCATTATCAAGATAAACAAGATCCTCGCCATTAATCTTTTGATCGAGTATTGGAAACTCTTCACGTATTTTCATCATCTCTTTTTCTCGTTTCGCATTCATAACATCAATCTTTGCGATAGCCAAGAATGAGGCCATTGACATATTCCCTCAACCGCCTTGATTTGATTTGAGAGACCAGTTCATCCATGAATGATTTAATCAGGAAGTTTTTTGCATCGTATTCATTGATGCCTCTGGTTTTAAGATAAAACAGTTTCTCCTTATCCAGTGAACCAGATGTAGCACTGTGAGAGCATTCTGTATCATCGTTATAGATTTCTAAGATTGGTATGGTTGAAATTTTAGAGTCATCAGAGAGCAATAGGTTTTTATTTTGCATAAAAGCAGAGGTGTTCCTTCTTTCTTTTGTCACTTTTATTTTTCCGAAAAAAGATCCAACTCCATGATCATTGATGATTCCTCTATAATTTACAGAGCTCGAAGATTTATCAGACAAGTGATCAATTATAATGTTGTGATGCGATGATCTATCGATGGAAGGCATGAACAGAGTAGAGCAGGAAACATTTGAATTTTCTCCATTGAGTTTCAGATGATTTAGAGAGCTTGCTGAATCAGCACCCAAGTCTAGACTAAAAACATTGACATTGGTATTTGCCTCTTGATCAAGATTGAGACTGTTAATCTGATGACTGTCATTTTGAGCATGACTGACCTTGTAATAGTCAAGAGACGAATGCTCTTCGCATTTGATATCAATATAGTTGTTTATGATTGAATCGCCTGAACTCAATTGCTCGTCAATTATTTTAATAGAGCTATTTTTTGCAAGAACAATATTTAATCTTGGAGCGATATTGGCATTTTTGTGAGGTAGATGAACGATGTGTATTAGTTTTTCAACATGCTGATTTTCAGCAGTTTCAATCAAGAGCGCGTCTCTACTAATGATGTTGTTAAGCAAGTAGGGTATTGATTGCCTTTCTGAACTATTTTCCAGCCTGAAGATTGCTTGATTTTCTTCTGAGTAATTGCCTTTTAAAAACCGAATATAGCTCGGCATTTCCTCTTCGGTAAAGAAGGCTCCTGAATGGAAAAATATCCTCAGTGAATCTTCCAGGGTGGAATCTAGTTCAAATTGGTTTAAAGATGTTTCTTGATCTGTAAATTCTTTCTCGAAGAAGTTATCCAGCATGGAGTTCAGCTTTGTGTTCTTCCATGTGGCAGTTTTTAATTGCTTATTGCAAATATCCTTGTAATTTTTAAAGGCAGACTCCCTCCCTTGATTGACCCAATCCGGAAGATTGCGACTGTCATTCTCAATAAACGATTGAAGTTTGTCCATATGATCAGACTGATTTAAGGATTGGTTAGCCATTCGTATCCTTTTTCTTCAAGGTCCCTAGCAAGTTGTATATCGCCGGTTTTGATGATTGCACCATTGTGAAACACATGCACATAATCAGGTGTAATGTAATTCAGTAAACGTTCATAGTGAGTGATGATCAATGATGCGGTGTTTTCATTCCTAAAGGCATTAACTCCCGAAGCAACCACTTTCATTGAGTCAATATCAAGTCCTGAATCGGTCTCGTCTAGTATTGAGAGAACCGGCTCAAGCATGAGCATCTGTAAGATTTCATTGCGTTTCTTCTCGCCACCGGAGAATCCTTCATTAACTCCTCTTGAGAGAAACTTTTGTTCAATATCCATCATGCGAGATTTTTCTTTAAGATCAACCAAAAAGTCACTTGCAGATAGATCACCAAGGTTGTGATATTTTCTCTTTGCATTAATGGCCGCTTTAAGGAAAGCCGTATTTGAGAGTCCTGGAATTTCTATTGGGTATTGAAATCCAAGAAAGACTCCAAGATTTGATCGTTCCTCAATTGAAAGATCATTCAAATCATGATCCCTGTACATTATCGTTCCAGATCGAATCTTGTAATCTGGATGTCCAGCAATTGTTTTAGCAAGCGTGCTCTTCCCTGAACCATTTGGTCCCATTATGGCGTGTGTTTCACCCGATGAAATATCAAGATTGAGGCCATTGACAATTGATGTATTACCAACATCAACATGCAAATCTTTGATTGAAAGAATTTTAGTCATTATCCAATAGCTCCTTCTAAATTGACTTGCAGCAATGCTCTTGCCTCTACAGCAAATTCCATTGGAAGTTCATTCAGCACCTCTTTGCAGAAACCACTGACAATTAATCCAATCGCATCTTCTTCACTGATTCCTCTTTGCATGCAATAAAACAATTGCTCATCTGCAATCTTTGAAGTCGTTGCTTCATGCTCAAGAATGGATGAGGAGTTCATTACATCTATCGATGGAAATGTATGTGCTCCTGCATCGCTTCCAATGAGAAGGGAGTCACATTGTGTGAAGTTTCTGGCATTTTTAGCACCTTTTGCCATGGTGACTTGGCCTCTGTAGGTGTTTTGTGACGACTTGGCAGAAATACCTTTGCTGATGATCTTGCTCTTTGTATCTTTTCCAAGACGAATCATTTTCGTGCCCGTATCGGCTTGCTGAAGATTATTGGTAAGGGCGATGGAATGGAATTCTCCAGTTGAGTTATCGCCTCTCAAGATACAGCTAGGATACTTCCATGTGATTGACGAACCCGTTTCAATCTGCGTCCAGCTAATTTTTGAGTTCTCTCCTTTGCAGTCGCCACGTTTTGTCACAAAATTATAAATGCCGCCTTTACCATCTTCGTCCCCCGGGTACCAGTTCTGAACGGTCGAGTACTTAATCTCTGCGTCTTTATGGGCAATCAACTCTACAACTGCTGCATGCAATTGATTCTCGTCTCTCATAGGAGCAGTGCAACCTTCAAGGTAGCTGACATAACTCCCTTCTTCAGCAATGATTAGCGTTCTTTCAAATTGACCCGTTTTGGCTTCATTAATTCTAAAATACGTTGAGAGTTCCATTGGGCAACGAACATCTTTTGGTATATAGACAAAAGTACCATCAGAGAAGACAGCCGAATTGAGGGCTGCAAAATAATTATCTTTAATTGGGACAACCGTCCCTAGATATTTTTCAATAAGTTCTGGATAGTCGATTGCCGCTTCAGAGAACGAACAAAATATAACTCCCGCCTCGGCAAGCTTGTCTTTGAATGTTGTCACCACTGAAACACTATCAAAAACAGCATCCACAGCCACGCCAGCCAATTTAGCTCTTTCATGAAGTGGGATTCCAAGTTTTTCATATGTTTCGAGTAACTTTGGGTCCACTTCATCTAGCGATCTTGGTCCACCGTCCTGTTTAGGCTTAGAAAAATATGAAATGGCTTGATAGTCAATGGGGTCAATGGATAGTTTCGCCCAATCGGGTTTAGGCATTTTTTTCCAATGATTGAATGCTTTTAACCGCCAATTCAGAAGGAATTCAGGTTCCTTCTTCTTTTTAGAAATCAATGTAACTACTGCTTCATCCAAACCAGGTGGTATGGTTTCAGATTCAATCTCTGTAGTGAAACCATATTCGTATGATTTATTCAGAAACTCATTGATTTCCTTATTTTTATTATCTGCTTCGCTCATTCGGTTTTTTTCTTCGTCCAAACTGGCTTAATGGTTTCTTGTAACAGGTATATTTGTACTGATGAATTGCTCAATCCTTGTCGGGTGAATCAAGTCTCCAAGAGTAATATCATTCAATGCCCATTGGACTCTTTGATTGATCATTTGCCATGCATCACCAATATTGCAAAAATCTTCAACCTGACATTGATGATCATTGCTAGAGCACTGTGTAATTGATAGGTCGCCATTTAACGTCTTCAGAAGAGCTGCCACTGATATATTTTTTGTATCATCTTCAAGCGCATAGCCTCCGGAGGCGCCTTGTTTTGATATGACAAGATTGTTGCGATTAAGTTTTTTGAGTATTTTTTGTGAAGTCGGCAATGAGATATGCGTCTCACTGGCAATTTCTTTTGCAGTGAGAAATTTTTTGTCATGCAATGCGAGATTCGCAAGAATCAAAACTGCATAGTCAGTCATCTTAGTTATTCTAAGCATAAATACCTTAACCTACTTTAAATAGTACTATTTTAGTACGATATGATTCTACATTCAATCCCTGATGATAGTAGGGCGTTTTTTGATATGTGATTATGGGTCAATAATGTATAATTCCACGGGTAAAATTTAGGAGATTAATAATGGATCTAAGTTCACTGAGTTCAATAGCACAATCAATGGTTGCGCCCAATAAGGGCATTCTTGCTGCAGACGAAAGCACGCCGACCATTGGTAAACGATTTGCAACAATCGATACAGAATCGACAGAAGGCAGTCGCCAAACATACAGGAATCTACTTTTTACCAGTCCAAACATGTCTGAATACATAAGTGGCGTGATCTTATTTGATGAAACCATCAGGCAATCAACCAATGATGGAACACCATTTGCTGAACATCTCACATCCATTGGAGTCGTTCCTGGAATAAAGGTGGACAAAGGAATCAAAGGGATCCCTTTTTGCGATGGTGAAACCGTAACAGAGGGATTGGATGGCCTTGGAGATCGGCTGAGTGAATATTATGAGCTCGGTGCAAGATTTGCCAAATGGAGAGCAGTTATTAATATTTCCAATGATCTGCCTTCAAAAAATTGTATTCGACTCAATGCTCATGCTTTGGCTAGATACGCTGGATTATGCCAACAGGCACAAATGGTACCAATTGTTGAGCCAGAGGTATTAATGGATGGCAGTCATGACATTGATCGTTGTTTTGATGTGACATCAGAAGTTTTACAAGAAGTTTTTTCTGAACTAAATAATCAGAAAGTTGCTTTGAATGGAATCGTTCTCAAGCCAAATATGGTTATTTCAGGCATGGATGCTGCAAACAGGGCAGACATTCCTACAGTAGCTAGTGCGACAGTAAAATGCCTGTCTGAAAATGTTCCCGATGAAGTGCCCGGCATTGCTTTTTTATCTGGGGGGCAAACCTCAGAAGAGGCCACTGCGCATTTGAGTTCAATGAACGAAATGGGTCCACACCCATGGCAATTGACTTTTTCTTATGGACGGGCACTGCAAGCTGAGCCACTTAAAGCATGGTCTGGAGAAGATGGAAATATTGCGGCAGCACAAGAAACTTTTATCAAGCGATCAAGATTGAATAGTCTTGCTAGAACCGGTAACTATCACCCTCAAATGGAAGAAGCGTAAGCCTCTTTAAATCGATGAACAAAAAGATAGCCCTTCTTTTAGCATTTTTATTGTTGCCGAGTATTTCATACTCTCAACCCAGTTTCATGCCTGATGAAATGGTTACGACATCAATTGCAAGCATGAACAGTCAACTCGGTGATGAGGAAAACAAACAAAGACTAGAAAGGGACAAAGACGAACTCTATTCAATCATTGACTCATCATTGTCGCCATATTTTCAAAAACAGTATGCCGGTAGATTAGTACTCAATAAACATTGGGCAAAAACAACAAATGATCAGAAGGCT
Organism: Gammaproteobacteria bacterium; assembly: GCA_002717445.1. Classification (GTDB taxonomy): domain Bacteria; phylum Pseudomonadota; class Gammaproteobacteria; order Steroidobacterales; family UBA11654; genus CACPJA01. The sequence goes on along the minus strand of PBDY01000028.1, from coordinate 16,484 downwards.
AGATTCACAGAAGGTTTGTATCAATCTTTGGTTAAATCTTATGCTCTCACATTGCTTAACTTTGATGTGAGCAACATCAAGGTTTTACCAATTGATGAAATCACAGATCAAACAAAGAAGCTTACCGTCAAGTCAGAGGTCTTGTATAAGGGTGAATTGATACCTATGAATTTTAGCTTTGGTTTATTTAGGGATGGCTGGAGATTTTTTGATGTCCGCATAGAAGGCGTCTCTTATATCAAGAATTACAGAAACCAATTTGATGCTGAAATAAACGCTATAGGAATTGATGCAGTGATTGACCGCTTGGAGTCTAAAGACTAAAAATCCTCAAAGTCAATTTCATCAAACTCACTCGTTTCATCGAGGGCACCATTGTTGAGCTTATATGTTCTGTTTTGAAGGTATGAATCTCTTAAGTACTGATAGGGGTCATAAGATCCATAAAGCTCATCCTCCAGAGAGGATAAATCTGATCGTTTTTGTATTTGATGAATGATTTTCAGGCCATATCGAGAGAAATCGTTGTCTATATAGCTGATTGGATTGAGAAGGCTGTCTATCAGATCTCCAAAACCATGGCGAACTGTATACGGCCCTAAGAATGGTGTCATTATGTATGAGCCTTGGTCAGCGCCCCATACACCGAGTGTTTGCGCGAAATCCTCATCGTATAAATTAAGCCCCATTTTAGATGCAGGATCAAGAAAACCCAGCAGTCCGAATGTAGTGTTTATCGAGAATCTAATTAAGCTTTCAATGGATTGCAGGGGCTTGCCTTGAAGAAGGAGATTGGCGATGGTGATTGGATATTCAACATTATTAATAAAATTAGTCAAACCAGATTGGAGCGGGTCTGGAACGATGACATCATAACCATCAGCGACTGGTTCTAACACTGCTTTATCGAGTTCTTCGTTGAATTCAAAGATGCCTCGGTTTGTTTTTTCATATGGGTCTGAGTCATCAGGAGCCAAGCTTCCTTGATAGGAACAACCACTGACAATAATCAACAGCAGGGCCAAAATAATTCTGAATTGTTTTTTCATCATCGGTTTTTGTTCATTTCATCTAGGTATTCTTCAACTTCAATCAGTCTAGCTATGTATTTCGATGTTTGAATATTTGTAATGGGCTTCATTGTAAGTGCAATTTTGAGTTGTTCAATAGCCTCTTGAAAATTTCCTATGCTTAGATAAAACTCAGCCATGTATGAGAATGCCTCAGCTTTTTGCCCTGATTCATTGGCTGCATTGGCAATTAAACGTATTTGATTGGGTGTCGGTATTTTATTATTAAAAAGATCCAAAAGAACCTCGTGTGCTTTTCTCGGATTGCCATAACCTAGCTCCAATTCTGCATATTTGATCGTCAACGGAATATTTCTGGGCGACAATTGAAGTCTTTTAATGAGGTGTTGCAGCGCTTCTTTGGGTTTATTTTTTTCTATCATCAAATCAGCATAAAGAATATGGAAATGGCCAAACTCATGTTTTTCATTAAGGAATCTATTGATAACCGGTTCAGCGTCAAGGACCAAACCGAGCTGTACTGAGGATAATGCCAACCCATATAGGTTTCCAATTTGATGATTGGAAAGATCATCACTCAATCCATTCTGATTTACTTTTTCTAAGAAATATTCATAACTCTTTTCCGGCGTAGAACTATAGATATGCCTGATTCTTGCTTTGCTCAATTCGAAACCCAGTGATTCATCTTTTCTTTCAACCGTCATTCGTCTCGCTTGTTTTTTTGCTGCAGCGGATCGATTCACTGAGGTCGGATGTGTTCGAAGAAATTCAACAGATTGTGCATTCCTTGGATCGGAGCCGGTAGATAACTTTTCAAAAAAATCCGACATGGCATAAGGGTCATATCCCGATAGGCCTAGTGTTTTTATACCAATTGCATCAGCCTCAACCTCCATCTCTCTGGTGAAGTCAATTTGATTTTGGCTCATGATGGATGGTGCAACCATAGTGCCGGCTTCGATGACTTCACTATTCCCAGAAATGGCACCTATTAAAATTGCACCGAGAAGTATTAGCCCTCCTTGTATCGAGTTAGGCACTTGATCGCCGATCTGTCTGGATATATGTCTTTGCGTCACGTGGCTGATTTCATGTGCCACAACAGAAGCGAGTTGACTTTCATTGTCGGCGGAGACACAAAGACCTGTGTGAATACCAATATAACCGCCTGGCATTGCAAAGGCATTGATTGAGTTCTGCGGCACAAAGAAATAGTTAAATTGAAAATCACCGTCTTGAACTTTTGAAGATAGTTTGCTGCCCAGATCTTGTAAGTACTCATTTAAGAGTGGGTCCTCAACAACCTGACCTTGTTGTCTAAGGTTTCTGAAATATGATCTACCGATTGCTGGTTCGTCCAACTTAGATAAGTAAACATCGCTTGGGTTTCCCAAGTCAGGCAATTCAATTTCTGCTTTCAATTGCCCTATTAAGAGCAATGTGCAACTAATGATTGAGATTATTTTTTGCATCATAGCTTAGAGATTATTAAGGATATCCAGAACCTCTTGTGCATGACCTTTGACTTTAACTTTTCTCCATTCTTTTATGAGCACTCCACTTTCATCAATTAGAAATGTACTTCTTTCAATACCCATATACTTCCTCCCGTACATATTTTTTTCTTTGATTACATCAAAGATTTTGCACAATGATTCATTTTCATCAGAGATTAGATGAAAAGGGAAGTTATGCTTCGTTTTAAACTTCTCATGCGAAGCTATTGAATCTCTCGATACACCAAATATCATCGAATTACTTTTGGTGAATGCTTTGTGTAAATCCCTAAAGTCTTCCCCTTCTTTTGTGCATCCCGGTGTGCTGTCTTTTGGATAGAAATATATGACAATATTTTTTCCAATTAGGTCACTGGATATCAGATTTGAATCATCGTCTAATTTTGATGTAAATGGGGGTATTTTTTTTCCAATTTTTACTTTTGACATCTCTTCCTCATTAATTAGGTGTTTTGATTACACAGTCTAGTATACTTGTTCACAAATAAGTCAAACAGCTATACATGATAGATATTCCGACAAACCGACATTAAGTTCTCAAAGACGCATCGATAACAATGAAATTAATACTCGTTACAATACCAATCCTTATTTTGACTTCCTGCTCGTTCTTTGAATCACCTGTTCAAACATGCGAGGAAATTCAAGAATATCAGTCCAGTGTTTCTATTCCACAACTTCTATTGCCTCAAGCCCTTATGGAAATTCAGAAAAGGTCTTCATTCGATATGTCTGACCTATCAACCGATAATGATATCACCAGGGAAGAGTACTTGCCGATTTTGGAGGAATTGCCTGAAACAAGTCCAATTAAGAATATTTCTGGCGATGACTTATCAGAACTATTGGATCTTATTGATGACACCATCGAGGGGAGAAACAATGTCACCACACAGAATCAAATCATTTCAAAAGTTTCACAGAATGTTGATTCAACCCTGCAGATCATTTGTTTAGATGAATCACCGAATTATTTTTCTGATGGTTTGCCGTCAAAGAGTGAGACCCCCAAGGAAGCAAACATTAATGACGACAGGTCTTGGTTTCAGAAAATAAAAGACAAAAGGTCTGAGCGAAAAGCTGAGCGATCAGACTGACATCATCTTTTCAGCATTCCCATTTGCTTGGAAATGATTCCTAGCATGACTTCATCTGAACCACCACCTATGGATCCAAGTCTTGTATCACGATAAGCTCTTGCTACAGAGCTTTCCCACATGAATCCCATGCCACCCCAATACTGGAGGCACGCATCGGTTAATTCTCGACCCAGTCGACCCGACTTAAGTTTTGCCATGGATGCTTTTGTCAAAACATCTTTTCCATCTATGTATTCCTCAACGGCCAGGTAAGTTAATGCCCTCAATAGTTCCACCTCTGTTTGAAGTTCAGCAAGCCTGAAGTGAACGGCTTGATTCTCAATAATCGGCTTTCCAAACGTCTCTCTTTGTTTTGTGTACTCGATGGTGTCCTGAATGATGTCTTCATAACCCTTTAGTGCAGCAGCAGCGGCATACAGTCTTTCTTCCTGAAACTGCATCATTTGGTACATGAAACCTTTGCCTTCTTCACCAATGAGATGCCTCTGAGGAACTCTGACATTATCAAAGAATATTTGTGCAGTATCAGACGAATGCAGGCCAAGTTTCTTCAATGGTTCAGATAGGCTCACACCTTTTGTGTCCGATGGAACGATGATCAGTGATTTGTTTTGATGCATCTGGTCATCGCTTGTGTTTGCTAGGAGACAGAAATAATCAGCTTGAGTTGAATTTGAAATCCACATCTTAGTACCATTGATGACATAGTCGTCGCCATCTTTTGTTGCTTCAGTTTTAATTGCGGCAACATCTGAACCCGCATGCGGTTCGCTCACTGCAATCGATGTGACAACATCGCCAGAAATTGCTGGAGCTAAGAATTCATTGCAGAGTTCTTCGCTTCCAAATTTTGCCAGTGCCGGAGTAGACATATCGGTTTGGATACCTATGCCCGTTCCTACACCTGCTGCCCTAATCCTACCCATCTCTTCTGCAAAGACTATTGAGTAACTGTAATCCAAACCAAGTCCTCCATATTTCTCGGGCTTGTTGATGCCAAGCATTCCTAGATTTCCTAATTTTTTAAACAGTTCATGAGCAGGAAAGATGCCCTCAGCTTCCCATTGGTCCACATATGGATTGATTTCATTGTCTACAAACTTAGCAGCTGTTTCTCTGATGCTTGTGTGTTCGTCGGTCCATTTCATAATTGTTTCCTCAATTTCTTGTGCCTTGTTTTGGGGGATCCTCAGGTTCTCCAGCAAAACATTGTGCTATAGACATCCAATGCTCAGATATTTTTCCATTAACTTCAAGGTCTGTGTCTTGAATATTTCTATTTTGAGTCACAACGTGGCAGAAATCACTGGCCTTACCGGTGACCGATTCATTCTGATTGCGATCATTGAATGACCATTTTTTTCCACTCGGGGCTTCAAGCTCTATAAAGGGAAAGACCTCAGGCACATCCAATTTCCTGTTTCTGAATGACCATTTGAATGTTTTTATGCCAATTTGGACAATATGCTCAATGTCGTCACTATAGATGCGAGATTGATCAATCAAATCATAAATTGCCTGAGCATGAGCCCATGATTCCATGTAACGGGCGGTCATGAACATTCGTGCACTCATATCTGGACCAAACCATTGACATCGGCGATCAGGACCAACAGTTAAAAACAGATTTGCCATTTCATGGTTCGATGTCTTCCACGCATCGATCATCTTCGATTGATCATTGATTGATAAACGATCCCTCACACTTTCTGCTCGTGACAAAGAATCCGTTACTTTGGAGAATGTTTGAAATAGAAATGATGCTTCTTCATTAAATTTGACCGGATCATTTAAAGAGTGGATGGTCATGCGATCGAAGTAGAGCAGATGTGAAATAATGATTTCAGGGGACCAAGATTTAAATGAAGTCTTAGATTTCCAAGTCAAATCATCCAAACCATCAATTAGTGACTCAATGGCCCTTGTTTCATTTTCAATAGAAGAGATTATCTTTTCCATGATTGATATTGTTTTCCATCGCTGGTAATATTTCATCAAATATATTACCAATAAGCGATATCAAATGGAAATAAAAAAGATAAAGCGACGAATACTTTCAAAATTGGATAATCAGAGTGATCAGTATGAGATCAATTCAAATGAAATGATCAACAAGCTGAATGTCATTGATCTCTTGCTCGATGAAGCAGAGGTAGGTGGCGGTGCTCATCATCATGAGCGTTTGGCAAAAAAAGGAAAGATGTCGATCCGAGAACGAATATTCAATGTACTAGACCCGGACACGCCCTTTTTAGAAATCAGCCCTCTTGCTGCTTATGACTCTGATTACACCATTGGAGGAGGCTGTGTTGCAGGGATTGGTATCATCAGTGGTGTCGAATGCGTTATCTTTGGAAATGATCCGACAGTACTCGCTGGAGCACTGACTCATTACGCCTCAAAGAAATGGGGACGGTGCATTGAGATCGCAAGAGACAACGGTATTCCTTATATCAGTTTTGTGGAGTCAGCTGGAGCAGATTTGAGAATTAACCCAATGTCTAAGGAAAAACCTTGGAATATTGGAACAGGACATTTTGCCGAAACAGGGAGATGGTTTTATGAAATGACAGAGCTTTCGAAAATGAGAATACCGACAATAGCTGTTGTTTTTGGTTCATCAACTGCAGGTGGAGCCTACCAACCCGGTATGTCTGATTACAACATTTTCATTAAAGAACGGTCCAAAGTCTTTTTAGCGGGACCACCATTGGTAAAGATGGCAACGGGTGAAGAGTCTGATGATGAGACATTGGGCGGTGCTCAGATGCATTCAGAGGCATCAGGTTTGTCGGATTACTTGGCCGAAGATGAAATGGATGCTCTTCGAATTTGTCGAGAGGTTGTTTCACACTTAAATTGGAGAAAAGCTGAAGCCGATCCAGAAGAGGATTCTGAGAATCCCGCATATGCTGCAGAGGAATTATTGGGATTGGTGAGTCCAGACTTAAAAACACCATTTGATATCAAGGAAGCAATAGCAAGGTTTGTCGATGGATCAAGATTTGAAGAATTCAAACCATTATTTGGGCCGACTATAATCACCGGGTGGGCCGAGGTTCAAGGATACCCTGTGGGCATTGTTGGTAACAATGGAGCGATTTACCCGGATTCGGCTCAAAAAGCTGCACACTTTATTCAACTGTGTAATAAAACCAATACGCCAATAATATTTTTACAAAATGTGACAGGATTCCTCGTAGGTAAGGAATTTGAAAGAGATGGAATCGTTAAAAAGGGATCTCAGATGATCAATGCAGTCTCTAATTCAACAGTCCCTCATATCACAATTATATTAGGCGCTTCATACGGAGCAGGCACTTATGCGATGTCAGGAAGGGCATTTAACAACCGATTCACCTTTCTTTGGCCATCGGCAAAAATTGCCGTGATGGGAGGCAAACAAATTGCTGGTGTCATGTCCATGGTAAGAAGAGCTCGGGCGATGAGAAAGGGAGAAGAATTTGATGAGCAACAAGACAAGCTTTTAACCGATGCAGTTGAAAAACTTCAAGATCAAGGTTCATTGGCACTGGAGGCAACTGGCCTTGTCAGTGACGATGGAATCATCGACCCTCGTGACACACGAACGGTACTAGGGATCTGTTTGTCAGTGGTTGGAAATAAATCGATCGAGGGGACCGAAGAATATGGAGTTTTTAGATTGTGAATAATTTTTCAAAACTGCTCGTAGCAAACCGAGGTGAAATTGCCTCAAGGGTTTTTAGGACCGCCAAAAAAATGGGTCTTAAAACTGTCGCCATCTACACCGAAGCAGACAGGCATTCGCCCTATGTAAACGATGCGGATTTATCTGTAAAAATTGAATCATCTTACCTGGATTCAGACGCTGTTATTGCTGCAGCGAAGTTGACGGGTGCCCAAGCAATTCATCCCGGTTATGGGTTTTTGTCTGAGAATCATGCATTTGCCAAGAAAGTCCAAAATGAAGGAATCATTTGGGTTGGGCCCAATCCAAAGTCTATTCAAGACATGGGTGATAAGATTGAAGCCAAGACACATGCCTCAAAAGCTAAATTACCAATATTGGAATCGGCAGATGATGCAAAGTCAGCAAAGAGTATTGGATATCCTTTGATGATCAAAGCAGCCTCTGGCGGAGGTGGGAAAGGCATGCGAATCGTCAATGATGAGAGCGAACTCAATGATTCAATCGAGTTGGCCAAACAAGAGGCCATGAATGCATTTGGTGATGATCGAATATTTATTGAGCGATACATTCAACACTCGAGACACATAGAGGTACAGATCATTGCAGATAAACATGGTTCAGTTCTGCATCTTGGTGAAAGAGAATGCTCCATCCAAAGAAGACATCAGAAAATCATTGAAGAAAGCCCTTCATCCAGAATTAATCAAGAACAAAGAAATAAACTTACTGAAGCTTCAATTTCATTGGCAAAACAAATTAATTATGTGTCTGCTGGAACCATTGAATTCCTCTATGACGACGAAACTGAAGAGCTTTGGTTTTTGGAAATGAATACTAGGCTTCAAGTGGAGCATCCAGTGACAGAAATGGTGACCGGAATGGACATTGTTGAAATGCAGCTCAGAATTGCTGATGATCAGCCAATTGCATTTGCTCAATCCGATGTTTCATTCAATGGTCACTCCATCGAAGCCAGAGTATACGCTGAAGATCCAGTAAACGATTTTCTTCCGTCGAACGGTAAACTCGTCGCCGATCGTCATCAAGAATCTCATCATATCCGATGGGATTCAGGCGTATGTGAGGGAATGATGATTGGCACGGATTTTGACCCAATGCTCGCAAAAGTTATATCTCATGGTGAAACCAGAGAAGTTGCAGCATCAAGGCTTGCTCAAGAACTTGAAAACACTCATTTTGGTGGGTTTGTTAATAACATTGATTTTCTTATCAATATTCTAAGGGATGAGAATTTTCTCAAAGGCGACACAACCACAGATTTTATAGAAAGCTGCAAACCACTCCGATCGACCGAACTTGATGAAAGCGAAATTGACTTTTTAAGCATGTCTGCAGCAATGTGGTTACAGAATATGAACCGATCAAAAGCTGGTGTTATGAGGCATATCCTATCTGGGTGGCATAATGCAAGACTTCCGTATCAACAAGTCTCGTTTGATATAGATGATGAGGAAACTACAGTTCGATACAAAAGAAAAAGAGACGGCTCATTCGTAAACGACAAGAATCAAACTGCCATCATTAATGATGTCACAAATGATTGCATTGATATTGAACTCGATAAGGTTCGTCGGTGTATCAGTATCAGTCAATATAACGATTTACTTCTGGTCCAGCATGATCGTGGGAATAAGTTAATTAGATTAATTCCTAGGTTTAAAAATGACCAAGAACTCATCCAAAAAGGTTCATTGGTTTCTCCTATGCCTGGTAAAGTGACAGAGATAAATGTAAACATTGGCGACAGTGTTAGCAAAGGACAAAAACTTCTTGTTATGGAAGCCATGAAAATGAATCATTCTATTTCATCGGATCAGGATGGAATCGTAGAAGAAATTTATGTCAATCAGGGCGATCAACTCGAAACGGGAACATCATTATTACTTTTAAAGTCAGACGATGAGTGATACTCACTTAACTGAAAAGCATTTTGAGGTCATTCAGAACTTTGAAAATCTTCTTGAGAAAGGAATTGGAAATCAAACCATGTCTGATATTGCCTCAAACTTGAGAGTGTCATTGAGAACTCTCTATGAGATAGCTCCCAGTAAAGAAATGCTTGTTATCTCGACGATAGATCGAATTTTAACCAATATAGCCAAACAGGCTTTGAGTTCCTTAAAGAATATGGATTCATCGGTTGAAAAACTTCAGACATTCACAAAGATAGGGAATGAAGCAGCCGGACCAAGAATACAGAAATATGCCATTGATTTGAGTCGAATCAAGGGAGCTGATGACATGATCAAAAGCCATGAATTGGCATACATTGAACACATCAAACGACTCTTGGATGATGCGACTGAAAAGAATGAGATCAAATCGCTCGATACCAGAGCAGTCGCAATTATGTTAGGAACGGTTGCCAGAATTTTCTCAAAGAAGAATCATCAAGAAAAGTTGGCAGCATCCGCTGAAGATTCTGCAAATATGATCTCAGGCTTAATCATCGATGGTTTAATTAAATCAAAATGAATGATCGAGACAACATAAGGATTGCCAACTGCAGCGGTTACTATGGCGACAAACTCTCTGCGGCCATAGAATTGGTTGAAGGAGGACCAATCGATGTTCTGACCGGTGATTATTTAGCCGAACTGACAATGGGTATCCTTTACTCACAAAAGCTGAAACGAGGAGAAGACATGGGCTATGTCGGCACATTCCTTAAGCAATACAAAGAAATTGCAAAGGCATGTCAATCCAAAGGCATCAAAATCATTGTTAATGCAGGGGGGTTAAACCCTCAATCAATGGCTAACCAACTGAATAAGATCAATGAAGAACTGTCTCTAGAAATGAAGGTCGCATATATCGATGGAGACGACATTACTGGGGATCTCAAGATGCTTCAAGACAAAGGCGAAGAATTTATCCACATTGATAAAAAGCAGCCTTTAAACTCTTCTGACTGTCAGGTCCTTACAGCAAATGTGTATCTGGGCGCATGGGGCATTGTTAAGGCCCTCGATATGGGTGCTGATGTTGTCATTTGCCCGAGGGTCACTGATGCCTCTCTTGTGATCGGTCCAGCTGCATGGAAGTTTAATTGGGAAAGAGATGATTATGATAAGCTCGCTGGAGCACTTACTGCTGGCCATATTATCGAATGTGGTGCTCAAGCCACAGGCGGAAATTATGCTTTTTTTGAAGAGGTAGAGACATTTAAGGACATTGGTTATCCCATTGCAGAGATATATGACGATGGCTCTTTTACTGTTACCAAACATCAAAATACAGGTGGATTGGTTTCATCGGGCACTGTAACCGCTCAGTTACTCTATGAGATTTCATCGCCAGACTATATTAATCCGGATGTCATTGGACATTTTGACACACTGTCATTAAAAGACCTTGGTGATGACAGAGTCACTGTATCTGGTTGCAAAGGATCACCTCCAACTGATACACATAAGGTCTGTATCAACCTAGCAGGAGGGTACCGAAACGGAATGGAATTGATCTTGACCGGCTTGGATATAGAGAAAAAAGCAGAAACATTCATTACGGCACTATTTGAGCTGTTGGGTGGAAAAGATCAGTTTGAAGAGGTCACCATTGATCTTCATCGAACGGATAAAGACGATCCGAGCACGCATGAAGAAGCGATGGCAATGCTGAGAATTGATCTTAAGTCAAAGGATCCCAATCTGGTTGGAAGACTGTTTACGGCAAAAATCATTGAACTGGCACTGGCAAATTATCCAGGCTTTTTCTCAAAGCAAGCCCCGGGGCCAGGCAACCCATTTATTCGTTATTGGCCAACCTTGATCGATTCCAAATATGTCACTGAAAAGATTCATTTTTCCGATGAAGTATATGCCGTTCATCCAACAAGCAATGAGATTCCCAAACGTGAAAAACCAAGAGACACAAAAGAGCTAATTATTGAAAAGACGACTTACGAGGCGTTTGAAAGGATCCCACTGGGGAATATCATTGGCGCACGTTCAGGCGACAAGGGCGGATGTGCAAATTTAGGTGTGTGGACAAAAACCGATGAAATCTATTCATTCATTTATCATTACTTGACGGTTGATCAATTAAAAATACTTCTTCCGGATTTGATTGATTATGATATTGAGAGATATGAATTTTCGAATATCAAGTCCTTGAATTTTTACATCAAGGATATTTTGGAGGATGGTGCTTCATCAAACACGAAGGTCGATGCTCTTGCAAAGTCACTGGGAGAGTACTTGAGGGCAAAATATGTGAATATTCCCAAGAATTTCATCAAAGGAGATAAAGATGACTGATCAGATCATGCCACCGGATAATTATGTTTTTGAAGCCATCATGATTGAACATTCAGACCACGCACTTACCATCACTCTGAACAGACCAGAGAAGAAGAATGCAATCAATGATGTCATGTCGAATGAAATCATATATGCACTGAATTATGCCAAAAAGTCTAATGAAATCAGAGCAATCATAATTCAAGCCAGCGGGGATGTATTTTGTGCCGGTGGCGATCTAAAAAACATGTGGTCAAAAAAAGACGAAACCACATCCACGGTTCCGAAGCTTGGAGACGTTGAAGATATCAGTCTTATGATACGTAATTTGAATAAGCCAGTTGTATGTAAGATACAGGGCAATGTTTTAGCAGGTGCTCTAATGATTGTCTGTAACGCCACACACGCAATAGCCTCAAGTGCCGTCACTTTTACTGCGCCTGAGATCAAAAGAGGAATATGGCCATTCATGGTCATGGCAGGTTTGTTTAGGGTGATGCCGAAGAGACAGGGGCTAGACTTCATCATGAGGGGTGAGAGCATCAGTGCTGAGAATGCAGAAAAATATGGCCTCATCAATCAGCACGTTCCGGAATCTGAGCTCAATGACACGGTGGATCTCTTGGTTTCATCACTGGTTAAGTTACCTCCCAATACGATGAAAATGGGTCTTTCTGCATACAATAAGCAAGATCAAATGGCGTTCAATGATGCGCTCCCTTACTTGAGAGAGCAGATTAAACTATGTATCGATAGCGAAGACGCAAAGGAGGGTATTCAGGCGTTTATAGAAAAAAGGCAACCGAATTGGATGGAGGAAAAGGATGAATCTTGATTTTGGAAATGATTATGAAGAATTCAGAAATGAAGTGAAAACCTTCTGTGAAGAATTCAAAGGCATTCATGTGACTGGAAGTCTATACAGTTATGAGTCGGTCATCGACCCAAATGAGGAGCCCAAAATAGAAATGACCGTCAAAGATTGGCAAAAGCTGTTAATTGAACGGGGCTACCATGGAAGACACATTCCTAAAGAATATGGAGGTTATGGCGGAGACCTTGATATTGTAAAAAATGTCATCATTACCGAAGAATTTTCAAAGTTTAAAATTCCCACAGGAACAGGCGGGCAGGGCATAGACTTTCTTGTTCCCACATTGATGGAAATGGGTACCGAGGAACAAAAACAAAGGTATATTAAGCCCGCACTCGAACTTGATGAAATATGGTGCCAGGGTTACTCAGAACCCAATGCTGGAAGTGACTTGGCCAGCTTGCAAACAAAAGGTGAATTGATCGGCAATGAATGGGTTATCAATGGACAAAAGATTTGGACCAGTACTGCAAAATATGCACAAATGATGTTCTGCTTGGTGAGAACAGAACCCGATGCACCCAAACATCAAGGCATCAGTTATTTGCTCATTCCAATGGATACGCCCGGCATTGAAGTCAGGCCATTGGTTGATATGACCTTGGATGCTGGATTCAATGAAGTATTTTTCACCGATGTCAGAATTCCAGCTGAAAACATTGTCGGCGAAAGAGGCCAAGGTTGGTTGGTTGCTAACAAGACTCTGGTTCATGAAAGGGGCTCTCTGGGAGATCCCAATAAGATGATCAGGCGTTACGACAAACTCGTTAATCTCATGAAGAGTGAAACTCTGGACGGCGTTCGTATGATTGATAAACCGGTTTATCGTGATCGATTGATGAAGATCCAAGGAAAAATTCTTGCACTGAAATCACATGGCCTGAGACTTTTATCTGGTCGCTTGAATAAAAGTCAGGATATAAATCTAGCAATCATGATTGTTAAACTCTATGGAACAGAAATGAGATACGAGCTTGAATCCTTAGCGATTGATGTAATGGGCGAGATTGGGACGCTTTATGACAATAGTCCTCACCTTAGGGATAATGGAGGTTGGCAATATGCTTATATGTATTATCTGGGATTAATCATCGGCGGAGGAACCAGCCAGATTCAGAAAAATATTATTTCTGAAAGAGGCTTGGGTCTTCCAAAAGAACCCAAGATTCAAGGAGCTTAACCATGTATTTCGGATTATCAGAAGAACAACAATTTTTCCAAGAGAGTATCAATAAATTTCTCGAAGACACGGTCACAGTAGATGCACTGAGGTCACACAGGACCGGTGAAAATAAAAATTTAAGTCGACTCGTTTTTGAAGGTCTCAATGAGCTCGGTCTCAGCAGTCTTGTCGTTCCAGAAGCATTCGGAGGCCTTGGTCTTGATTCATTATTTGCGATCAGTGTTTCTGAGTCTCTTGGGAGAGGTGTTGCTCCATATCCATTCATTGGATCATTTTTAATCGCGCCATTCTTAATTGATAAGCTAGGGAGTGACTCTCAGAAACAGAAATATTTACCTGGAATTGCAACAGGTGAGAAACGATTTGCTGTGGCTTTAACAGAAATGACTGGAAGACGCATTCAATCAGGCATTAAATATTCCAATCAAAAACTGAACGGTCGGACATTGTTTGTAATGGATGATATTGAGAGCACGCACTATTTAATTGTTGATTCAGATGCTGGCGTCCACGTCGTAGATGCATCTGGCGATGGATTGAAAAAAATTGAACTGAGAAGCGTGGATGTGACTTCATTCCTGAGCGAATTGGCTCTGACTGATGTTGAAACGGAGGCATTGGATAATGATTCGGATAATATCGAATCCATTCAGCAAGCAATCAATCTGGGCAGAATTGCTCTTGCAGCCAATACACTTGGAGCTGCTCAACACATGTTGGATCGATCCGTTGACTATGCAAAAGAGAGAAAACAGTTCGGCAGGCAAATCGGTTCATTTCAAGCAGTGAAGCACATGTGTGCACAAATGGCGTCAGACTTAGAGCCTTGTTATTCCATGACGTGGTATGCCGCACACACCATGGATCATATTCCTCATGAGTCCCAACTGATGGCATGCCAGACGAAAGCACAACTTTCTGAAGTTGGATCATCCATTGCAAAAACAGCAACAGAAGTTCATGGCGGAATGGGATTCACGGATGATCTAGGGCTTCACTATTGGTTCAAAAGAATCGGTCTGAATAGGCAATTGCTTGGAAGTCCAGATTTATTGAGAGAGGAGGCCGCCGATATTCAAGGGCTATGATCTACTTGCTGATCTAAGAACTCATTCTTTTCCATGAACTCACATTCAGAAACCCATCGATCTAGAATCTCAGAATCTTTGGATAAAAGTGTACCACTTTGACGCATGGTTTTTTTGTCGAGAACATAAATACTCATCGGATTACCAATTTGATTCCAGGCAATGTTCTTTGGGTTGTTCATGACAAGTTGATTTGATGTTGCTTCTTGAGACCCACTAACCCATTTCTTAATATCATTGGCAGAGGATATAGACCAAAAAAAATGTACTGCATGGGATTTATTTGGTCGTGTGCAATAAAGGTATGAGTCACTTTCACCGGCCACTATTTTAGCCATAGGTTGAATAGACGATAAAACAAGTAAAATTAATATTTTCTTCATACCACTCAATCTTATCTAAAAAAGACCATATTTATAGATTTATTCGATATTTGTATACACCCATAAAAAACGCTGGAAACCCTTTGTTTGATTGATTATTGGCTTAAAAACAACACCGATAGGCTGAAAAAAGTCCCACTATCGTTTGATAAGCTGGAAAATCTTGGCAATATTACTCATACAAATATGTAATTACGTTAACAATCAGGGGGAAATCCATATGAAACGTATTATGCAATCTGCTTTTGTTTTAGCAATAGCAATGACATTTACTGTCAGCACAGTTAAAGCACAAGAACTAGAGGAAATCATTGTAACGGCAACCAAGAAAGAAGAGAGTCTTCAAGACGTCTCTGTTTCTGTATCTGTCATCGATGGAGACCTCATAGAGAAGCAAGCAATTCAATCACTAAAAGACCTCAGCGCATATGTACCAAACTTCAGCGTAACAGAGAATGCAATATCAACTATTGTAACCATGAGAGGAATCTCTATTGGTGCGAACCAGTCGTTCGAACAATCAGTCGGATTATTCGTCGATGGTGTGCATTTACCAAAAGGACGTCAGTTTAGAACTGGTCTTTTCGATGTTGATCGTGTTGAAGTACTTAGAGGACCTCAAGGAACTCTGTTTGGTAAAAACACTTTGACCGGTGCACTCAATGTTATTACTGCAAAGCCAGTAATCGGCGATGATGATATTTCGGGCAAAGTATCTATTGCTGCGAGTGATGAAGACAGTGGTACTGAGATTGAAGGACATCTTAATATCCCTTTATCTGATGCATTCGCTGTAAGACTTGCTTGGCAAGATCGTGATAACGATGGAACCATTAACAACCTGTATAATGGCAAAACTGGCCCAACAGCTGATGAGACCATGTTGAGGTTTAGTGCTTCGTATCAACCAAAAGATGATCTAAGAGTTGATTTCAAGCACACGGATGGAGAACACATCCGAACAGGGAGCACATCATCGCCTTGGACTTTTGACCAAGCGATGCCTCCGACACCTACATCAGGACTCGGTTTTGCGGTGATGGGTATATTTTATCCAGGATATCAAGCTGCAGTTGGAACAGGAAACCAATATACCGATGAAAACCTAGGTTTTGGCACTACTCAAGTATTGGGTAATAACCCTCTGGGAACAGTTACCAATACCCAAGACACTTCTTTAAACATCAGCTTGGACATGGACAATGGCATGAATTTAACTGCGGTCATTGGACAAGCCGGTTATGATTATGTCGATGGGTTGGATGCCGACTATGGTCCGCTTGTACTTGTATCAAGGGACGACTGGTCAGAGTACGATAAAGACAGTATCGAAATAAGATTGTCATCGGATCCGAACCAATCAGTTCGAT
>PBDY01000027.1 GCA_002717445.1 Gammaproteobacteria bacterium | reverse complement strand
CAGAAACCCATCACCATTACTATATTACAGATAGGTCTGATTTAGAAGATATAATGCTACAAACTCAGGGGTGGAATGGAAAACCCGGTGGTGGTGTAGCTGGGGGAGCAGGTAATTAATAATGGAGAAATTAAAGATGAGTTGGACGTATGATGAGTGGTTACAGTATTACAAAGGAAAATCCGTTCATGAAATTACGTTAGAAGAACATGTAAAGTGGTCTAATGAGTTTCAGAAATGGAGAAAAAATAACATAGAATAGGAGACAAACATGAACAAATGGGTATGGATAGGACTAGGACTAGTCGTTCTCGTAGCAGCAATGTTTTGGGGTGTAGATGCCACAATGTGTAAAGACGACTGTATATGAAAGGGTTTTACAGTAAATGTTAACTGATGTAGAAAGAAGTACAATGACTTGGCGGTGGGCCGCCTTGTCTCTATATCTGTTAATATGCTTTTACGATTTCATTTTCTGTCCAATCTGGTGGGGGCTCAACAGACCAGACATTAGTGAGTTTATGGCAATCATTAACGCAACTAGCGAACCAATGGTTCAGATGGAACTTATGAAAAAATTAACAGGCCAGCATCAGCCATTCACTTTGTTGGGTGGCGGTCTGTTTCATATAGCTTTTGGTGCAATCCTTACTGGTTCTGCAGTAGGAATGAACAAATAAAAACCCCCAATTAAGGGGGTTCTTTAAAATCAATAAAGATTAAGCTTCGGCTGCTAACTTCTCGAAATAACTCATAGTGTCATCAACAGGTGGTTTCTTAATCTCTGGAGTAGGTGTCGTTGTAGTAACCGAATCCTCTAACTCCATAGACTCTGCTGAAGAAGTTACTGCACCCGCTTCACCCAATACACGAGTCAACTTAAGTTTAAGTTCGTCGTATGGTTTGAATGTAGTTTCGTCAGTAAACTCTTTCAATGAGTATTCCTGATTGTAGATTGCTTCTAATTGAGAATCTTCAGCCAAAGGTGTTGGGGCATCAAAAGAAGAACGGTCATAGTTTACATAACCCTCTACCTTTGCAATTTTAATTTTAAAATTCGCACCTTTCCACAAGTCAAATGGATTGACAGGTGTTTCATCTTGGAACTGAGGTCGCATAGAATCCATAATTTTATCAAAGATTTTCTTCCCATACTCGTATAGGAAAACCTTACCTTCGTTTTCTGGATTTGCTGGGTCGTTCACAACATAGATATTAGACACATAATGCAATCGACGTTTTCTGTCTCTTGCGATTTGCTTGTCTGATTCTATTCCAGAATTCCAGAGTTTGGTATTCATCTCTGATACTGGGTCGTCCTTACCAATAGTAGTTAGTGATTTCTCAACATACCATTGACCAGTTGGCCCTTTGAAAAAGTGGTCCCAATACTTTGCCCAAGGTAAATCATCACCTTCTTTGGCAGGTAAGAATCGAATAACAGCATAACCATTTCCCGATTTATCCCTTGTTGGTTTCCACTTACGCTCGTCTTGAGCATAACTTTCTTTCTTACCACCGTCTTGTTCGGCGGCTCCTACTAGCGAATCAAGTTTCATCGCTTTTGCTTTTAAGTCTGCAAAACTCATATATTACTCCTGTATATTATTTGTATTATAGTTGTATCATTATTTAAAAAGGTTATGTATCAGATTCCTCATTCTCTTTTCGTCGTACTCAAGGAATTGTTGATACTTAATCACCTTGTCGGCAATATCAGGAAACAGTATTGTTTCCGATACCAATTGTTTCGCCCACTCAATAAAACCCGTGATGCGATTCAATATACAAACAGTTTCTAATGAAACCGTTCCTTCCAGATACTTATTTATAATGATAGGATATTCCCCATCATGTGCCGTCAATAAGTCGTTAAAATTAGTATCTGTAAGTTCTCTTAGTTCGTCCTTTACTATATAGGATAAACTTTCCATTCGTTTGAGAAAGTCCGTATAGGTTTTCTCATCTCTTAACATATCACCAACCCACTTATTACCTGCTACTTGGTGAGCAGCAAAGTACTTGATGATTTCGTCCTTGGTCTTGAAACGATTACCAATCTTAGTTAGTTGGTATTTGTCATTTCGTTTCCAATATGATTCTTGTGTTACCTTAGTTTTGAAGTGATATTTAAACGCATCATACTCTGCACTATTGAAATGTAAATTAACTGCTGTTGCGTATTGAAATGCTTCAAATCCTTTCATCATACCGTATATTATACACTAAAGCGGGTACATAGTCAAGTTTATATCGGTAAGGTATACGAGGGATTACCCCCCTGTATCATATTTAAATTCATTGCTTCGACCTCAATCTTTTCAACAATACTCTTATTCAATAGTCGTTTACAATCTCTTGGGTCTACTTCGTGTTTCTCGCATACGATTAGTATTGCATCAATATAGTCAACATCTTTGTGAATGAGAATATAGTCCTCAATCAGTTTAGAGAAACTCTGTTTGTTAATATCAAGTTCTGGCATTTTGCACCTTCTGTATTCCGTTCTCGTCATACGCTGGTGCAAGAGTACCCCATACCACTCTCAATTCTTCATTCTCACCAATGAAGTCTAAAGACCATATACCGTCTTTTAGATATTGTTCACAATGTCGTTTATATGCTTGTGCAGATGCCAACTTGGCGATTGCACCTTTCTCATTAAGTCGTACTGCCTTCTTAAGATTAGAAATCTTCTCGGTAGTTGCTTTAATGTATCGTTTAATACTAACAATAGAAAAGTCATTATCATCATCTAATGCTCTCACTTTAGGGTGAACACTTTTATATTGAGCGGGTTTCTTTTTTGCACGAGCAAGTGCCAGTCTTTTACCAGCAGCCACTCTTTGTTCTGCAGTCATAGGTTTGCGTTTCTTTTTACCAATCGCCATTATCAATCTCCAATGTATTTCTAACATTATTAAGGACGCCAGATTCTTCCCATGCTTCGGTTATCTCAGCATCAGTATCTAAACGCATCTCGGGGGAAAAGGCATCTACTGATGAGGGTACTTTTGTATCCCTACTAATAGATTCCATTCGTCTTTCTTTTGCTTGCAATCTCAGTTTTTGATTGCGTGTCATACCACTATATTTACTCATACCAGCCATTATACTATGTTTACCTCAATTAGTCAAGTTTATCTATTATAAATTGTCTGTAAATGTGTTTCAAATTGTTCAACCTTTTCTACACGGTTCGGCCAAAGAATATATTCTTTTTCCGGATTCGCTTTAAGGTTATTAAGTAAAGGTGTGATTGCGTTAAATAAATCATCAACCTTCTCTTGAGTTGCAGTTGCTTTCGCACCCAACTCTGCCGATTCCTTATCACTGGATTCTAGTTTTTGTGTGACTTCTAACTCACCCTCATCTACGAGAGTGAATCCAAAATCAAATACGTCTGTTGCCATATATACCTCTTAGTCCTTGTTTATTAGGCCAGTCTACTGTCCAACACAGTTCTGGTTTACTATATTTATACTTCTTAAAATTAGAAAACTCAGTAACTAGTGCCTTCCCTTTACCGTCTGGTGTAATATAAAGTCCTGAATTATTCACGAATGTAACAACTGTTTAATACCTAGCGTCCAATTCTCAGCAGCATCTTCCACATAGTGAATTGACTTATAGGGGAAATCTTCCGTACCGATTCTAACACCGTCTTTATCTTTATATACGATACTATAGTACGCATCTCTTTCGTCCAAATTATTTACTACTTGATATATCTTAGCGACACCACCATCTGGCTTGTAGTATTCACTCATTAATTTTCTATTGGTCATTGGTTTATTCCTTCTCTTATTAAACATTAAGTTCATATTGATAAGCTTGAAATTGATTGAAGCCGTCTAGAAGTATTTTCTCTTTCTCTACTGCTTCTTCTTCATCAATTTCTTTTCCGTGGTACATCTGTGATACGTGTACCATTTCATGACATACTGTCATTAGTGTTTCTTCTTGTCCGAGGTTACGGTCAATTTCGATATCATACTCACCGTCCTCTGCTGAGTCTATCGCCCACCCTTTGACACCTTCGTCAGACAGGTCTTCATACTCAATTGAGATTAGAGTTGTGTCGGGGATTTTAAGTTCAGTTCTACAGTATTCAACTAGGTCGGGTACTTGTAGATAGAAACTCATTTGTGACTCATTCCACATGGCGGGTCAAATTTAATATCGAATTCATTTTCTAATTGTTCTACCATTTGCAAGGCATTTGTTATAGTGTGTGCGTTTGTGTAGTCCTGAAACCACGTGGCACGAAGATGGGCAGCTTTTAAAGTTTTCTTAACTGCTTTGAATTTTGTCTTGATTTGTTCGTTTGTGTGCATCTCAGCCCTTAACTTAACTAATCACTATTATTTATATCTTCTTCATTCTGGCTTTGTCCTTCTAGAGTAAATAAATTTGACATACTTTCGTAGTAACCTGCTTTGTAGTCAGACTCGTGTGCTGTAGTGGGTGTGATAACTTGTTCCTTATCACCACGTTCAGCATCTAACCAACCACATTGATAAAATCGGTTTTTAGTACGAAGATGTGTATCTCTATTTGGTGCAGTTATAACATTACTCATTTGCCTTGTCCTCTATATTTTTTGTAAGAACGTCTTTTATTTTTATTCATGGACGACGTTTTAATCCATCTATGTCCTATGCTGGTCTTTTTCCGGACTCCAACGAAACCTTTAACTAACTTACCTCTCATCATTGTCCTCCAACCAATCGATATTCTTTTCTAAATAATCATCTTTTTCTCTTTCTCTATTCCAACGATTGACATCTTCTTCGGAAATCTTTTGGATTATCTCAAGGACATCATCTTGAATTTGTTTATAACCTTTAGCACGACCTCTATTATAAGCGACCACCATTGACCAACCGATAATTCCCCACGCAAGGCAATATATCCAAATTGGCATTATTACTTGACCGTTCATTTTTCCCCCGTGATTATGTCGTAAATCTCTTTCCAACTCTTAACACGTTCTTCATCAAAACAATCCATATTGTGTTCGTGTGCCATTAGCAATCCTCTCAGACCAAATTGGTTTCCCATTTTGATGTTGGCTTCTTTATCATCAATCCACCAACATTCAGTTCCTTCCCACTTGGAAAGTTCCTTATCTTTATCTTGTCCTGTGTTGAGTATAGTAAATCCTTCAAACACATTCCCAAATGTATTTATTAAGTTTTGCTTGCGATACTCTTTCGCAAGATTGTCGTGAGTCTGCGAAGTGATAACATGGAAAATGTATCCGTGTTCTTCGTGTAGTTTTCGAACATACTTGATAGCGTCTTTAAATGGTGATAGCGATTTCATTGCTTCACTCTTGTTGAAGTTTCTCACTATCAAAGAACCCTTTTTTCTTGAACCCAAACCAAGTGAATTCGAAACGTCATATTCCGAAGTCAATCGTTCTAGTCCTAATTCTTTTCTACAATGTTGGTAGAAGTGAAATTGCCAGTCAAACAGTACGCCGTCTACGTCAGTTAATATTACTTTATCTCTAATTTCTTCCATATATTCTATTTCATATTCTTATATTTATCTATTATTTTTAAATCTTTTTCACTCATAAACAGATATGCATCTTTAGGCATATCATTGAATGACACCAAAGAATCTTCCTCAATCAATACAGGTTTTACAAATTTACCTGTCTTGGGGTTAGTTCTTCCCTTTGTCCAAATTGCCACATCAACTTTGCCTGTCGCTGGGTCAATTGAACGGAATCCCTCTTTCGAGATTTTCAATCCATTACTTAATATCATTTCAATTCTTCCCCCTCGATTTCCGGAGAAAAATCAGTTCTACCGTTGAGGAACTTATCGACCTTATTTTCCACAACTGAAAAATGCTCATCTAGTTCCACTAAGAGTTTATCTATCTTAGCAGCACGTTCGGCTTCTGCATTTTCTATTTTATCCCAAGCCTTTCTGTCCATATATTTCAACAACATATGACGAGCATCAGGTAATTCAAAACCAAACTTCTCAACCAACATAGGGGCAACACCGAACATATTATGTTTCCCACTATTTCGAACCTCAGTCAAGAACTCAAAAACTTCTACATCACTAACCATTATGGCCTCCCTAATTTTAAAACTGTTTCATTGTCATAATATATTGCAAACGTATCAGCAAAATCTTTATGAACATACATTACTGGTCGTACATAACCAGCTTTACTCTTACCACGAAATCGAATTCGTCGGTCTTTCATAGGTAACAATCGAGTTACCTTTTCATACAACTCCATAGGTATTCCCTTGAACATACTTTCGTGTGAACTAGGACTACGATATTTCTCTAATAGAGATATATCTTCTTTGTTGTAATCAGCGTAGATTGTGTACATTAGTGAACCCCCATTTCTGCAGGCGCAACCCAATTCATTAGTGGACTTGAAGGCGAAGCGGGTATCAAATAAGAACACCCAACTGAAGCAGACGGTCTGCCACAAGAACATTTCTCATCAATTCCATATATCTCATCACCTGGGGCGATTACATCTTTAACGATATATTCAACCTTTTCACCCAATTCAGGCACATGAACACCAGACTTAAGTAGTTTTTCAGCACGGTGAATTGCATCTTCAACAGTAAACGCTGGAACTACCAAACTATCAACGTGCGAACAATCTGCATATCGAGGGCGAACTCCAACTTCATAATTTAATTTTAACGATTTCAATTTCATATTTTCTCCTTTCATAATATAATTATTTCCACTCACATTCCCACTTACCACCAGCAAGTATAGTCTTTCTTTTTTTACTTGCCAATTCGAGGGCTTCTCTTGTGATTTCCCAACTAACTTCAGCAGCAGCGAACTCTGATGAACTCATTTCTAAAACTGGTTTGTGAAGGAAACCATGACCTAAATACAGATAGAAACTTGGCCAATATGATATTGAGAAAGTTTCAGCAAATTTTTTACAAACGGATTTGCCTTCCGATTTAAACCTTATTCGTCTTTCACGACTTGGAAATATCTTCATTGCAGTCTTATACAATGCCATAGGTATTTCCTTGAGATGGGTACTTTTACAAGAAACACCTGGTTTCTCACTTAGGTACTCAGACCAGAATACTTCTTCTGAGGGTTTCATACAAAGAAACACCTCTGCCTTTATTAACACTTTTTTCATTTTTAACTCCTTTTTTCTTGATTCCATACCTATAGTATACCAGAAATCAATCAAAAGTCAAGCCTTTTTTCGCTAAAGCACAGCGCCTAATATTCAACTTAAGTATAGCTGAGCTCATCTTATTATGTCAATATCGTCTTTCAAGTGCCACACTTCTTGTTCTGTTCTGAGTCTACCGTCATTCTGTAAATTCTCATATCGTTTAGATGCCTTCTTCTTCCACCACTTAATGACATTATCGAATTCATAGTTATCGAAGTTGGGTTTCCGTCTAGGAGTTTCACCTCTCATTATAATTCCGGGAACATTCTCATAACCATAATCACTATTGAAGAACCTTTTCTTCTCGGTTAAATCGAGAGAATGTTGCAAGGACTTATTGAAGTTCTCTAAGTCCGTACCATTTAATGACTTCTTAATAGTGGAAATCATTACTTGTTGTGTCTTTAATTTTCGTGAGGAAGCATCAGGTGGTACCAATTCTTCACCATCATTCTTCTGAACGAACCATTCCTTTAGTTTTAAGTACTTCGGGCCATGAATAGAGGGAATGAAATTAGACTCAGTTAATCCTCTAAATCTTAGATATGGTTTCATTCCGTCATACATACTTGCAGACTTACTTGAACCATATAGTGATGTGGTTTCAAACATACATATCTTAGAATCATACTTATCGTTTAATGTTCTTCGTGCAAGATGTGAAACACATATCATTGCAAGTAACTTCCCACCAAGATAGTTAAATCCAAATGGTTGTGTTGGTACTATATTGAATCCCATTATAGTATGTCTGTTAAATGCTTCTAATGGTGGAACATCACCTAAGAATTCATTACGTGGTTTACTATTAATTACTGGTGAACCAAATCTAATAAATCCAACGACTTTATTTGAATTCGTTTCTTTCACTAACCACTTTAATCGTTTTCCCGGAATAGATTTCTCTATGACATTAGTTGCAGTCATATCTAACATGGTATCAAATGTATAGTTGTCAGTAACCGATACAGAGAACTCCATTTCACTAGGGTGAACAGAGAAGTCGGTAAACATATCATCTTCTAAACCCATTCCAGGCAGAGATGTGGGAATTTGTCCTACACTCTCTAACTTCATTTCCTTTAGATACTCGTCTATCCTATCAAAGTTATTATAGAAGTCAGAGAATATATTGGCTGCGTAAAGAGCGTCAGTTGTATTTAATTGTTTCAAGTCTCTATTATACCTGATTCCTAACCCAAAGTCAAGCTCATTCTGGAAGAAAATTCATTATAATATTCATCTTCCGACAATAAGACCTTTGAGTAGTTATTCCTGTATCGTTGTTTAAGTCTTTCAAAGGTATCATCATCTCTCAATGCTAATGCCTTTCTAATAAATTCATCATGGGTTTCTACTCGTTGGTAGTCCTCAATGTTGTATGTGTTGTTACTGTCATAATCTCTCCATACAAAAGGTATCATACCAATAGATAACGCTTCGGGATATCTAGAGGTTGTTGCAGTTTGGTCTATCCAGTTGAAACATAATGTGCATCTTGCTTTCTCTAACATAGGATATAGAATCTTCCAATCTTTAATCCACTTAGACTGTCTTTCAATACCACTAGGGAATCCACCAATCATTATTGTTGATAGTTTAGAACGATAGATTTTACGAATAGTTTTCTCTCTATCATTACCGTGTTTCATTCTACCCCAGTATGCAAAATCTGTTGTCTTTTCATTTCCTATAATTGCAGATAACGGATTCTTTAATGTCTGTATGAAGTGATACTTCATTCCGTGTATGTTACCAGAGAAATCTACCTCATCTATTGTTTGGAAGGATTTGATGTCTGGTAAAAAACTACGATATAGTTCTTCCGTATCACCTCTATCAGAACGCCACATAATAACATCTTTACCCTTAAAGAAAGGTGCAATCCTTTCTATGTGCGATTGTGATTTAGCAAGGTCTTTGGGATTCATTTGTAGTTCACCGTGATATCTAAATTCACTATCACTAGGGATTACAATGACATCTGCCCACTCTATATTCTCAGGTATTCGTTTGGGTTGTTGGCCGTCAAAGGAAACATTATATGTTCGATAATTGTGTTGGGGATTATCTCTCTGAAACCTAACATAGTTCTCAAAGAAACTATCGAGAACGGTTTCTAGTGGGCCATTATATTTAACGAAAGACCTAAGTCGTGCTATCGTTATATTCATTAATTACTTGTTTAAGGGGTTGTACCCAATCATCTCTATGTTCAATATAGAGTTCGGGTACAGAGTTATCTACTGCAATTATAGTTACTAATTGAGTAACAGGTATCTTTGTTCTTTCCTCAAATGCAATCGCATAAAAACACTCTTGCATAAAGTAAGACTCTACCCACTCTCTTTTCTTTGGTTTTCTAGAAGTCTTGAAGTCAATGATACTTACTTTACCGTCGAATTCTGCAATACAGTCTACTCGACCAGCAACTTCTAAATGGTCAGAGTATAGTGCCATCTCTTGACCGTATATAGTTCCTATTCTATTATCAAAGAATGGTTTAACATCAAAGAAAGAACCTTGGATATCTGGAAGAAACTCATCTAGACAATCCTCGTTCTTTAAGTACTTTTCAATTAATAGATGTACAGCAGTTCCACGAGTATATGCTTGATGTAATATCTTTGCGGCTTCCTCGTGTCCTATTCTGTCTTTCCATGCCTCTATTCCAGGTTTTGACTTGTGTCCTAATACCGTAGTAATAGAGGGATAGTATCTGTTATGGTCGGGAGTTACATACTTCCTACCTTCGGGTTTAGTTATTGCAACTAGGTCTTCATACCCTAAATCAACCTTTTTATGTTCAAATGTTTTCATACTATGTATTATACACTATTTTGGCTAGCAAGTCAAGTATAATGCTCAATTGTTACACCAATTTCCGGGTGCATTATGGGATAGCAACAGAACCCTCTAGGTTCGTCTTTGCATACAGTATACATAAAACCGTCTGTGTTCAATGTTAATGGGTTCTTTACTGCATTTACTATCAGTTTATTTGCAATTTTAGGTGTAAGAAAGTATGCATTACACGGGGATAGGTTCTTATCTTTACTTAAGAATTTGAAATCCAAAGACCGTTGAATAAAGAATTTAGCAGTTGTCATACAATCGTGTTCTATAATAATCATTGGTTTAGTACATTTCAACCACAGATTTAAATGGGAATACCATACTGCTTTCTCGGTTGGGGAAAACTCCCTTCCGTTAGATTTCTTAGACTTCAGTACATCAAACCTCAACATATCCCCTAGAGTTTCCGGAGTTGTCGCCTCAAACATATGCACCTTATATTCTAGATTCTCCCAACTCGGTAGAACCATTTCTTTATAATATTGAGATATCTTATTATCAGACATCTGTATCATATAAACAGGTACGTCAGAAGATATCATATCTTTCAATCTTAAATCCTTGGTTGTTTATGTAACGGTTATAATCTCTTTGTACTATGGGAATCCTTTTGATAGATTCTTCTATCATTGTTGGTAGATTGTGGAAATCTCTTAAGTTGTCAACTGGATATGCCCAAGGGGTTTCCCTGTATGTGTTGTTTGGACGTTCGGTAATGGATACTAAAGGTTTCCAGAATAGACCAGCAAGACCTTTACCCATTCCACCATACCCACAACAAAACTCTGATGTTGCAACCTTCTCTATTGCATCTTTAATTGGTTCTCTATATGACATCTCTACTATATCATATCCGTGTGCTTTAACAATACCTCTAAAGGTATTCCATTCTTTTAAAGGGTTTTTCCATTGATATAGTGAGTGTATGTTACTAGTGGGTGTCCATATACAGATTTGATTCTTATTAATCAATCTAGGTTTCTTTGGTTTGACTAGTGCGTGTAATGATAGTCCTTGGTCGAATACTGGAAAAAATCTAGGTAGGTGAAGTCCTTTATCCCATTCCTTCCAAGCGATACCTTGATAGACAGTATCTCGTGAATTGAAATGATGTCTAATATCAACCATATTATAATCGATTGATATCTCGTCTTGTAGTGTGATGTATCTCTGGTATTTGGATTCTGGGTCAGTACTATGAAACTTTTCAGTATCATTACCATACCAATGAATATTGAGTTCTATTGGTGTGTCTGTTTTCCTTGCAAAGGTATTTGCATATCCCATAGAACGTATGCAGTCACCATAACCATATGCACCAAACCAATTTACTTTCATTTACCAGTTTTTGATATCGGGATTTGTTAATTCTGCAGTTGGATTTGCTTTTCTAAGATTCTTCATTCTATCTCTAAAATCACCATCAGCACGAGCGTATTGGTCTTTACCCTTACCATCGCCATGTTTTATAGCAAAATTGGGTGTTTGAACTATTATGGAACAATCATTTTCCTTGACGTAATCATCAACCTCGGACATTTTCATTTCCTTTTCCCACTCGACACCCGTTGTTTTATTTTTGAAACAATAAGTAGGCATTAGATTATTCTATCACCCCAAGTGTTTTTGATAAGTCTTTCGGTAAGACCTTTCACTTTGAGTTTCTTGTGTACTGCTTGTTCTAAATACACAGCGTCCATTGGGTGTATCTGTTCCAACATTGCTTTGAATGAAGCATCTGCCCTTTTCTGTTCGATATTACCTCTAGATAATGGAACTAAAAATTTAGTTATATCTCTAAGGTTTGCTTTCTGTTCATCTCCGGGTTGCCACTCTATACCCTTGGAAACATGAATTGTTAACTTATTGTCGAAGTTAATTTTCATAATATCTCGTAACGCCAAGCAATCATTATCTATTAAGATTTTACTCTTTGCTTCTGCCCCATACGCCTCGTGAACGGCATCTAATATTTGCCATATTGATTCATAATATTTCTTTTCTTCCATTTAAAACTCTCCTGCTGATTCTATTAAAAGTTTCATATCATTTTCAATTAGATATGTCAAAATGTTGCCTTTGTCTATGTATTTATAAGATTCATATTTCTCTATACTTTCATCAATAATTTCTTGTGGTGTTCTTTTTAAATCTA
Organism: Gammaproteobacteria bacterium; assembly: GCA_002717445.1. Taxonomy (GTDB): domain Bacteria; phylum Pseudomonadota; class Gammaproteobacteria; order Steroidobacterales; family UBA11654; genus CACPJA01. The sequence continues at coordinate 94,053 of PBDY01000027.1, read as the reverse complement.
TCATCTCTTTGTTACGACAATAGTTTCTAAAGACTTCAGGAGGCATAACCTGTTTAAGATTATCTCTACCTTCCCACCATTCTTCTATCAATACCTTTCTCATTGGAACTTGTCTAACGTGGTGCGTAAATGAATGGTCTGGTGACATAACATTCGGAACACCGTCCGAAGAATCACCTTTCATTGTATGGTCAAATAGATATCTCTCTGCACCTTCCTCGGCCCTTACCATCTTCTGTTGGAAAGGTGACCATTGAGTAACATTACCAGTTTGCAATTGTATGAAGTCTTTGTCAGCAGATATGATTACAACTTCCTCTTGAATCACTTCGGTGTTGTTTGCTAATGCACCGATTATATCATCTGCTTCTGCCTTCTCTATTTTGATTACTGCATAAGGGAAATTCCGTGTCAGGTCGCTAAGCGTTTTATCTAATAAGTCATATATAGTATCCCAATCAGTTTTATCTTTTTCACGATTGGTTGTTCTACTGGCTTTGTATTGAGGAAATACATCTTTACGCCACGAATGAGAATCGCAACAGATAACCATTTTACCATAATCTTCTTCGGGATATTTAACACGATAACTTCTTAAGTTATTAAGAATGATGTGTTTGACTAATCTTTCTGAGAGTTTTTCACCTCTGTTGAGTTGGCCCATGATTGAACCAATCGATATACCATTGAAATCCACTAATACCATAATTTAATCCATTTTATACATTACCACCATTATACTCTAGTTGAGTTAGCTTGTCAAGTATTTGACCGATAATCTTCTATTGCAGCTTTGATTGCATCTTCGGCCAGTACACTACAATGTATCTTAACTGGCGGTAGACTTAATGATTCTACGATATCCGTATTCTTTACTGCTTGTGCTTGGTCTAATGTCATACCTTTAATCATTTCAGTAACCATACTAGAACTAGCGATTGCAGAACCACAACCATATGTTTTAAACTTTACATCTTCAATTATATCATCTTTAACTTTAATTTGTAGTTTCATAACATCACCACAGGAAGGCGCACCGACCATACCAGTTCCTACCGAATCTGTTTTCGGGTCGAATTTACCCACGTTGCGTGGATTATTATAATGTTCTAAAACTTCTTTTGAATATGCCATTTATTTCACCGAACCTACTCCAATTTTAACTGCGATAATTCCATTGTAATTATCTTCTCTTAATAATACATCTTCTTCAAACTGTATCTTCGCTTCATAGTAGTTAGTGTTACCTCTCGTATCACATAACATTATTATTTCACGAGTAAAGTTTTCCTTTCCATATCTATCTATATCTTCTTGAAGTCGTCTTGAAGAACCCCAATAATCTTGCCAATCAGTTTCTATAACCTTGTGTCTTTTGTTCTTTCTACCTATTAACGGTTTGAGTTTACGTTTGGTTTTAAAATACTTTCGTCCGATATAGTCGTGTCCATTTATAGTGTTTACTATCCTATAAACGAATCCGTAATAATCACCTATATCTTCAGAAGTAAATTCTTTACCTTTATATGTCCACATTATCTATTATCAAATGTTGCCTGCCATTCATGTCCTACATATGATTGTTGATGGTATCGGTGGTCTTCACCACAGAACGGACAGAATGTAGTTTCTTCCCCTATTTCTTCGGTGTCCATTGTCGTACCGTCATTATCATCTACTACCATTTGTATCTTATAACTTTTGTTACATGCCCTACAGGTTGTCATAGTCTTAATTGTCCTAAGTTAATATGTGCTACTAAATTCTCATAACCACCAATGAATCTTTTATCTTGAAATATTACTGGTAGACTCCTTACGTTAGGAGCCCTCTTTTGTAAATCTTGGATAGTCCATTCCCCACCTTGTATATTTCTTTCTTCGTAATCGACTCCCTCATTATCAAGAAATTCTTTCGCCCGTGTACACCACGAACAATCGTTTTTACTCCATATAGTTATCATAAGCTTAATCCTTTAAATGTGTTTTCTTTAACATCTTGTGTTACTCCCCCCACGAGATAAGATGTGATTTCAGTTTCTTGTGGTGCAACTTGAACGTTACCACCACCAATCCATTTCTCTGTCCAAGGTAATGGATTTGCTTGTTGTGTTGGGTAAGGTGTTGTATATCCAGCACTCTTAAATCTCTTTGCACCTATCCACCTTACATATTCTTTCAGAACTCCTGAATTCAATCCAATCATACTACCGTGTTTGAACAGATAATCTGCCCATTCTTCTTCTTGTTTGATTGCACTCATAAACATATCGATAACTTCATTATGTGTTTCTTTACGAATCTTCACATAATCCTTATCTTCTTTAGGGAAAGATTTAAGGATATTTAACGAAGCCGCAAGGTGGGTGTTCTCATCTCTTGCAATCAATTTAATAATCTTTGCGTTACCTTCCATTTTCTTTATCTCTGCGAAACCCCAAGAACAGGCAAACGATACATAAAACCTAATACCTTCTAGTATGTATATCGAAATCATACACAGATACAATAATCTTTTATGTTCGTATGAACCGAACTTACCCCGATAGTGCATTAGCAAATCATAATGCCTGGATATGTCTTTTCCACAATCTAAGATTTCCGGAATAGTTACAATTTCATCAAAAACCTTTGACGGGTCTGGATAGACATTTCTAATTAAGTGAGTGTAAGAACGGGAGTGAATCGTTTCAAAGAACGACCACGTTTCAATAAGGACTTCTAGTTCTGGTGTAGAACATAAAGGAAGTAATGCGATATTGGGGGAACGTCCTTGTACAGAATCCAATAAGATTTGTCTTTTTAGATTTGCAGTAAAGATGTGTTGTTCACCCTTAGTCAATTTACCGAAGTCTATTTTATCTTTAGTAACATCAATCTCGTCGGGTGTCCAATAAAATGATAACATCTTCTCGTAGAGTTTTTGTTGGGGTACATTCTTTACCGTATCATACCGTGCAATATCAACACTCTCGTCGAAGAACATCTTTTTCTTTAGGTGTTTTTTAGTGCCGACTTTAAATACTGATTTCATATTTTATATAGGTTAAAGAAAAACCCGAGTATTTGGTGATAAGGAACTCGGGCGAAACCTCAAACTGACTATCATGCAGCCAGTAAATAATCGTTTTGATTGCCGATTAATTTTTGATTTTAAAGTCTAGTCTTGACTAGCGAATTGAGATAGATGGCATACCCAGTCGATATCTGACTCTCCCCCCAAATATATACTCGCAGAATACACATTTGGTGGAGGAGGGCGGACTTGCACCGCCGTCCTAAGTATATCTATTCCCAACATTAACGCTGTTGAGAAGTGGTTTATACGAACTCCACTAAACGTTCATTTCACATGGTGTGTAAACTTAGTTATTCATCATGAGTTAGTAATTTCCAAAGTACAGCAGCGGAAATTAAACCAACCAAGCCAGCGTCGCCTAGTTGATGAACTATACCAATGATTGTACCAATGACGTCTCCGCCAAGGAAAGGTACAGAGCCACCAAATACGATTTGTAGCATAATTGCTAAACCGATTAATGACATGGCAATAGCCGTTGCGGCTGAAACGCCGTTTGTGATTTTATCTAACATACTTTTACTCCTATGTTATTTTAAAAAATAGTTTTACTTCATTTCGGAAGTACATCTGCGAGTAGAATGTGCATACTCGTAGTTTTACTTATAAGATTCATTGCCTGTATCAGTAGAAGAATCTTCTGTTTTTTAGTCTAATTTTAGACCAATTTGTTTTTTTATTCTGTCATCAGCGGGTATAAAGAAGATGAAAAAGAAGTTTGATAATAAACCGATTCCCCATAGGGTTAAGACCACATATTCCATAATATACTTTTGTTGTTAACTTGACCTATATTATACCTGCTTCAGTCTGCTTTGTCAAGTTTTTTATCTTGCATATATTCCACATCTGAGGGAAACATTGCACCGAGAGGCGTCACTTCTGTCGTGTCGTGATAACTACCTAGTGAAGTATATCTTCTTGTTGCAACCTCTCTTACCATTACACCTCTGACTAATTTATAAGTTGTGAGTATTCTCATTACGACTCCCGTCGTATCCTCATTGATTTGTTTTTTGAAAGGGCCACTTCTCATTACTATTATTTATAAAGAACACGATTCACAGTACTCCTCATATTCTTCTTTAGTATTGAAATCTTCTCTGACCAATTCAGGTGTATCATCATCACCTGCCATATCATTTGTATTGAAGTAGTACAGTTGTTTTCCACCATACTTATAAAAGGTAATTAAGTCGGTCAACATAACAGACATTGGTATCTTATTATCTTCGTAATGTATAGGGTTATAACTTGTGTTTACTGAGATACCTTGGTCAACATACTTCTGAAGTATTGCCATTAATTTGAGATATCCTTCTGGAGATTTTTGTTCCCATAACAAATCATAGTATCCTTTTAAGTGATATATTCCGGGAACTACCTGTGCCATCACACCATCTTTAGATTGTTTGTACGATACTAAAGCCCGTGGGGGTTCTACTCCATTTGTTGAATTCGATATTTGTGCAGAAGTTTCTGCTGGCATTATCGCCATAAGAGTTGAGTTCCTAATACCATATTTCTTTAAATCATTCCTTAATGATTGCCATTTCATTCTTGATTTGAATTTAACTAACTCATCAACTTCTTTCTTGTATGTGTCAATAGGAAGTATTCCGTGACCATACTTTGTTTGTTCATTCTTAGGACACGCACCGTATTCTTTTGCCAAGTTAGCACTTGCACGAATCAGATAATAAGACCACGCTTCTGAATATTCATCAACAGTTGCGAGTGCCTTCTCGTCATATTTAAGTCCTCGTTTCGCAAGGAAGTATGCAAAATTGATGATTCCAACTCCAAGAGGTCTACGACTTTTCGTAGAAATCTCTGCGGCTTTTACTGGATACTCTTGGTAATCTAATAGGGAGTCTAAGGCACGAACTGCCAAATCACAATACTTCTCAAACTCACTTGGGTCGTTTATCAATCCCCAGTTGATTGCAGATAGAGTACATAAAGATATTTCCCCTTCTTCGTCGTGATATGATTCTAATCCGTGACTAGGTAAATCAATCTCTTGACATAAATTACTTTGGTGTATTGGTGCTTCCTTTTCTATAAATGAACCGTGTATGTTTGCGTTATCTATGTTCTGTAAATATACTCTACCAGTTTCTTTTCGTTCAGTTATGAACTTTGAGAACACCTCTAATGCTGGTAACGTTTTCTTCCTAATCTTTCTCGATTTTTCATACTTCTCGTATAGTCGCTTGAACTCATCTTGGTCTGTACTAAATGCCTCATATAATCCGGGAACATCATGGGGTGAGAAGAATGTTATATCTCCGCCCTCTAATAATCTCTCATACATTAGTTTATTGAATTGGAAACAATAGTCCATATTCCTTACACGGGTTTCTTCCGTTCCCTTATTGTTTTTAAGAACTACTAAGTCCTCGAATTCATAATGCCATAAAGGGAAATGGACAGTAGCCGCACCACCACGTACTCCACCTTGGGAACACGATTTAACTGATGCTTGGAATAACTTAAGGAATGGTATTAGACCAGTATGTTGTATCGAACCATCACCAATCTGAGAACCTACTGCACGTATCTTACCAGCATTAATACCTAATCCTGCTTTCTTGGATATGTACTTAACGATAGATGTAGATGTTGCATTGATTGAATCAAGTGAATCATTACTCTCTAATACAACACAACTTGAGAATTGTCTTGTTGGTGTACGTACCCCTGCCATAATTGGGGTTGGTAATGAGATATAGAATTGTGATATTGCATTATAGAAGTTCTTGATATAATACATACGTTGTTTCGTATAACTTGCAAATAGAGTCATTGCAATCATTATATACAATACTTGGGGTGTTTCATATACAGTACCATCAGAACGATTCTGTACAAGATACTTACTCCTCATTTGTTCCATACCAGCGTATGTGAAAGTAGCATCTCTCTCGTGATTAATGATGTTATCGTTGATGTAGTCTAGTTCATCATCTGTATAACAGTTAACTATCTGGTGGTCATATACACCTTCCCATATATTATTATTGATAATATCTTTAATATGTAGAGGTTCGAACTGACCGTACACATACTTACGCAACTTATAGTTAATAAGTCTTGCTGCTACAAATTGATAGTTGGGGGTATCTTCCGTAATAAGTTCTGCTGAACTTTTGATTAACAGGTCGTGAATATCACCTGTACTTATTTCCTCATACAGTTGTACATTCGCTTTTAATTCTATTTGTGATTCGGACACACCAGTGATATCGGTACACGCCCACTCTAATATACGGTGTATTTTAGATAACGAAAACCTTTCTTTCGTGCCATCACGCTTGGTAATTGATATATTCATAACTAATATTATACCTTAAATACTTTAATTTGGCAAGTTTATTCGTCGTATATCGCCATTGCTAACATTACACTAAAGAAAAACAACATGCCAAACACAAATTCAAACAAATCATTGCCTGTTATTGATGATAAGACTTGCATTACCGTAAGTTCTCATAAGTAACATGACAACCCTCGGCAGTTTTATATATGAAAGTTTGTGAGAACTTTCCTATCGGTTCGAGGTCTACTAAGGTGACTACCTTTCCTCTAGAGAATTCTTCAGATAGAGTATGGTTTAATATGTATTCACCAGCAACTAATGTATCTTCCGTTAAGTCCAATTCATCTTCCAAGTGATGTTCATATCCCAACTCATCTAAAGCGTTCATAATTCCTTCTTCGGACATACCAGTTTCTTCCCTCAATAGGAATAATGCAGCCGCATAACTGGCTAACTTAGACCGTCCAAATGGCATAATTTCCATAAGACGCTTGATATTGAATACCAAACGATGGAATGTAGTGAAGGCATCTTTCTGCTCATTAGTCTTTAACTTTCTGTACTTAATGAGGTTCTTACCCTTTTCATCTATTATACCTAACTTATATGCATCCATATCTTCCCATTTAGTAACTAATGTCTTTATGAAACGATATGTATAATATACGTCAGCAACTCTGCTTATACCCATTTATAACTTCCTTAATTTGTCTACTATTTCAGAATCAAGTGGTATACTCAAATGCATATCTTCTGGAAGATAGTTTAAGTATATTAAAAATGTCTTGAGTACTGGTTTCTGTTCTGCTTTGATATTGAACATAGCCATCTTGGCAGTTTCTTTCGGGCCAAACATATTGCCCAATATAACCAAGTGATTTAGAATCAATCTTTCTTTCAATTCATCATCACGATAGTATCTATTAATCAGTCGGTTTACATAATTAAATCTAGCAAAGTCATTTTTAAAATCCTCTGTCGTAGACCATTTACCTGCCGAATAATGCTGAGATGCGTACAACTCAAAATTATCCTTACTCAATTTTAACATAATTTTATTTTTTAGTCCAATCCCTCAATTGTTTTAGTAAGCTCTTTTTAGACTTACGCTTGTCTAATTCTATACCAACAGTACGACCATATTCTTCCAAATCATCTTTTGATGACCTATTGGAAAATGAGAATTTCTCATCCTTCTTATTTCCATTAAATTCATCAATGTCTGTCTGTGAGAATTGACCTCTTACTAATAGAACACCATTGGCTGCGAATAGACCATTTGGTTTTGCAATTGCTTTACTATAAGCACCTTTCTTTTTATATTTCATTATTTACTCCTAACAATGTCTGATATCCAGACGTTTTTCATTTCATCATTTACTAATACACTTATATGATTAGCATTTAGTCCTTGTACAATAGCATCTTCCCTAGTCTTAGTAATAATAACTTTATCACCAATATTAAATAGTTTACCATTTACATACTTCTCTCTTATATAGGACTTTCTTTTTAACTTACAATTCTGTTTGTATTCGTCGGATTCTTTCAAACCCATACCGTCACGAACAGCGTTCATTAAACCCTTTGCATCTTTGAAACCCTTCGGCATACCTTTAGTGAATGTAATGAGGTCGTTTTCCTTTGCAGCCAACCTTAGTTTACTTGCAGACATTCCAGATACATCATCTGAATCGGGGTCTCTCTCGCCTGCACTTACTATTTTTACACCACCTTCAAAGTCATAGAATCCGTGTTTACCCTTAACACCATTGTACTTGTTAAGTATTTTATCAAACTCTTGGACTCTATCTGAACCAACTACGACAGAACATTTCTTGAATCCGTCGTCTTGAACCTTAGATAATACATTAAACAATGTTTTGATTTTCTTGTCTGCAATTATAGACCTTGCATGTTTAGGGAACATCTTACGCATAAACTTAATCTTGGCCTTGTAAGATAGAGGATTCTTTTTGGCGTCATTAGTTTGTGATGCGTAAATCCTATAAGGCATTCCCCCGGAAATCTTAGAAACCTTCGCAAGAAGTTTTTCGTGACCGTTTGTTGGTGGATTGAATCTACCAAACGATACGACAATCTCCTCAGTAGAAACTGCTTCTAAATAATGTTGTTTAAATGTATTAATCATTATTTCTTTTTCTGCTTCATTGCCATTGCTTTTGCCTTGTGGGCCGCTTTAACCTTCTTGAGAAGTTTCTTTGACAACATTGCCATCTTCTTCTTCAGTTTAGGGTTTGACATTCTCTTTTCAAGATTGCCCTTTTCAGCATTACTCATTTGTGCTTTGGTTTTACCTTTAACCAATTTAGATGCGATTACTTTTCTTGCGGCTGCCATTGCAGCTTTCTTCGCTTGGTCTTTGGTCATTCCTACTCGTTTCATGGCACGTTTACGTTTCTTTTGAATCTTCTTCGCATTACGTTTCATTGCCATCTTCATTTTCTTACGAGTCTGCATTGATACCTCATCTATAGTATCAGCGTTCTTAATCTCGTCGAGTTCAGTTTCGGTGAACTCTGGTTGCATACACTCACAGTTATCTTCGTTGCAATCTTCGTGATTCTTATGGTCTTTACAACCACAATACTCCTCGTCGATAGTTTCCAACAATGTAAGCATTTCGTCTATCTCTGTCATGTCAGTCTCCTCTATGTACATGTTTAGTTCGTATTTTGGGCCAGTATTATATACTTGAATATGAAGTGCTTTTTTCGACCCTTTCAACTTCAAGTGATATTCATTTGTCTTACCTTTTCCGGGTTTCTTAGGGCCAGTAGTAACGTCATTCCATTGAGAATCTTTATCAATCTTATACCCCTGTTTCTTTACAACTGCATATGCGTGTTGTATTGCACCTGTGAATTCTTTATGATAAGTATCGTATTTTAATTTACCTGGCATTATTTGTCCCACCCTTTGATTATGTTTTTGCTAAAGTTGTTATGACTAAATTCCATTCTATCTACAATCTTTACTGCACCATTAGTTAAATGGTCGATTGCAACATATCCTTCTGCACCAGTAACCTTAAAACCGTTTTTAGTCTTTACAAATGTATTTATACTATCCATGGTATCCAAGTGCGTTAACAGTTTAGATTTTGCAGATACTAGTTCATTTTGCATATCAAACATCAGTTTTAGGTTCTTTTTATTAGATGCATTGAACCAATCAAGTGCGGCTATCTTGGCGGCGTTCTTCCTGGCCTTACCCTTATCCGACTTAAGTTTCTTGATTTCTTTATCATATCTCTTATGTATCCAATTGATTAGGTCTTGGGTATGTTTCGTCGTGTTTGTGATTTCACTTTGCTCTCTAACCTTCGCATTGCGAAAGGTATTGATAAATAGGTTAATATCTGTATTTGTAGATACGTCTTTAAGCGTAGAAGCTTTGATTTTTTGAAAGAGTTTTCCCGCCATTGAAATGTGTTTAGTAATTTCATCTGTTTCCTTTTTGTTTAATGTTGCCAGACCTGATATGTCTGGTAAATTTGCCGTCTTCTGCCACACCGATTTGGTTGCTTTGAAGTCGGAATCCTTTACACTAAAGGAAGCAGACATTGTATCAAATGTACTTCCCGTGTATTTTGTATGCCATACCACACCAATTTTTGATTTCTTTATATCTTTTGCTTGGTCTGTTGGTACTGCATAGACTATGGTGTTCGGGTGAAATGTAATATATTTCAGTCCGTCAATCTTTTCTGTTTTGAGGTCTTTCTTGATGAACATAATGTCACCTTGGTATACTCCACTCTTAACAACCTTTTTTAATTCAGTATACGCAACCTTGAGTTTATCAGATAAATCTCCAGAGGTGTCAGCGTCAATCTCACTATGAGACTTATATACTTTAGGGTTCTTATTGAAAATACCTTTCTTAGCGACAAAGAACTCGTCATCATTGGGGTCGATACCAGCGAATACTGCCGGCGCTCCGTCCCATTTGACCGTAACTTGTTTTGTGTCATTTGTACTCCCCGCTAGCATATTGCGTAAATCACGCAACGCATTAATGGCCGCACGAGTACCAGCAACACCACCGTCTATAACCATATCCTCGACATGAGTCATATGGGTGTTCTTTGCTTCGAATATGTAGTTTTTAAAATCTAACGCCATGGGTTCAACTTCGAATCCTTTACTGCATCAATTTTATCGTTAATAAACCAACCCAAAACGAATCCTACTATAAATGCTATTGTTGTAAACATTATTTTTTTACTCCTGTATATAATACTTTTAATTGTAAGAACTGTCCTAATCTACCCTGACCACTAGTTCCCTTCTCTCTACGAACTCCGGAATCACTACGACAAACCATTGTAAGGGTGAGTTTACCTTCTGGTAAGAAAACATCAATCAACCATTCTTGGACTGACTTCTTATTTCTATATGCGATATGACCTGTAATTGTTTTGTATACTGGTGCAAGGTCATCACCTTTTCTGTCTGCAGTCTTACCGACAGCCTTCACTAGAATCAAAGGTACTTTCTCACCTTTCTTCTCTAGATTGAAATCCGAACCTAACCAATCTATAAAATCTGCATTAGACATTTTGTTGACTTCTTTACACAATTGAGTGATACATACCTTAACTTGTTTGTGATATAGTTCATCAGCAGCTGATTGGTCAGCTTCGAACATATCGACATAGTGTCCGACAATTTTCTTTCTTTGTTTCGTATTTTTATAGAACTCTTTCGCAGTAGGTTTGATACCATCTTCACCGACAGTAGTAACTCCCGGAATCTTCTTGTATACTTGTGTCCAAAGTGCTTTCGCTAACTTATCTTTACTCCAACCTCTCTTATCGTATTGTGTTCCTACATACGTATTGTAAAGTGGTTCTCTGGATTTCTTTGCACCTGCTTTCAAAGAGATTCCCAACCAAGACTTATCTGTGAACAGTACAAATATATCACCAGCGTGACTCTTTGGAATACCTTTTGGTTTTGCACGATAACCCCACACAACCTTAGATATAGGTTTTTCGTCGTGTAAGTCATACAAGTAGTTTGTGATACCTATTGCATTTTCTATTTTGGTCTTAGAGAATGTTTCCTTCATAAGAGGCAACCTCTCTATAACCAGAGCAGCTGAACTAGCGTCCTTTACTTGGAATGATTTTTTAGCATTCACACCTTTGAGATTAGTTTTATATAAGAACTTCTTAAAGTCCTCTACACTAGTTGGGTGGAACTTATGATTAAATGCAAGTGCTGGAAACAATTCCGTAACAGAAGCGTTCTGTGTGGTATCCGCTCTTTTCTCTGTTAAGAAACTTCTAAATTTTTTCATTCTCTCTCCCTTATATGGTCTTCAATCTCCTTAGAAACTTCGTCCAGTTCGTCAATTAAATCATCTACTGATTCCTTTAGATATTCAATATTTATATCTTGTACAGCATCATCTGGTAAAGCACCAAGTTCACCTCTGGGCCATTTGATTCTAAACTCTGTATTCATTGCTTGTTGGTCTTGCAAACGGATAACGTCTAATTGTAATTGTGCTATCTGTCCTTGTAGAGAAAAGTAAACACCAGCGATAGATAATATCATTGCGATAATACCCACTAAGGTCTTTACATCTAATCTTACACCTGCTGTCTCTCTTAAATCTAATTGTGGTTCAGACATTATTGATACCTCGTTTTTCTGTTTAATATCGCCTCAAATTCTTTATGTTTTAATTTGAAATGGTCAGCCGCTATCTCTTTCATCTTCTTATCAGTCAATCTTTTTTTCGCATCTGGGTCTTTCTTCAATCCATGATACATATGTAAAGCGGCCTTATACTTGTCTTTATGTGCAATTCTTCTTATTGCGTGTTTAACCTTTTTCGGTAATAAGTCTATAAATCTCAAAGCTTGTTCCTCCTTATGAAATTGTTTAAAGCTTTCATCTAGTTCCGGATTATCCACTTTGGCTTGCATAAACTTTGAGAACTCACCTTTTGGAATACTTGCCTTAATCCAAAAGAATAACTCTTTCATTACGATTTGGTCTCTGAACATTCGTTGACCACGTTTTTTCAAAGTTAAATATTTAAAGTCTTTTATCACTTTCTTCTTAGGGTTCGATTCATTACCAGTTGGTTCAAAGTATATCGTATTCTTTGGGTTATTCAGTATCACAGATATCGAACCATTCAATGCAATTGGTTTAGATTTCTTTGCGAGCAGTTCATATATAGTTTTACCTGCTCCTTCGTGTGTATGAAACATAATATTCTTTGGCACTACCCTATCCCTCTCTGGGTCTTTATTCTGTTTTAATGCTATTCTGTACTCTTGCAATATCCAAACTAAATGTATATTAGCAGGATTATACCCTGCTTTCAGTAAGTCTGGCATTAATTTTTTCGCTTTCTTTATATCATTAAATGTCATATCAAACATTATATTGGGTAAAGTTTCTTTATTCTTCATTTGAAGTATCATATTATTAAGGACTTTATCCTTAATCTTCATCTTCTTAACGAAGTCGTGTAACTTCTCAACGTCTGCTGGTTTCGATAACTTGAGTCCTTTTAACTCTTTGTATTTATTAGTAACGTTTGCTAACTTTAAAAACTTCTTTTTCCATTCGTCCACATCAATAACTTTGAATTTCTGTCCTTCCATAAAGTTATCAATTGCAAAACCTTTACCTGAACCTGCACCACCAGCAAGGAATACTATTTGCCCATATTGAGCACCATTGTTAATCATTAGTAGTTTTTCTTCTAGGTATTCTACCGACTCACTATAACCGTGTTTTTTCTTAAGCATGTTCATAGCAGTACCCATTTTCACGGACTTCCACTCATCGCCATACTCCTTCTTAAACTTGTCATCTGGTAGGGACGAAGCAATATCTTCCAGTTCTTTACGCAGTTCCGGAGTCAGTTTAAAGGGTGTTGAATCTGTTAAATATGATTTAAATTGGTGCATAAAGAATTAAAAGTATTATAAGACTAATAGTATTTATAATTATAATTCTTTCAGAACCTCATCAATGCACTCAATTTCGGAAAATCTCTTGAGTTTTCGTAGTTTGCGTTTGATTTGTTTCTTGATACCGACATCAGAAACTACGCCGTAGTAATGTAGAATGAGTATCATCGCCATGACATCACCTACTTCAGATTCTAATTTCTTCTGATTTCTTTCATCATTCACACCAAACCGTTGCAGTTTAGCAGAACATTGAATTACTTCAGCACATTCTTCACTTAGAATCGTTAATATCTCTTTCACCTAGTACAAAATCCTGTTTGTCCATTGCATCATCTAAGACGTGTTTTAATATGTTACCTACCACTTTATTGAATTCTGGTGTTCCGTGTGGGTCTTCCTCAAGCCAATCTTTGACATCATAGTCAAAAGACATTGATTCATCTTCTGGTAACAATTTGATTGATGTGTAATTGAATACCACACCGCTATACTTCCCACCGTCAAGTCGGATATACCATTGGTCTTGGTCTAAATCTCTTTCGACAAATGACCACGAAACAAAAGGTCTTTCACTTCCATTACTAACCATACAACTCCTATACATATATAAAATATTATCAGACCACCGATTATAAATGGAAATATCAAGATTGCAAACAATGTAGGTAGTAACTCTTTAGTGTCTATTGTTATTATCATTTCTATTCCTCATTACAATCGATTGGTACCATTTCATCAACCATATCACCTTTAAAGGGTGGTGGTCGGGGTCTGGTAATTCATCTTTAAAGTACTCGATAAATTCCTTAATATCTTCATCATTCACTTCGCCCAATCCTTGTGCCATAGCGGCCTTGGTTCGGTTTTCTTCTTCTTCTTCGTTTTCACTGGTTTCAATTTAGGTTCTTTTTCTTCCCTTTTCATATACTTATTTATGTAAAGTATAGTTTAAGACCCCACATTAAAATTGCATAACCGTATATACCAGTTGCAATCGAGTTAATGAATATGAGTGCTCTGTCATTCCACATCATACCCACAATAAACCAACCAAAAGTACCAGCACCAGCCCACATAAGATTATATGGGTGCATATCAAAGTTCGCTGTCATTACCATACTAACAAGTAGTGCGAATGATGACAACCATTTTATGTACCACGATAAATCAAATCTTGGGGTGATTTTCTGGATTTCAATCTTCTTCCACATTATATAAAGTCCTCAATTGTTGGTTGTGATTTACGTTCTTCTTCTTGATTAACAGATTCCTCAGTAATCTTAAAGAACTGTTCTGATGCCTCAAATCCGATATACTGTCTACCTAACTGAGAGGCACGAACCAATGTTGTACCTGTACCAGAGAATGGGTCTAATACCACTCCACCTCTAGGACAACCAGCGAGAATTGGTTTATCAATCAATGCTGGGTTATATGATGCAACATGTTCTGTCTTAGACATTGCAGTACCTATCTTCCAGAAATCTGCAACATCACCTGGATTCTTTCCTTTAGGATTGAGGGTAGTTTCTCCGGATTCATATATATCCTTCATATTCTCATATCCTTTGTGTTCTCTTTCTTTAATCAATCCTTGTTCGGATTGTCCACCAGCGCCACCAGTATATTTACCAGTATTCCTTCCACGCATTTCTCTTTTAAGTGTGGATTGCATATGTTCTTCCCTTACGGAATCTAAATCAAAGTAATATCCTTTTGGTTTCTTTGTCATAAAGAAAATGTATTCGTGTTTTTTAGAGAATCTATCTAATACGGATTCTGGCATTGCAGAAGTTTTTGCCCATATGATATCGTTACGTATAGTCCAACCTCTATCAAAACACCCTATTGCAAATCTATGTGGAATTAACAATAGTGATTTCGTAGGTAGATTACTTGGTTGTTGGATTGTTCCTATATGGTCTAAGTATTTTTGAGTCATACTTGGAGTTCTCTTTGAGGCCTCTTGAGCAAATCCACCGGATTTAGTTGAGTAAGTATCACCAAGGTTAATCCAGACAGTTCCAGTATCTTTCAAGACACGATTGATTTCGTCCATCATTTTCCATAAGTTTTCTAAGTATTCTTCGAATGTTGGTTCTAACCCCCATTGTCCGTCAAATCCATAGTTTCTTAATTGCCAATAAGGTGGGGAAGTTATAACACAATCAACTGACTGGGAGTCAAGTTGTTTAAAGCCTTCCATAATATCGCAATTGAATATCTTATTCATAATTTAAATCCTTCATAATCATCAACTACGCTAGCTTTAACTTGGTCAGTATCTATAAATCCTTGTTGTGCTGAATCCTCTACATCATACAATCTCATCTTCGCCCTGTCGATTCCTAAGACAAATCTTCTCGTCTTACCTGTTGGGTCGTTATACCTATTCTTCAGTTGCTTTATCATAATCTGATTAAGATTCTCAAGTTCTTCAGTAGATATAATTGCAAACATTAAGTCTGCAGTTGCAGGTAATCCAAATGATTCAGATGTATCGGTCAGTCCAACATCACTATTGTCATAACCACCCCGTGTTGTTTGTGTGGCGGACAGTATTGGAACATTTTGTTCTACTGCCATACCACGCAATTCTTCTGCGATTGCCTTGACATATGTGTATGTACTTCCCATATCTTTCATACGAGATGATGCACATATATTAATATAGTCAATGCAAATCAAATTGGGAACGAAATCCCTTTTCATTTTTAGTTCTGTCAACAGGGAACGGAAATGACCTACGTGAGCCGCACCTGTTGGATATTCTTTTATAATTAATTTACCCACTCCCTTGTCTGCAATATGTTTTACCTTATTATCAAACATATCCTTAGAGAGATTCTTGAGTTCATCTAATGGTACATTCATTAGGTTTGCATCAATTCTTTCTGCAACCCTTTCTTCTGACATTTCCATTGAGATATACAATACATTCTTACCACTTGATAATACTGAAGCAGCACAATGACACATAAACAATGACTTACCAACTCCAGTACCTGCCATTGCAATATTGAGAGATTTGTTAACGAATCCTCCTTTGGTTATCCGATTCATCATTTCTAAGTCTAATTCGAGATGTTCTTCCTTTTTATGATAGAAATCGTATCGTCCATCTGAGTCGTTGATATAATCGTGTCCGACATTAGTATCGAAATTTACTTGAAGTGCATTTTGAAGTAAGTCGGGAAGGGCGTTCTTCGTTAAATCTTTATGCTTACCGTCGATAATATTAATCGACTCCATAATTGCCAGAAAGATAGACCTATCTTGACACCATTGTTCTGTCTTTTGAAGTAACCAAGAATCATTTACATCTTTAACCTTATCATTCAATTCAGATATGATATCAAAGGTCTGTGCAGTTTCTTCTTTGGGAAGTTTCGCACTCCTCTGCATTTCAATTCCCAATGCAGTAGGTTCTGGTATTTCCTCGTACTTATTAACAAAGTCCACTATCCCCTTAAAGACGTGTGCGTGGGGGCCTTCGAAATATCTGTGTTCGAGATGAGGAATGGTTTTCCTCATAAAAGTTTCGTCTTGAATTAAATGACGAAGTATGATTGTTTCGATTTGCATAATAACTATTATACCCTATTCAGACTAAAAAGGCAAGTTATTGAATCATATCGATATGACCTATTTGGAACTTTGCCTTGAGATACTTTTTGAAGTTTGTATTCTCGAAGATAGGTTTCCAAAATTCTTCTTTAAGAGTTTCAGCAATCCTAACCTTCTTGTCCTCTATCTCACCAGTATCCGTATCGACTCTTGAATACCAACCGATTGTTGGTTTATTAACGAATCCACCTTCGAGTGCAACGTCAAGTAATCCGGAATGAGATTCGATACCACCTTCCCAAGTAACTGAGATAGGTAATTTTGATTTCTCTTTGACAAACCTAGACTTCTCAACATTGATTACAAAGTTATATCCTACAATGTCAGTACCTTTCTTATCTTGTTGTCTACCGATAATCCAAATGTTATCAGCAGTATAATAGATACCAGTACCACCAGACACGACTGCCTTAGGGAACATACCAATCTCTTGGTAGGTATGATTAACTGCAAGTAACGGAATATCCTTAAGAGTCAAGTAAGGTGTACTCATTCGGAATAAGGATTTTAATGCTTTCGCACGACTCATATCTGCAACAGACTTCTCGTTCATAGTATCGTCTAGTTCTTTCTTTGATGCGATATTACCGATAGAGTCAATCATAATAATGACTTTATCTTCTCGTTCCATATTTTCCAGTTGACTGATTAAGTCAAACTTAAGTTCTTCAACATTAGTAATTGGGGTATGTAATACTCTCTTAGTATCAATACCAAATGATTTGAAATAGTTTTGGGGTGAACCAAATTCACTATCATAGAATAAGAGAACTGCATCTTCGTGTTTGTCTAGATATGCAGCTGCCATCAATAATCCAAATGATGTCTTAAAATGTTTTGACGGGCCTGCAAGTACGGTCATTCCCGAACTTAATCCACCGTCGGGGTCACCACTTAACGCAACATTAATCATAGGTACTGGAGTAGTAACCATACTCTTTTCAGTAAATAGTTTAGATTTATCCAAGACTGCTGTCTGTTTAATCTTACTATTCTTTTGTAACTTATCCATTATACCCATACTAACCCCCACCAGAGAAAAAATGGCCCCAGTTATTGGTAGCGTTTTCTAAATTCAATTTATCTCGTTCTTCTTTAATGCGTGTTTCCAATACACCAATTGCTGTGTGTATATGTCCTGTCGCATGTTCTCGGAGTAGAGTTTTCAAATGTTCTACTTCCTTTTCAAGAATTTCAATATGAACACTTTTAGGGTGTCCATACAGTCTTATATATTCACTATCCTTAGTGAAATCGATTTTCTCACCTGTCATAATAACTCCTATCTTTTAGTGAAATTTATTTCATAATGATTACCTTCGTATTCAAACTCAATAACAGAATGACTATACTCTGTACGAACAACTCTGTTTTGACGTGTTTCTTGTTTGCATACCATTGCTGTGGTAGTACTATTCTTCTCGGCTTCATTTGCACCAATAGCTGCACCGATAATTGCTCCAGGAGCTTTACCGTTTTCATCATCTATTGCATCACCAACAACTGCACCGAAGATTGCTCCCCAAAATGCACTATTGATAAGGTCATCTGGATTAGTTATCTTCTGTTGTTCACATACTTCAACCGTATATGGTTCTAAGTATACCACATCTCTATAATGGTCTGTTACTGTTGCACCACTACCAGCGATTGCTACTCCAACGATACCAAATCCTATGAATCCTATTATGAATCCTTTTATCTTTTCTTTTAACATTTCAACTCCCTTTAAAAATCCTGTCCATATATGTACTCTATTGCTCTATCGGCCTCTTTCTTAAGAGGACGATTCTTATACCAACCACCGTTTGCATCATCTATCTGTTTACATAAGTCAGCGA
The DNA here is from genome assembly GCA_002717445.1 of Gammaproteobacteria bacterium. Taxonomy (GTDB): domain Bacteria; phylum Pseudomonadota; class Gammaproteobacteria; order Steroidobacterales; family UBA11654; genus CACPJA01. The sequence continues at coordinate 75,218 of PBDY01000027.1, read as the reverse complement.
TTTCAATTGCTGTGATTGGATATTTAACTTTGATGGCATGACCTGCTATGGAAACCATTATCCCATACATCTTATAATACCAACCTGTGTCTGTTATTTGCGAATACTCCCTTACTAACTTCTTCGATACAAATGGACAGTCTTGATAACCATTCCATCTAATATCTGTGTTAGTCATTTCACTCTTACGATATGCAAGTATCTGTTCCTTAATTGCATTTGGTAATGTGTCTAAAAATGAATTCCCAGTTTTATCTATATATTCGTATTTCTTCATTAACTCCGACGGTTGAACTAACTTACCTTCGTTACTGAATATGAAGTTATATGAACCCCTATAATTGCCGGGAACATAATACATACGACTCAAGTCCTTAGTTTGTGGGTCTCCTAAATCACCTAGTTCTTTACTAAGAGCAAACCAAAAGTGTTTAATCTTATCCTTCTCAACTTCCTCAGATAATGGAAACACCATTCTAAACTTTGGTTTATCCTTACTTGAACTGGCAGTAGAATAACAGATATACCGATATTGTCCGAACAAGTCTTTCATATCTTCTTCGACAGACTTCTTAACTTCGTAATCATCTATATCCACAGCGGCCCACTTAGACCACTTAACTACACTTGCGTTCTTCCGTGTAGTTCCCGCCGTATACATTGCTGGTGACATTAGACTCGCATCTTGTTTGACCTCATATTGTCTATCAAACATCTTATATAAGAACGATTCGAATCTATCATCATTCAACTCGACCTTGTTATTGGTCTTAGTATCAAATAAGTTTTTAAAGATTGTAACTGTAATCATTACCCTGTATTATACACTAATTGGGGTCAAAAGTCAAGTTAAAAGAAGTCCTCTAAGGATACTGTGTGTTCCACTCTCCACCCGATTGACTTGAGGATTGGTTGAATTGCACTTATGAATGTCTTCTCGAATTGTGTTTCGTAATCAACATAATCGTGAAGTCCTAATTCCTGTGGAAGATAATCAACAAACGAAATGATGTTTGACTGTATCGGATTGGGTGTTTTCAGATATGTGAATTTAATCTTATCGCCAGATTCGATAGTAGCAACTTTAGTCTTATCCGTGTAATGGTTATGGAGTATTGCACCTCGAACATGGATTGGTGTTCCCTTCTTATAGATTCCCTCACCGTCGTGTTTCCATTTCGCTATACCATTAACTCCTCTTGGAAATGCAACATCTTCCGGATTTGCTTTGCAGAAGTACTCTCTGAATTGAGCAATCTCTTTCTGAACATCAGATTCTTCCTTACTCACAATACTCTTAAAGATTTCCTTTAACGCATCTCGAACTATCTGTGGAGTTGAGGACTTAACTGATTCGATTCCCATAACCTTAAGTTGTGGTTCTTTATACTGAACTCCCTCGTTGTTATGCACATTGAGAATGTATCGTTTCTTTGCAGTCCATATACCTCTATCTGCAATCACTTCTCGTTCCATAATCATTTTGTTCTCACGACCACCAAGCATTTTGAATAGTTCATCATAACAATCTTCAAGAACCTTTTCCAACTGTTCCTTACATATCTTGTCCAAGAACTGTACTGGATTCTTAGGTTTGAACTTATCAACTAACGAACCTAATTTGACATAGACCGAATCAGTATCAATCGCAACAACATAATCTTCTCTCGAACCATCAAATCTGAGGTTGTGAGTATTCATTAAGTCATTCATATACTTGTTAATGGCTTTCTCTGCCCATTGGATAGTTAACTGTCCTGTGAGAGTAACTGCTTCTGCGATTCGTCTATCATAATATCTAAACCAACGATTACCCATTGCACCATACAATGAGTTAAGAAGAATCTTGATTGCCATCTGTTGGTTCTTCGCAATCTGTATATCTCTTTCCACTCGATACATTTCCTGTTTGTTGTGAGGGTCTATCGTTTCTAATTCTTTTTGTGCATTAATCATTCGGTTCTTCATACCGACACGACCATTATACATATCTTGAATCAGTCTAGGCATCAATCCTTCCTTTTTCGTATAGTATTGAGAACCATTAACTGCAAGAGATACATCATCTTTTTCATTCTGAACTTTGTCGTGCATCACATTATAAACATTAACATCTTTAATAGAGAATGGGTGTAAAGTTTCCGGACTCATATTATATTGCATAATGATTGACGGATATAGGGAAGCCAAGTCGAACGAACATACCCAATCGTGTTTACCCACTTGTGGTTCTTTCACATATCCACCAGCGAATTTACCGTGTATATTCTCTACCTTTGGTGGGATTGTAATCTTTCTTTGTGCTAAATCACGATATATGATTGTATCCCAAATCGATACTGTACCTAACACATCAATATAGTTTGCACCAGAGTTATATGCCATAGTGAGGGCGAGAGAGATAAGGTCGAGTTTATCGTCGAGTCTATCTACAATGTCCACATCTTTAATGTTATAGTCAATGAACTTCTGATAGTCTTTCTCATATAACTCATTCAAGTTACTGTATTCATCAAACGATAACTTAGAATCACCCAACACTACATTTGCAATATGGTCTAGTCTATATGACTCTTGTGTACCAATCGTGTTGTAAGTGAACTTCTTGAATAACTCCATATAGTCCAAGATTGTAATACCACCCAACTTGAACTGCAATTTTGGTTTGTAGAACTTATCACCGAACTTTGGTGTATCATCTTTGACATCACCCCACGGTGAGAGTTTCTTCATAACTTCTTTACCACATATCTTTTCTATCCTAACGACGAGATATGGTATATCAAATTCTTTAACATTCCACCCTGTGATAATATCAACACCTTGCATATGCATAACATATCGAGACAATAACTCTCGTTCGTCCATACATTGTACGTACTTCACATTTGGTTTACTGGGAGTGTATTCGCCACAACCAAACACATGGAAAGTATCGTCCGTATTACTCTTACAAGTAATCGCAGTTACTTCTTGGTCTGCATCTTCTGGGTGGGGGAATCCGTCCTCAAACTTAGTTTCAATATCGATTGAGGTTACATTGATGACTTCTCTATCCCACTTAATCTTTCCTGGGAATTTGTCATACATATATTGGACTGCGAAATTGGTTTGACCGTATATGTCAAATCCTTCTACATCTTGATACTTCCTAACGAACTGAGTACCCTCTGCCATATCAGAGAACACTAGTGGTTCGACATTCAAACCTTTGAGAGATTTCCAAGTGGTATTGGGTTGGTCAGATTCTAGATACAGGGTTGGTCTGAATGGAACGAGAGTTTGAATTCTCTTACCATTCTTGTAACCAATATATCGAATGTTCCTACCGTAACGGTAGACGTTTGTATAAAATTCCATAATGACTATTATACACTAATCGTAGTGTAAAGTCAATCTTTTGGAATGTTTATTATCAAATCTTTATATTGTGTTTCCAATCCGGTTTCAGGGATTGCTGTCCAAACAACGTGTTCAGGTCTAATAGTAATCTCACCTTCTACTGCATATGCACAGTAAGGTTCGAAACCAATCTGGCCTTCATCTAAATGATTGATTATGAATGGGTGGGTTGCAGTATGACTTACTACTTCATTCCCTTTCTTTGATGTTGTTTTTAGTTGAGTAATGAGTTCGTCACCACTTGATAGTTTGATTATTTTAATCATAATGTACTCCGAAAGTGGGTGGCCATAACGACCACCCTAGCAATGTTATCCTAGTAAAAGTTGTTTTGCACTCTTATCTAGGTCACCTAATTTAATAGTCTTTGGTTTATCTTCTTCCGGAATTTGATTTTCTAATCCGATAACAAGTAGACCGTCAACTATATCTGCACCAACTACTACCATAGTTTCACTCAAAGTGAATTTACGAATGAATTTACGAGCAGAGATTCCTCTGTGTGTATAATCCCTCTTATCTTCACCGTGATGAGCATCACCCTCGATAGTTAATTCACCTTTCTCAAGAGTAAGTGAAATGTCATCTTTGTTGAATCCTGCAACAGCGATTTCAATAAGATAATGAGTATCATCTTTCTTGATTACGTTATAAGGTGGATATCCTTGGCCTCTGCCAAAGTTGGGTTTTGAATTTTCCAATCTTTCGATTTGGTCGAAGATTGAATCGAATCCGAAGAATGTATTCCTCGGGAAGTTTATTGCTAAGTTTGACATAATGTCCTCCTATTATTATAGCAAGGTTAAAAATGTAGTCGCCATGACTACGGTTCTGAATACCCTTTCGGCATATTCAATTTTATTTATACAGGTTTCATTTGATTCCTATATTATATTTTGGACAAAGTTCCCAATTAGTCTTATCTTTATGGGATATTATCTTAATCTGGTTTAAAGGTGCTGTATCACCTATCTCAGCCATTGGGGTTAACAATCCCCAATCACTCATTAATGTTACGATAGTATTTCTACGCATTAAGTCATTTTCTGTGAGGTTAGAGGGTTTACCGTCTAACAAGAATAACTCCTTGAAATGCGTTATAAAATATCTACCTTGTTTGTGTAGGATATGACATGATTGATATAACTTAGAGTCTTTCTTAGATGCCACTCCCATTCGGGTTAAGGTTTCTTTAATCTTAAGAAAATCGTCGGGTTCTGAAAGTGTTACTTCTAACATCATTGCCGGACTCCAATCAACCAAATCATCATTGTACTCCACCATAATTTATACTTTCCTTTATTATTTTAAGTTGTTCTTTACTTAAAAGTGGAAGTACATCTCTTGCCTTTTCACTAGAGTATCCGTAGTAAGATTTGACGGCATCTAAATCACTAAGTTTGATTTTCTTATTCCACTTTGAGAAACGATTTCGTTTCCTAATAATATTTATAAGAAAATCGAATTGCAACCTGTGGTCGATATGGTGGTACTTATTCATTTCATTTGCAAACAATACTGTATCTGGAAAATAAGATAACCCACGGTTAATCATAAACGGTGAGTAATCCTTTTCAGACTCAAAGATATCTTTCTTGGTTGAGTTTATTGCCTTTAAGTAGTCGAATGGACTCATACGAATTTCACTTGACTCATTACTTCGGTTAAACACGCAACCACATTCAATTCGTGGTCTGCCATAAAGGAATCCTTGTAAGAATAATCTGCAAGTATTACTACTAACGCTGGGATAGAACGTGGTTCAACATATGTTTTCATATTGTCATATATCATTCTAAACAACTTCGCAGACTCCAAGTCCATATTCTCAGTAACCCATTTACGCATACCCTTAAAGTCTTTGTCCTTTAGATATGACATAAGTTTCTTAACGTTTTCCTCAGATACAGTTACTAGGATACCAGCGTCGATATTACCAGACATTCCATATCTCTGTAACTCGTTTAAGACTCTACGCCAATCCGGAAAATGTTTATGAATGAGTTCAGCAAGAACTACATTTTCATATTTGATTTCCTCTTTATCTAATATATCCCATACACGTTTCATGAAATCCAACTTCAATTGTGTCTTGAGTTCGGTTGTACCTACATTGAAATCGTATAAAGAACATCTAGAGTGTAGTGGTTCAATGATACGATTCTTGAAATTACACGTAAGGATAAACCTACAGTTACTTGAGAACTCCTCAATGAAACCACGCAATGCTGGTTGTGTTGATTGTGGATTTAAGTAATCTGCTTCATCTAATATAACTACTTTGTATCCACCCTGTAGTGATACTGTACTTGCAAACTGTTTAATTTTACCACGAAGTGTATCAATGTTACCGTCCTCAGAACCATTGACAACTATATTATCTAATCCTAACTCATTACACAACGCTCGTGCAACCGTAGTTTTACCGACACCAGCAGTACCAGTAAACATCATATTTGGGAGTTCGCCCCCTTTGATTATTTCATTAAAGGTATTCTTTAATGTTTTTGGTAATATGCAATCCTCAATCTTCTGAGGTCTGTATTTCTCTACCCATAAAAACTCTTTCATTCACTTGCTCCATAATATAATTACTTTTCATTTTTTTTCAACCATTCGTTGGTCTTTGCATCCCAATAGTCATCTCTCTTATTATTGAATTGCCTTAAAGGTATATCACCCTTTCTGCCTTTTGCGTGACGTCCTTCTTTACCATCATTATGTTTATTTCTATTTACCATTATACCATATCCCTATATTAAAGACAAGTTTTTATCATCTTCATATTCAAGTATTGTAACTTGGGGGTATAAATCACTTATCTCATAAAGGTCTTTTTTGATTGTCCACGCATCACCACCTAAAACAAGATATGCACGACTGTATCCGTACTTATCACATGCTCTTTGTAGGGTGAACATTTCATATGCAACCTTTTCTTCAGCAGTACCACCTGTGTTTTGTAGTTTTACTGATACCAATATTCTTGGTTTGGGTACATAGACATCTATGATATGTTTTCTACCATTGACCTTTGTACCAATTGATACTTGTTCTTGGACATTTTGGTATTTCGGTTTCAGTATATTGCATACATAATTCTCGAAAGTTCGCCACTCGGATAAGGGATTATCCTTAACTGAATCTCCAAATACTGTTAGTTCACTCAAAATGGTGCTCTTTTCCATTCATCAAAGTATGCGGCCATTGTTGCCCATATAGATGATGGATATAAATTCGTTTCTAGATTGTGTCTTTTTTCATAGTTATCCCAAACCGATTGTCTACATTCTTCTCTGCAACAATCCCAATAACGCCAGAACTCTGTATCATCTCTATCAGACAATGCATAGTGGTGTTTCATTAAATCTACTGTATTGTTCCAAGAGATACGAACTGCTTTGTTATATGTCTTTTTACCGTAACCTCGTTTCCAACATTTAACAAAGGTTTCAATACCGTGTTGGATATGGAATAGTGCGTTCGCTTCTAGTGGGTCGATAAATCCAGCAGTAGTACCAATCGCAACAACATTACCACTCCAAGGGTTAGTCAATGCGTGTGGCTCCCATTTAAAAAACATATGTTTGTCATTATATGAATTTGCTTCTGAGGGTAAACCCATAGGAACAAAACCACCCTCGTCAATCATTTCTTCAAATTCTTTATATGCATCTTCGTCAGATACGTGTCGAGATGAATAAACATATCCAACACCAACTCTATTCTTTAACTTAACGATAAACTGCCAACCATAATCTCTACCGATACTTTGAGTTACCATTGGTAAATCATCTCTAGGTTCGTGTGGCCCGACAAATGCTCTATCGATTATTGTGTGGGGGTAATGTTGTTTTGTTTTATCTTCTACGAATCTAGCAGCAAATCCGGAACAGTCAAATACCAAATCTGCTTCTGGTTTCTCCGTCAGAGTTGCATATACGTGTTTAACATTCTTACAATGGTCTTTAACCATTCTTCCCATTTCAAATGCATCTACGTGATACGCATATCCTGACCAATCGTTTGGGTCGTAAAAATCATTAAGGGAATCCAAGTCAACTTCCCCCTTGCGAAACTTTTGCGCCCAACCTTCGAACTTCTTATTGTAGTTGTACCAAAATGTCCAATCGAAATTATCATCACCACTCTTACGCCAGTTAATCTTTCGATTACCATATTTCTTTAATGCGTTAGAATTCGCTAACCAATGACTATCTTCGATTCCGATATTGGATAGGAAGTTTCCTATTTGAGGTACAGTTGATTCACCGACACCCACAATGGGAATGTCTTTAGATTCTATTAAGGTGATATCCCAATCGGGAAAGTTATGTTCTAAACAACCAGCAGTCCACCAACCAGCAGTACCACCACCGACTATGACTACTTTCACTTCCCAATTCCGTGAGCAAATCTGCCTTTACTTTTTCTGCACCAACGAACGATATGCATACCTGGACAATATCCAGTAATTGATGCAAACGGTAATAATACTATAGGTACATAAAGTACCCAAGATACTACACTAAATCCAGTTAACCAAATGCCAATGAACACCACAACAGCAGGTATCATTAGGAAGATACGCCACTCTTTTGATATTTTACCCATTAGGATTTTTTCGTGTCTTTGTCTTTTACCCTTGCTTTACGTTCTTCAGCTTTTTCTTCGGTATCTGTTTGAGATTCCGGTGGGGTAGCTTCTTCAGGGTGTTTTTGACCAGTTGCATGTTCTAAAAAGGTTGCAAGTCTGTTACGGACTGCACCTACATCGGCCATTTCACCACCATCAAATGCTCCACGCTTTGTTACCACATCAATAATCTTAATAACTGAACTTAAGTCAATTAATGATAGTTCGGGTGCTTCAGGTGTTTGTGCTTCAGTTGTTTCTTCTGCCATTTTCTTACTCTCCATACTTAGATGTTTTCAATAATGCCGACCAGTAAGTTACTGTCGGTGTTTTAATAGACGATATCAATTTTGAACTCACTTCAAAGTTATAATCATCAGAAACAATGAATTTGAAATTGTTAATATCAAACACAAACTCAAATGTTTCAGAAGTATTTATACTAGAATTATTTAACTCTATTGCAAATTCGTTTGAAGAAGCGTTCTTAGTATCTGTTACGACACCCAATAGAACATCACTAACATTGCCATCAGTATCTACGTGTTCGTGTTTCTTAACAACGAAGTGAGATGCTTGTAAAGTTGCAGATGCTTTCTTAATGGTCATAAGGTCAGTATGGGATAATGTAAATGATACATCTACCTCTGGCATATTGACATCTTTGTCAGATGTTACAAGATTACCAATGTCTGCAAATCGATATATTAGAACTCGACCTTTATCTTTAATCTTAACAAACTTCTGTTTGTCGTCAAATTCCAAGTCTGGGTCGTCGAACATTGCCATACTACCAAGGAACGAATTCAAATCATATATCCCAAACTTATATGGGAAGTTATCTGTAATCGTTGCCTTTGCTAAAAGGTTCTTTGCAGTTGTTACAGACCTAACGAAACCTTCGTCGCCTATAACTAAATTTGCATTTATACCTGCGAAGTTATCTAAAACTTCCTTTGTTTCATTACTAAGTTTCATAATTAATCCTTATATTAATTGTTACTGGCCATTATACTCTAATTGACCATTAAAGTCAAGTTTACATAAAGTCCATTAAGGGTGAACTAGACCCTATCCGAGATTTGGCAATATTATAGTATTCCTTTTCTCTTTCGATTCCGATAAAATTGAATCCCTCATCTTTTGCGGCTATCCCAGTTGAACCAGAACCCATAAATGGGTCAAGGACTGTACCACCTTTCGGGGTAACCAATCTACAAAGGTATTTCATTAACTCAACAGGTTTTACTGTTGGGTGGGTATTCTTACTAGGTGCTTTCTCACTACCGAACTTACCACTAGCAGAATTGACATCATCTTGATAATCACCTATTCCACCACCACCACCTTGAGTTTGTTTTGTTTCAAATGAATCTAATCCATCATTCCTTTCTGTTTGGGAAACCTTTGGACAATAGAAGAATCTTGCTGCTGAACCATTATCACCATATCCAATGTTATCTTCATATTGAATATTTCCCCAACCACCATCAAAAACGTTTTTATTCTTTGATACGGTTTTATCGCCACCACCACCAGATGATTTACCTGTTTGTGGGAACTCTTTTGTAATCACATCACTTCCATCGTGCATAACATTAGCAGGGAATCTTCCTCTGGGGTCGGCATCAGCATATACAGAACCCTCTGCACTCATTCCAGAATTATCATCAGTCCATACACCGTCTTTACTTCTAGATTTTCTTTTAGTTGTTTTTCTCTTTGCACCTGACATTTGATTAAAGTTGAGTTTGTTCACTCCACCTTGTGCCATTGCTTTATCAGCGATATCTCTGAAATCAGGATTTGATTCTGGTCTTACTACTTCGCCGTCGATTCTACACCCATCAATATTGATACCACCAGTTCCGTGTTTCAATACATTATCTACAATAGATTTTTCCGATAGTGGTTTCCTTGCAACCACCACAGGTTCGTGTGCTGGTTTTAAAGCAGTACCCCAACCTTCCCATTCAGATGTTCCAACGGTTACTTCTTCTTCTGTTTCTTGACCAAATGCACCAGCGCCAATTGCACTTCTTTCTTCTGCAATCGCAACACCTTTTCTAGCGTGTGTCTTTGTTTCGCCAGTCTTTATTCTTTCATTTCCGAGGCGCCTGTCAACGCCTTTACCTAAGTTCAAACTTTTAGGAAATCCGGAACCGTATAACCACATCATTTGGTCACGAATCTCGAACCCTGCATCTTCTATTGCAACTGCCATTCTGTGATATGTCCTAGAACCAGAGAACGCTAAGAGGTGTCCACCGGGTTTTAGGAGTTTATATGCGAGTTTCCAAGTGTCTGGTTGAAATGCGATTCCAGTAGAATCCCAACTCTTACCCATAAATCCAAGTTCATATGGTGGGTCAGTAACAACAGAATCTACTTTGACACCCTCGTTAATCATCTCTTGCATTTTGATAATGCAGTCTGCGTTATGTAATTTCATATTCATAGTAAGTATTATACAGAAAACTTGACCAAAAGTCAAGTATAAAAAACCCCCTCACACAATGTAAGGGGGGAAAGGAGAACGGTTAATATTTTTTATTCAGCATTCCAAGTATCATCATCATCAGACGGATACGAACCAGTTGGAACTTCTTCAGGTTCTTCACCATTGATAGTAGCATCAACCTTTTCGTAAAGGTCTTTGAACGCTTCCTTAGTATCATCATCAAAACGGTTAACACAAAGAGAAACTGCCTTATCACGTTTGTTGAATATTGAGAAAGTCTGAACGATATGACATAGACGACGAGTGGAAATCACTTCGTCAATTCCTTCATCATAGAAAGTCTTACGAATCGCATCGGCCCAACCTACAAGCAAGTCAGCGAATTCTTCATCTATAACTTCGAACTTCTTCATATGTTTCATAACAATCTTTTTCTCAGTAGCAATTTGAGGGAAAGTTTGTTCAACGTTGATAGTGAATCGTTCTAAGAACGCTTCGTCAATAACAGTAGCAGCAGAGAAACGGCCGTCCTCAGAACCTTTACCTTTTGTGTTTGCAGTAGCAATCACGTTAAAACCTGGAGCGGGTTCAACCACTTCGCCAGTCTTTTTAATAAGAACTGGTTTGCCTTCAAGGACACCCTGTAGACACATAATCTTGTTAGTTCCACGGTCAATCTCGTCAATCAGAAGTAATGCACCAGCTTCCATTGCCTTAATTACAGCACCTTTTTGGAAAACAGTTTCACCGTTGATTAAACGGAAACCACCAATCAAATCATCTTCATCAGTTTCGGGCGAAATCTGAACTCGAACAAACTCACGTCGTGCCTTAGCAGCGGCCTGTTCCACCATAAAAGTCTTACCGTTTCCAGATAATCCAGAAATGTAAGTTGGGTAGAACATACGTGATTTTATGATTTTCACGATATCAGCAAAATGTCCCCAAGGAACAAATTCTGGCATCGCTCTAGGAATAAACACTTCGTCATTGGAAACCGAAACAACACCTTTCAATGCCTGTTTCATAACAGGTTTAGGTTTCACTTTCGATTCAACAACAGCACTTGGTTTACCAAATTCTTCCGAGAGGTCATAGACACCTCGAGCAACCTTTGGATATTTCGCAAGAGCGTGAAAGACTTTCTTGTCAGTCATACCGAATTCTTCAGCAACTGAAAAGACTTCTTTGTTGGTGAACTCAGTTCGACCAGCAAAGTTCTCACTCAATTTTTCAATTATTTCATTATTTAACATCATATATTTTCCTTTATTTCTCTATTTCAGATTATATTATACCACAGCTGGCTCAAATGTCAAGCTTAATTTCGCCTTTCGACAGCGCCTAATATTCAACTTTAGTTGAATTAAATTCATCATACTGCAACCGCCTCAGAGATTTTATTCACTAACATCTTCGCCTTCTTTTTAGTTTGACTGTGTTTCTTGAACGCATTCCGGATATCTTTAATTTCATGAGTTTTATCTTCCGGCAGAGTAAACTCATCATCACCATGATACCCGTCGCCAACTTTCACAACGAAGTAATCATCATACCCAATAGCATCTTTGAAAGACACTATGTTGTTCTTGTTCCATTCTTTTCTGATTGCCTTATCATCACCTTTGAACTGTTTGCCCCACTCAACACCCCATATTCCGTGATACATATCACGAGGTTTAGAAGCAAGGAAGAAACCAGTAATCTTTGCACCAGTAATCTCACGAAGTCTTTTCAGACACTCTTGATACAACTCACGAGAACTCTCACCGTGAATCATCTTACCACCAAATCTCATAGTAGTTTTATAAGAGTCAACACTTAAATCGCCATCAACGTTGACGTTGATACTATCAGCATAGCCATCAGTCAACATCATAATGTTTGTTTTTTGAACATTGTATTTCCTTTGGAACTTCTTAACGATTGAAGCAGCAACAATAGTAGTTTGGACTAAAGGAGTAGTTCCCATTTCGTCAAACCTAGTAGCGTTACGACGGTCTAACCAAACACCACCACGACCATAACCTCTATAACCGTTAACACAAGCAGTACCATACAAACCTTTCAATGCAAGTTTGAATTCAGAAGATTTCATTTCGTTACTCAGTACTTCACAAATCTTTAAAGAGTTTGTGTTCTCAATCTCAGTTGGTTTCGCTTCTTCATCTCTATCGTCAACAGAAGTCCAACGAGAAGTGAAAGTGTAAAACCTAAATGGGATATTAACTTTCTTACAGAACATTGCGATAGTCATTGCCTGACAAACAACATCTTCGATTATCTCACACATTGAACCACTCATATCGATAAAAGAAACGATACCGTGTGATTTTGCTTGTGCAAGTCGAGTAGTAGTTAGGAATATATCCTCAGAGTATTTGTATTGGTGAAGTTTGTTGGGGTTTAAACTTCCCTTCTTAGCGACAGTCGCCCTTGAGTACTCATACGCAGCTTTCTTCCTTTCGAAGTCTTTTGCAAGTAAACTCGCAGTACTGTCTAATTTCTTTTTAATAGTCAACCATTTTTCTGACAACTCACGGTTAGTCATATAACAGCCTTCACTAGATTCATAATCAAGTTCTTCTTCACGAGCGTCCATAACTTCTTTATAACCGTAAACTGCACCCTCAATACTTGATTCAGACATTCCAGAAGTAAAACGACTTTGGCGTTTTCTACCATAACGGTCTGGTTTAATGTCTAATAATTCTTCTTCGTTCTTACGGAAAGTTTCCTCAGTAAAGGTATCAGTTGCCTTTTCTACAAGTTCTTCACCACCACTTGAACCAGCAGAACTTTCTTCGGATTCTTCACCCTCGCCTTCACCTTCTTCCTCAGAACTCTCAGAGCCTGATTCACCACCCTCAGATTCAGATTCTTCTTCCGATTCTTCAGATTCTTCTTCACTTGGGCCTGAACCACTATCAGCACTTGAATCTTCAATTTCTTCTGATTCAGACTCACCCATATCACCAACACCCATTGCTTCTTCTTCTTCTTCGCAACGAGCATCTAAAAATTCTTTTAGTTTCTTACAAACCACAACAACATCTTCCCAAGTTTTGACTTCCATTGCCTCTTTGACTAATGGTGATTCTTCATCATCAAATTCTACTGGGAAAAGACCACGACCTTTAGAATGAACATTCAGTCTATCCATAAGAGAAGTTGGTTCTCTATCGTTAGTACCAAATAGGTTATCATCAAACAGACGTTTATATCCAGCACGAAAAGCCTTGACAATTCCTGGATATGTTTCTTGAATCATTCGTTCAATACGAATATCTTCAACAATGTTTAAATATGGTTTAGGTATATCACCCTCAGACAATGCAGAGTGCAATCCCTCATTAGGAGTGTATAGTGCGTGTCCTACCTCATGTCCAACCAATAGGTCATAAACTGCCTTACCTTTATCTTCCCATAATGGAAGTCTAAGGATACGATTCTCAGTATCAAATGAGGCAGTAGAGTAGTTACCGTGTTGGATAGTCAGATTCTCTTTGGCGAGAAGTCTGGCGAGGTATTCTTGGGAGGTCAAATTCATAGTTTTATAGTTCCTTTTTCATTCTATAATACTATTATACCAGTTATTTCACCAAAAGTGAAACTATTTTTCGCTATTTACAGCGCCAAATATTCAACTTAAGTTGAGCTGTATTCAACCACAACGGTGTCACATTTAGGATTTTTCAGTATTTCCTTAACATATAACCGTGCAGATGTCTGATATTTCTTTGGTATTGACTTCGAAGTGGTCTGACCATTTCGAGTATATTTTACATTCTTGATTCTCATTAAATCCCGGACTTGATTGCACTAAAATTGTTAACCTTTGCGAATTCGATTTTAGATTTCAATTTCGATTCTAACACATCAGGTTTATGTGATATGATAAAGGTATTGGTATAATCCTCTAAGGTCAATAGTATCTTCATTAGATTGTCCACACCGTCTGCATCTAATGATGAGTCGAATGTTTCGTCAAGGATTAATAGGTTGGTGTTCGTTGAGTTCTTCATCTTCGCAATCTGTCGCCAAGTGAATAACAATGAAAGGTCTATACGCATCTTCTCGCCCTCTGAGAAGTTATCGTATTTGAATTTATCTCTATGTCTTGAACGAATGGTTTCTTCGAAGTTCTCATTCAGAGTAAACGCAACAAAGAAGTCAAGAGTTTGTAAGTATTGATTGATTAATGTGTTCATCGCTGGTAGGTATTCTCGTATAACTTTGGTACGTATCCCCGTGTCTTTTAACATTTCCCACGCAATTTCATTATATAATAGCTTGTCTGTACAATCATCTAAGGTATCCCTTATATCGTCGGCTTTTAAAATTAGGTCATTTAAATCGATTTCTAGGGGGCTTATATTCGATTTTAGAGGTTTTTTTGCTTGAACTCTATCCAACTCAGTCTTTTTTCCTTTAATCTTAGTGAGTATCTCATTGTAATCAGTTATATCTGACATTAGGATATCTATCTCATCTTGCACCATTTTAGACTGTAATTGAGATGCTGTAACCCCTTTCGAAGTTTCTCTTGCACTTACTACGATATCTTCTAATCTCTTTTCTCTGAATTCCTTGGTAATCGATTGTTCACATTCGGGGCATTCAGTATGTGATTCAAAGAACTTATGTTTCTCTGCTAATTCCGATATCTTATGGTTGCACTTTCCAAGTAGTTGATTGTTATCTGCCTTCTTCGATTGTAGTTCCTTCACCTGTTTTTGTAATGTCTTTGGATATCCATCTCTCTGTGTCTTGAGATTTTCAATATCAGACGTAATGTCATCTTCGATTTGTTTAGTGGATTCGTCTGCTTTCTGATTGAGTTTCTTTAATGAGTCTATGTGTTTCTTTTGATAATCTATCTTACCCTTTTGGGTAGTTAATTCGTGTCTGGCTGTGGTTGCTTCTTGTTTACTAACTGAATTCCTTTCCTTGAGAATACCTTTCATCTTCGAGAAGATATTGATATCTAGCAAGTCCTCTACGACATCTCGTCTGTGTGCAGTTGATAATTGCATAAATGGAATAAAGGACGATTGTCCTAATACTACGATTTGGTGAAAACTCTTATGATTGAGTTTGAGTATATTCTGTTCGAGGAATTTCTGATAATCACGGACTGACGCTGTTTGGTCAATCATCTTATCGTTCTGCCATACTTCAAAGATGTTCGGTTTGATACCTCTGATAATCTTGAAGTTATGTCCAGCAGTTTCAAAGGTAACTGATACTACCGTACCTTTACCATTAACTGAATTGACTAATCCATTCTTAGGAACATTCCTATGTGCCTTTCCAAACAATGCAAAAGATAATGCATCTAGGATTGTGGATTTACCCGAACCATTCTGACCGACGATAAGAGTACTCTTACTCTTGTCTAATCTGATTGTTATTGGATTGTTCCCACACGCTAGGAAGTTGCTATATTCTAATTCCCGAAATGTAATCATTTACCACCCTTTAGTTACCATATCTGCACCACCTATACTATCTATAACTTCATATAAAGCATCACACGTTTCATACGTGGAAGCCGCATACATTCCATCAATATAGTATTGGTCTAGTGTCATTAAATCTTCGTCTAGGTTAAAGGTTTCCATTATCTGCGATTTATAGACATTACCTAATTCAGTTAGTTGTCCACAGTTAGAGGTATAGAAGTTTAGTCCACCTAATACTTGGACTGCCATATTTCTGAATTCTAGTTCTTCATCAAAAATCTTCGGCCCTATGATTACTTCTTCTTCAACTACTTCGGTTTCTTCTCGGGGGTCTGAATTCATTTCTTCGTCGAGTGGTATAATCCCCCTGTCGGGTAGAGGTGTCATATCTATAGGTATGATAGTAACAATTGGGTCTGACCAAGACTTATCTACTACCTCTGTTGTTTGTGTTTCTGTTGTGTTCATTCCTATTGCAATACCCATTGCAATCATTAATATATATTCCATTACTGTATCTCCATATCAAGTGCTTCATTATATAAACTATTCATTAAGTTCTTCATCTTATCCTTATTCAAATCTGTATTGATACCGTCTATGTAATTGTTCATTAAGTCGGTAGTATTCTCTACATCTTCTATTGAGGTTACTACATTCTCACCGAGAAACTCTGAGAAGTTCTCTGCGATTTTGAGTTCGTGTGTGTTTATATCTGATAGTCTATCAACGAACTTATCAAACATAAACGGATTTCCTTTTTTCTCGACGATTATCTTAACAAACTTATCAGCGTAATCGGACACATCATCTATCTTGCTGTAGTCTGTCTTATCGTCATTGTAATATATCTTCTTATACAATATAAGGGGGTTTCGTATCCTTGTCATTGTTTTCTTGTCTGTGTCATATATGTGAAAGTATTTGTCATCTTCACAATCTGCCCAAGTAAATTCCATTTGACAACCCAAGTAAGTGATATTATCTTGTATCGAACTTGCGTGGAAATGTCCAGAGTAAACTCTATCGAAATGTTTGAATTCTGATTTCAACATACCTTGTGGTGATTTGATACCACGCATCATCTCAAAGTCTTTTAATTCTAAGTGAGCGAATAGAGTTCCACCCTTCCTAGACTTAATGTATTTCATTGAGTGTTCATAATTCTCATTGTTAACCCAAGGTAGGAAATGCATATCATTTATCGTCGTGGGTTTCATTATGATGTTTATATTAGATGTATAATATCCTAAGAGTTCTTTGAGAGAACATAGGTCGTTTGTGTTCTTGTGGAATACGTCGTGATTTCCCGGAATAATATCCATTGTCATTCCTTTCTTCCTGAGTGGTTCCAGGAACATCTGACGATTTGCATTAAGAGCTTTGAAGTTCACATTCTTACGGTGGTCATAGTAATCACCTAAGTGAATGATGTGTGTGATGTTGTTATCCTCACAATAGGGGAAGAAGATTTCGTTATAAAACCTATATTGGTAATCTATGAATATCTCTGACGAATTTCGAACACCAGCGTGGGTGTCATTTAGAATTGCTATTTTCAATGTAGTCCTTTATTTGTATGGTCGGTTTCCAACCAAGGTTCTTTAATACTGTAATATCTGCACACGTTTCTTCTCTTTCATTGGGTGTTAAATCTTCTCTGACTTCACCACAGAATCCCATCATTAATGCTATCTCAAGAACACTCTTACTCGTACCAGTGCCAATATCTATTACCTTATCCTCTATTATACAGTAATTCGCCACTAAAGTCAATATTGCGCTACACACATCTTCGACGTGGGTAAAATCTCTATAATGACCACCATTGATATATGTTATTTGGTCTACGTTTGATTTGAGTTTATGATACAACATATCTGTCCTTCCAGGATATACTGTATGTGGTCTGAATCCAATCGCATCAATATCTTCTGCCATTACTTCGGTTATCTTCTTAGTAACTGCGTAAGGATTACTCCACCATTCTTCTGCATTAGATGAACTTGCGTATAATAACTTGACTTCCCACTTCTCACATTCTTCTACGACCTTACGGAATCCTTCAACATTTACTTTGTAGTATTCTTCGGGTTCTTCTAGGGATTGTCTTACGCCTGTTAGTGATGCGAGGTGAATAACCATATCTGTCGTCCAGTAAGTTTGGAAGTCTAATATATCTCCCCTGTAATTGCTTACTTTATGCCCTGCACTTTTCAGTACTGGAATTAGGTGTGAACCTATGTAGCCGTTGCCACCAGTTACAGTTATATTCATAGTAAGTATTATACTCTATATGAGTTTAAAAGTCAAGTAATATCCGATATCTTATCACATAGTTTTAATTTTAATGCTTGGTCAGCACCCAACCACACATCATGTGGTGGTAGTAAATGTTCTCTGATTTTCTTCTCATTTAATCCAGTACACTTCTTATAATGACTCAGTAGTCTATGAGTAGTTAATTCCATTTCCTTAACCCTTGCAAAGAGTTCGTGTTCCTTACCAACTGAACCCCAAGAGTATTGATGTGATAGTATTGCAGTATTTGGTGTAAGTACTCTACGACCTTTCGTACCTGAGATAAACATTAAGAGTCCACAAGATGCAATCATACCCAAACCAATGGTTCGGATAGGTATCTTAGAACCCCTCATACAATCTACGAGGGCGAAACAAGCATTGAGGTCACCACCTCTTGAACAAACAACTAGTGTCAATTCCTTTGGGGGAGTATCAGATAGGTTTGCAGAAATAATCCACTCACATATTGGTTCCATTGATTGCATTGTAACATCACCCATAAAGAAGTTGATGTTCTTTTTCATCAAGTCCAATTTAGGAATGACTGTATCCATTCCTGGTGGCGGCGGTGGTGGCGCTGTATCTACTTGGTCATAGTGGTCGCCATCATTTCCGTTCTGTCCTATGATATCCATTCTTGACGGTTTTTTACTCATTTGATTATTCCTTCTAGTTTATTAAAATTGTATATTGTTATTTGTTTTTCAGTTTCTTGTTCACTACTTCCTAGTTGAAGTTTCAATCCTTGAGGATTACCAAGACCTGATTTCTCTTTCGCTTCTGCAAGTAACTTTTCACCTTCCTCTGTGTACACTATCTTATAAGCTTTAGGTACATATGTATTTATATCAATTAACCAGAAGTATAACCATTCTTGGTCTTTTCCTACTGTGTGAGATAGATATATGTTTCCTTCGGGTATATCTTTTGCTAGTACAGGATATCCAAGTAATCCTTGTATAGTACTATAAGTTGATACACTTAACCAAAGAACCAGAGGTATCACTAAGTATATCAGTTTGTTAGAACGACCATACCAAATCATCACTATCAATGAGAATGTCATTAATAGAAAGATTGATAAAGAAACTAGTGCGATTGAATTTTCAATATCCATTAGTAATCTCCTGTATAACCTTGAGCGCCTTGATTAGTTATTACATCTTCTGCTCTTTCTTCTGGTGATGTCCTACTAGCGTTGATGAAGTTAGTATTTAAAGAGTTGAACCCTTTGAAATTCGCATCTGCATCTACGGTAAATCTAACAACAGAATGTTCTTGTCCTCTGAATGTATATGTACCTGTTGACAAATACACTTGTTTATATGGATTTATCTTTACAATTTCTATTGTAAACCATTCGGGAGTTTCCGAAACCGGATATCTATTATAAACGTGTACCATAACTTTATATTCTCCTTTCATAACACCTCTAAGGGTAACTACTTCTCTATTTATTTCGAGAACGTGTGCAACACCATATTCATCTATAACTTTATCATTCTTAGAACCAAGGTCATCTTTCTCTAAGTTCATATACCCCATACTCTTACCCCTAAAGGATACTACTCCCCCTTTTGGATTCATCACCCACAAATCAATATCATCAGAAGATTTCTTATCCCATTCTAGGATAATCATATACTCTGCCTTCTTAATAATATCGGCATGTTTCGCTGGTGGTTGTATGAGAAGAAATGCAATAATAAACATTGCACCAAAACCTGCAAGAAGAATCCACAACAGGTCTAAGAAACTAATCAGACTTTTAAATCTTGTCTTGTTATCCATATTCGATATTCATTAACTGAACCCTAGTCAGTAAAGAACACACCATACCTACTATCGTTGTATACATTGCAGTAGACAATCCAGTTGCCATATGACCTAATGCATTTTTCAAATCCTCTGGTACACTTGGGTCGATATTACCGAATATCATTCCGAATAGGAATATCATACCTGCAACCGTACCTATCAGTCCGAGTGTCATCATTGCATCACTCATAAACCAACACATATCTGTGAACTTATTGTGTTTAAATTTCTTTGGGCCAAGTTTGCACTTATGCGACACCCACCCCAAAATACCTGTGGAAAGTATAAACAATCCATATATAACAAAGGTTAGTTTGGTAACATCATTCTCATATATGTCTACGAATATTCCGTTAGTGTATAAAGCATATACACCACAGAGATAGACCATTACAAAAAGATACCATCTTTGTAAAACTTTATTCATATTATCCCTTCTGTTCTGCCTCGTCCAAAGCTTTGTTAAATTCACGGATACGACGAATAACCGATAAGAAGTCTACGATTGTAGTCCAACGGTCTATAAAATATCCCATAGACGATTCTACTCGCCCAAAGGCGTTGAGTACTTGGAATAATACTCCAAGTGTAATTAGTTGGTCAAAGTATGCAGGCGCTAATACTACTAATGCTAAGTTACCTACTGCCAGACCGAATGCTGTTTGCCATACTCCAAATCCCATATACCAATTAAAGAGTCGATAATAGTTTCTCTTAACTGCACTAAACATTGGGAACAACACATCAGTTGCTCGTGCCTTGAAATCGTCCTCAGAGAATACGAGTTGTTTTCTAAACTTCGCTTCTACTACCTGATTATTATATTCAAGTTTGGGTAGTTTCCAACCCAGTATAAGAGATATTAAAGTACCACCAATTGAAACACCTAATGCAACCCATACAAGAAATCCCGGAATTATCTTACCATTCCAAACAGGTAATCCTTCTGATAATTCCCAAAGTATAGGAAGAAACGCAAACAATACTAAGATTGCTGAGAAGAACCCTGAAAATAAACTCTGTAGTGTCTTACCAAATATCATAAGGTCTTCTTGGATACGTTGAGAACCACCTTCAATCTTTGCTGGTGATTTTTCCCACCTTCTTGCGTAGTGATGCGTATTCGCTTCTCTCCATTTGAAACAATACCTTTGTGTCTGCCAAGTGGCATATACTGCTATAGGTGTATATAAAGTTATAATCTCAAGGAATGATGGCATAGTATCTTCCTTAAGCATTACAAATTCTGTTATCCTACTGAGGTCAAATCCTAAGAACAATGTCCAAAACCTTTCCTCTTGTAAAGATTGAATCGCATCATAGATTTCTTTGTTCCACGCATTGTAAAATACTAGTATCTCTACAGTATACCAAGCGATACCTAATAGTAATGATAACATTACCCAAGCGTAAAAGGCGTTTTGTCTAGTCCAAAAGAATGATTTTAACATATTATTTTAACCCCGGTTTAGTTGGTGGTGGTTCAGATTCCATTATTATCTTTCTGTCCTCATTGGAGTCTATGACATCCATGAACTCATTTTCAAAGTTAAATCCCCAGAAGTTCTTATAGTGCGTTGCTAATGTAATTAATGTTGGTTGAGATTCAAAATCTCTTGGAGTCAACCAGTACATAGAAGCCGCTGGTACTTGAATAAACAACAACCTCAAATTAGGGTCGGTTACTCCAAGTTTTTCTAACAACAACTGTAATGAGGCTGCTGTTCTATATGCATCAGATTCTAATGCACGTTTTCCTATAGTATTTATTACTTCTTCGGGTGTATGTGGTGCGTGAATACCTAAAAAGACATTACCTATAAGATATCTTAAATCACCACCAAGGAATATTAAAGAACAAGATGATGCACATATTGTATATCCCTCGCCTTCATCATTCTTATCTGCCATAGGTATAAGTCCAGGCTGATACAATATATTACCATCTTCATCTAAGACAGGAGTATCCCTAACAACTGTGATAACATCTCTAAGTTTGAAATGAGCAGCAATACAACCACCATCAAAAAGACTTCCGCCAGGCGATTCCAATATTACTGAAAATGGTTTATCAATAGGGAGTAGAGGAACGATTTTCTCGCAGTCGTCTTGTCGAACTGTTCCTGTCAGACTGTATAGATTTTCTTTTAGTTGTTTAAACTCCAGTCCTTTAAGTACTACATCTAGTTCTCTTACCTCTGGATTCCATAACCATTCGGGAATACCTTCATTCTCTCTAGCGAGCTTGCCATCTTCCCATACAAAATATGCTACGTTTCCCAGTAAGATTATTATTACTGTGGTTACGATTATTAAGAGCCATTTTGTCTCCTCAAAGAATTGTTTAAACATTGTTTCCCCGCTTTTAGATTTAGGTGCTGGTCGGTGGAGCCACCCAGCGCCACTATGCACTTCAACATAGTATATAACTTATATTTATATTAAAGGGGGCCCTGTTATGACCGATATTCGTCGTTTATTTCTATTACTTTTTGTAACAAAGTCAGGGTATTATTTGAACTTTTGAGGAAGGCACTAGTGTCTTTTGGGAAACACATACCACCATATCCCCACTCCCCGTCGGGGCCTGGAACCATCATATGGGATTTACCTATACGAGAGTCAAGAGAAACCAAGTCGGTTAACTGGTCGAAATCTTGTTCATTATACATCTCTCGTAATTGATTGAAGAATATAACTTTTGTTGCAAGGAAACAGTTGATAGTATACTTGGCATATGCGGCTTTAACCATATCAGTAAACCTAACTTCTTTAATCTTAATACCACTTTCGATAAAGACGTTATACCAAAATCTTCCTTGATTACCACCAAAGATTGCGAACCTCTGATTTCGAAATTCTTCAAATGCATTTACTTCGGTTAGAAATTCCGGGTTATGGGTGAGGTTGGGGTCGTGTTTGTTTTCTTTAATTAGTTCTATACTCGTAGTACTTTTAATTAGTACTGGTATATCTCTACATTTCATTCTTATGTCTGCAAGATAGTTATCTACAAGGGAATCTTCACACGTTCCGTCACTCGCCATTGGGGTTGGTAGACATAGTATGATTCCATTGTAATCATCATAATCATCTATATTATTCATTCCTTTGGGTGGGTCAAGTACATCTACTACATTATCACTTTCCCAATCCAATCCATTTGCGACTGCCTGTCCGACAACGCCATATCCTACTACTAATATTTTCACCCTTCTTTTCCTTCCTTATAATCAAAATCAATTCTCTTTGTAATATTATCTTCATTAAAGATACTAGTTGCAATAACAGTTGTTATTGCTAACATTGGCATAGTGTATACCATCATCTCAGTCCACCAAGCAATACTATATGTTGGTATTGCTATAATCAAACACTTCTCAATCAATCTAATCAATATTGTATCCCCTCTTTAAATAAACCATAACGTTTCTTACCTAACTCCCATTTCTTTTTTGATTCCCTTATCAACTCTTTGAAATCGTGGGGCGCTGTCGCTGTGAGTTTAGGTTTCTTATAATCGTTTATAATAACCCTATTACATACTCTAGAATAACTGTCATTTTTACTATTATCATAAACAGATATGAGTGGTAAGTTCATCAATAATGCAAGGAACTGAGTTACACCATAATATCCTATAATAGAAGAACAATCTTCTAATTTATTTATAGTGTCAGATAATCTCTCTCTATAAGAGATATTAACTACTTCGAACCCCTGTGATTCTAAATCTTCTTTGACTAAATCCCATTCACCATACATAGGATTTCGCCATGTAGGTGTAATATCATCAATATTGGCACTCCAATTATAACTATTGGTGGTGGAAAAATATTTCTGAATATTATCTTCCCCAGTACATACTGCAATCTTATTAGGTGAACCAATCGGAGTACACTGGTTTAGGCCAGGCCAGAAAAGTCTACCTATTGCTTGGTCATTAGTCCACGTATCTATTCGTTGATTGTTACACGTTCTTGTGTGTTCTCTTGTTCCAATCTTTCTCACTTCAAGGGTTAATCCCCTTTCCTTCATTTCCATATAATCATAGAAGAACATTATTTGGTCATAATAAGTCTCGTATTGATTTGCTTGTTTGTTTATACCAACATCTTGTACAGACTTTAATACTGCTGGACATTGATATCTTTCCATTAACATATTCGCAAAGACGAATTTACAAATGGTATTTGCATATGCTTTCCAATTATAATTATCTACTAGTGTCATCATACCGATTTAGTTCCTAATTTATATCCCTGATAATTATGATAACCTTTCGCCCACATTTTGTGTGAGTTCCTTATTAACTCGTGCCATTGGTGTTTTGAGTTATGTAGTAATAAACTGTATTCGTCTGGTGAACTAATATTAATAATCTCCCTGTTACACAATCTAGTATATCCATCATTTCCCGGAGATTGGTATATAAGAATAAGGGGTTTGTTTGTTAATAATGCAATGCTGTTTATTGCACCAAAGTATCCCACACACGCATAACAATCTTGTACTTTCTCTATCGTGTCAGATATCTTATCCTTATAACTGATTTCAACTAACTCATATCCTTGTCTTGTCAAATCTTCTCTCACTATATCCCAATTACCATACATAGGATTCTTCCAATTCTTATCTTTACCGTGTGCATCAAGGTTATCACTAAACTTACTACGGTTATCTTCCCCACTAAAGATTGCTATCTTGTGGTTCTTAACGTGATTAATATTATGAGGCCAAAAGAGTCTACCCACGGAATTACCTTCGTGGTCTATTGACTTATTTGCACAGATTTTGTTATGTAACTTGCTATCCATTATATCAATCTTGAGGTCTACACCCCTTTCTTTAAGATTCATATAATCATATACGAAGTTTATTTGGTCTAAATGAGTTTCAAATTCATTTGCATTGTTATTTACACTACTAGGTTGTACCGATTCTAACGTTGCATTGCATTGAAATTTCTCTACTAACATATGTGCAAAGACCAATGTATCAATTATATCTGTGTAAGTCCACCAGAAATAATTATCGTGGAATTTCATCATGTATGCAATTCGACTCCTTTTGCTTTCTTCTCTTTAACAACTTTACCGAACTCTTTAATAGCATCATCTTTCTTTTTGATTGATGCAATCTTATTCCTTAACACATCAACATATGCTTGGTCAATAGGATTACTAGTATCTGTTGAAGTAATAAAGGATTCGATATCTGCTTGTTCTAAGAAATGAAACTTAATATCTTGTTGTTTCTTTTCTTTAGTGATTCGTCTAATGAAAGCGAAATACGCTATCTGTGTGAAATATGCAAAAGCATTAGGTTTACCAGTACGAGTAGTTGTTTCAATGTTATAGTTATGTATCGCACGAAGGCAATTCTCTACTCCGTCCATAACCATTTCATCTCGATATGTATATCTAACGAAATTAGATTTGTGTGATAATCCTTCACATATCTTCATAAAACACGTTGCGATATAATCAGTTACTACTGGTCTTTCATTACCAGACTCGTCCTCAGTAATACAATGTTTACAATAATCGACAACGGCATTACTAAAATCTCTATTATTTACATAATGTGGTTTATCTCTTGGTTTAATCTTTTCAGGCATTTCAATACTCCTATTATTATAATATTACATACCATTATACCATAGTACAAGGCCAAAGTCAATTAAATCAGCATAAACTTGACTTTTGGCTATTTATCAGGTATAATAAGGGCTGTGTCTGCCAGGGCTGAGCTAGTGTTTAGAGTAGGATAGTTGTTCTACGTGGAACGCAGTACTAGAGGCTTGAGTGGGAGTACCCCTTGACTCGTATTCGGTCTTATCAAGGACAAGACGAAGATATGTGTTCTTAATACCATCATCAACAGAATCAGTAGACAATACCTTCTCTACATCAATGAAGTGTATATTCTCTTTACTAAATGGAAACCAAGGTGATAAATTATATCTATGGTCATCATCTGTTGTGACTAACATTGGTTCTTCTAATGCATAGACTTCTTCACCTTCTAATGCTTCATCATGTAAGTATGAGATGATTGAGTCTCCATTCATCATTTTAAAGTATCTGATTGGTAATTCAGTTATACTTATCTTTTTTTCTTCTGACATACTACTATTTATCATAATTTAACGGTGTGTATCTTGAATTTAAACATTTCTTTCGCATATATTTTAACCCTTTCAGCAGCGTGTCTATGTGCAAAGTTCTTATATTTCTTCCAAGATAGGTCATCTGCGATATCATATATTTTGGTTTGTCTATCCGATTTCCTTAATCCTCTACCAATAGACTGCAATACTCTAATTTGGGATTTACTCGGTGATGCGAATATGATGTTATGAAGATTCCTTATATTAACACCAGTAGAGAATGTACCGAAAGAACATACTAACACAGCGTCCTTTTCTGTTTCTGTTATGGTTCTGATTTCCTCACGAACCGTTGCATCAGTATTTCCAGATACAAAGAATACCTTTCTACCTTTCTTCGCACATTTCTCTATCAATCTAAACAGAGGTACACCGTGTTTCTCTACATAATTGAATAAGACCAATGTATTACCTTTTTGGTCTAATGCGAGATTCTTTATAAAATTATTCCTCATATCATTCGTTACAAGGTAATTTATTTCCTCTGGGTACTTCATTCCCTTCACAATCTGACACATCTCTGTGGGATACTTCATTGATAATACATCAATCTCTAATGGTGCAAGGTCACCCCTATCCATAAGAGTCTTTGATGTGGTTATCTTTCTAACTGGCCCGAACAAACCTTCAAGTACTAACTTATGTGTTTGCGTACCGTCAAGTGTACCAGTAGTTCCAAGTCTATATTTTGCTTCTGTACACTTAGTCAATATAGATGTAAGAGATTTTGCTTTAAATTGATGTGCCTCATCACCTACTACCATACCAAACTGTTCAAAGTATTTACTACTCATTTTGTATATGGATTGCCACGTAGAGATATAAACTCTCTTAGTCTTATGTCCTTTATCCTTTCCTGCCATTATCTCGTGACAGTTCATATGGGAATCCCATTCTTTATCAAATTCGGAATAATCTGCGAAATCACCATACATCTGTTTTACCAGAGAAGTTGTTGGTACGATAATCAAAACTTTACCGGATGCCTCTGACAGCATTTTTCTCATTAGTAGATATATAATCAAAGATTTTCCGGACGCAGTTGGACTTAACAACATTCCTCTCCTAGTTTTAAGGGCCATCCGGATTGCTTCCAACTGATAATCTCTTGGTTCTATTTTCTTTCCACGAACCGTCAATGATAGTTCTTTAATCCAATCAAGAGAATCATCATACTCTTTGTCTGGGTTATCGTAGTTCCCTTCTTTCATAGTAATGGTGATATCCCTCTCTTTACAGAATTCGACGATATACGAATACAATCCAGAGTATATCTGTTGGTTGTTTATATTAAAGAGTCTAAGTTTACCGTCCCACATCTTATTACGAAATGCAGGCATAAACTTATATCCAGGAACATAGAATGTAAAGAACTCGGATAGTTCGTGTAGTATTCCTTTATCATCACAATCTAATGTAATGTAGGTATTATTTTTTGTAGTTATAGTGAGATTCATGTTAATCCACAAGCTTGTGGAGAATGTAGTTATAGTGAGATTCGTGTAATTCAAAACTCTTTAATCCAAACTTCTTTCCGTCTATATCACAAGTAGCACAAACATCATCTCGTTTTCCTTCTGAGAGTCTACGACGTTTCTTTATCATCTTATCAGAGTTCCAAGCGTCTATAATACTATCCTTGTTTATGTTACCGAAATCACCACCTTTCCTATGCCAGTCGTTACAACATAATAACATATTACCATTCCAATCAATTAATGTCTTGTAAAATGGTAAATAACATTCTCTATCTAGAGTCTCCGTCTTTCCCATAATCCCAGCACGATTAGTAAATCCAAATTCATTAATCAATTGTTCAGTTGATTTATGGTCAGGATGTCCCTGAAATAACTGGAAATTAGCAATATCAGGTTTATTTGATAATCTATATTTACCTTCGGGTAATACTTGACACGTAGATATTCTTTCATAGTATTGTGCATCACCGTCATAACAATCAATGGTTAACAAATCTAGTCCAGCATCAAATAATTTCTTAGTGAATTCAATATCATTATCTATTAGTCTATCCCCATTAGTTGCTATTTCAATAAACAAGTTATTGTACGATTTTAATATCTTAATGATTTGAAGTAGTGTTGGGTGAGTGTGTGGTTCACCGAAACCAGCGATATGAACATCACCGTACCAACCACACCATTTCAGTTGTTTCACTAAAGCGTCTACCGTTGCAGTAGACATAAACTTTTTTTGATTTGGATAGACTGACTCGTCATAACGAGGACAGAAACTACACTTACGATTACACAACTCACTAACATTTAATTCAATGGTTGATAATCCTAATAGGAGTGGATTGTTGACATCGGCTCTTCTATATCGTTCTTCTCTGTATCCGATATGTGATAATTTACTAAACATTTGCAACATTGTTTATCATCTTGTATTAATCTTTTATATAAAGCTTTCTTATCTTTATATTTATTCTCACTTATATTACGACATATGCAAGCTATCATACACCTGCTTCAAAGGAACGCCACTTAATTATATTACCAATGTTTTGGTGTCGCCATCTTATAGTGTCTAAAATCTCCTTTAATGTTTCTTCATATACTTTATAATATTCTAGTTTTGCTTGTGCTTTCTGAATATCCACATCTGCATCATAATAGTAATTCATATCACCTTTAAGAATTTTCAATCCTTTGAATGGGTCGAATTCCCAACCAAATGATTCGATTTCCTCTTGTGACATCTTACCATTATAATATAACCACTTATTCTTGAGTAGGGTTTTATAATCCAAGTCAAGTTTCTTCTTAGTGAGTTTGCATTTAGTTATTAACCCAAGATACTTCGAGTGCATACTCGCCATTTTGATTGTAGTATCATCTAGTTTGAATTGGTCTATAACACCATCTTGTTCCCACATCTCTAATGTTTCATCAATTAGATTCATTTCTTTTTCCCATTTCGTCGTAACCACTAATATACCTTGCATTAAACGAAACACTTCTTCTCTCACCCTTACCGTCTGCCGTTCTGAAAGGGTATACGAAATGTCCTTGTGATGCAGAGAATATAAAGAAATCCCCTACCTCTGGTTTAATAGTTAATTTTGGTTCACCCCAAAATCTATCCTTACTCGCATTACCAATGAAGTTAATTGCACCATCATCATCTTTACCTTCCTTACGAGATGGTAAGTATTCAGGTATCTTGAGATACATTACAGTAGAGAGGGCGCATTTAGTATGTATATGAAAGGGATTATATTCATTATCCTTTTGAGAGATAATCCACATAGAAAGCATCTCTGTGATATACTCCTCTTGTAGTATCCTTTCTTCTTCAAGTGGTTTCTGTTGTATAGTCTGTTGAACCACAAACTGTCTAGTCATCTCATTAAAGAAACCCATTAACCCTTCTTCTTCTAAAATCTTATGGGGTACTTCAAGTTCAGATTTTATTTGACCAGCGAGATATTGTCCGTGACTATCACCACCTTCATCAATTATCTTATCTGTAATCTTTATCATCTTCTCAAGTACAAAATCAGGTAACTTAGTCCTCAATACAAATGTAGACCAAGGTTGAAGATGTTCTATTTTCATTTCAATCTGATTGGTCATATGCTTTCTTTTCTTCTTCCTGTATCAATTTTGTTAAATACCATTTTGCTTTATGTAAATCCTCAAGACCGTTCTTCATACGCCAGCGTGTGACATACTTAACTATATTTCCTTCTAGGAAATTAAGGTTCTTATCTGTTATGTAGGTTATGCAGTCGATAGTACCGACAGTATAGTGAGGTGGGTCTATTCTTTCTTTTGATGGTGTCATAATATGCCTATTTTCAATTCAATACTACCATTATACCCTAGTCAGGGTGTAATGTCAATTATACAATTTCGAAATATGAGTACTCAAAACTAACTGATGCTACCACATATTCAATATCCTGTGTTGTTATATCGAATGGTAATGAACTCAGACTAGTTGGGTGTGCAGAGTGGAATATGATTTGTTTGTTAACTTTGTTTGCAGACGACAATACTGATAAAGTAATATCTCTAAAATCATCTTGTTTACTATCCACTTGTGTGTATATCCAATCATATATCTCTTTATAGTTCCCTAAATCTTCATCAACTAAGAAAGTAACTTCGAACGGGGCATATACTAGTTTGTCTGCAGACATAGTTAAATTCCGGGAACGAGTGGGGTATAGTGTTCCCTCTGCTGTTACATCTGGTAACATCATAGTTTGTATGCTGAATTCTGCGTTAGGATTTAATGTCTTATCTAATGACATTGAAAACGCAGTTGGATTTAGAAAATTTACACTCATATCTTTATTTATAAAGAAAAATCCCCCAGTAAAGGGGGATTTAATCTAGACCATAGTTAATTTAAAACTTAAAACTTGCTTTAAGTGATGTTTCACCATCTGCACTGCCTGTCTTCTTATGTTCAAGAGTCCAAACACCTCTTTTAACAGATATGGTATTTGTCTTAACATCAGCAGAAGTCTTTTCAGTCTCTACCTTAACAACTCCGATACCAGTAATATCTCTTGATACTGAAGCTGAGTTAGTAGATGTTCCATCTGAATTGGAATCGTGTCCTACACTAAATGTGTTACCAGCAACAACAGTTGATACCGTCGTATCAAGATTATTACCAGCCGTTACCTTTGAATGAACCGTTTTAATGGTTACTCCACCAGCGACAACAGTAGCTGTCGTTTCTCTTTCAGAGTTTAGGACATCTTTTACCTTAAGGTCAACACCTGCAACTTTACCTGCTACAGTAAGTTTTGCAGTCTTACCAACCTCTTGGTCTACAGTAATCTTAACTCCACCAACTGTGGTAGTTACACCAAATTTGGTTTTGTCGGCGTCATCATCATCAAGACCATCTGAACCAGAATAATCACCTAATTTAAATACAAATGCACCTAAAGTAGTTTCTACCCATAGGTCATCTACATCTCCATTCTCATCAAGTGTTACCGTTACCGTCGAATCACCAGAAGTACCTTTTACAGAAACTTCTACATCTTGGGTATAGTTACCACTATCATCAAGTTTACCTTCATATTCACCAGATAAACTTACATCTGCAAACGTAGTTGCAGACAGTAGTATGGCCGCTATTGCGGCTAAAAGTTTATTAAACATATGTTTTCTCTCTTTTAAAAGTTAAAAAAAGTAACCAAATATCTTTGATTACCATAGTATATATACAAAAAAAATCCCCCAATTAAGGGGGATTTAAATAAACAACTAACTAAACCTTATAGGTTAGTTACATCTACACGACGGTAGTATACGTTGTTGTTTGCACCAGCAGTAACAAATGGATTGTCAGCCATACCATAACGAGTTTTAAACCCGATACGTGGTTGGAAATCTGACTCACCGATTGTCTTCATCATGCTTAATGGAACGTATGGGCAGTAGAACATACCTGCATCATAAGAGTTAGAACCCTTATAACCAACAACGATTCTGTTAGCAGTTCCAAACGGGTCGACATAAATCTTCATTCCGTTTAGAGTACCTAAGAAAAGGTTTCCAGTTACATCTTCAAGACCAGTTCCAGCAACGTTTCCGTACTGTACTGAACCTGTAGCATTTAGAGCAGCTGCGATGCCAGTACCGACGATAGCAAAGTTACCTTTACCACGACGAGTATCAACAGCGATTAAGTTAGCTTGCTTCTCGATATGAGTAATCATCGCTTTGTAGATTTCAACTTCCCAGCGACCATCTGATACGTCAACTTCTGAACCAGAAGTAGTAACAGCAGTAGCACCTACAGCAGCGTCAAACCCATGACCACGCTTAGCGTTAGTAGTCATTTTGTGGATTAACTCACGGTTAATTTCCTGAAGAATCTCAGTTGACAAAATGTTTGCCAATTCAGTTTCAGCAGAAAGTCCATGAACAGCCTTAAGGTCTTGAGCAAGTTCTTGCGTGTAATGTGCTTTCAATTGACGTGACTTAGCCGTAACGGAAGTCTTATCGATTGAGAAACCCATTGTTGCAGAAATGTTACCTTCTGCAGTTGCAGTCGCCATACCAGTACCTGAACCAGCAGAACCAGCACCAGAGAATGAATCATCTGCTTCGTTAAACAAAGCTTCAGTTTCATTAGTACCGTCCGTACCGTCAGCATAGTTTGATTTCATTGCAAAAATCAAACCAGTTGGGCCTTTCATAGGTTGAACACCAGCAACGTCGAACGCCAAAAGATTTGGAGTAGAACGTCTAACTAGCGAGATTAGGATAGGGTCGAAGTTATCGACAGGGCCTGTAGCATTTCCACCACCTGCAACCATATCCTCTTTAAGGGCAATTTCCTGATTTTCCAACAAAACTGCAGTTACAGACTTCTTGTGAGAGTCTGTGATACCACCGTCAGTTGACAATACAGGTTCCCATTTTTCCTGTAAAGTATCAGCTTGTAATTCTATTGACATGTTTTCTCCTTTAAAATTACTTGGTTTTATTAATAGCAGCGATGTACTTGGCCATTTGGTCAGTTACTTCAACTTCTGCTTTGTCTTCAGAGATGGCGTCCACTTCTGTGTCGTCCGTCGCTGTATCCTTAGAAAGGTAAGACTCCTTTATTGTTGCAACTTTAGTCGCAAAATCAGCGTTATCGTCGGCTTCTATACCGTCACATAACTTCTGAATTTTTGCAGCTTCAGTACTTGCAAGACCTTCACACGCCTCAGATATGACAGCTTGTCTTTCGAAAGATTTAACTTTCTCAGATAGTTCTTTCGCATCTTCAGTAGACTTGTTAAGTTGGTCTTTAGCATCAGTTAGTTCCTCAGTTAAGGCATCAACAATTTCAACCTTATCTTCTGGAACATTAATGTAATGCTCTGTAAAGACACCATGCATAGCTTCAATAAACGATTCTGTGATTTCAGATTTCAAAGAATGCTCAATTGCAACTTCGTTTTCTTTCATCCAGTTCTCAACTACATAGTTAAGATAACCGTCTACTTTGTCTACCATGTCTTCTTTAACCGCTTGTACTTCTTCAGCAAGGTCAGAGGCATAAGTGTCCTCTAACTCTGCGATTTTAGTAGCAGTTTTTTCCTGTAATGCAGCTTCGAAAATCGTGGCAGCTCTTTCTTTAAAGCCTTCAGAAAGAGATTCTTCACCTTTAGCAAGTGCATCAATATCTTCCTTGAATTTACCCTTCTTCTCTACTACGTCGCCTTCCGAACCGTCGTCCGCTTTAACTTTCTTCTTAGAAAGTTTTTTGGTCTTTGGTTCAGCGCCTTCTTCTACATCACCCTCATCTTCTTCGTCATCATCTTCCTCGTCATCTTCGTCATCATCTTCAGTTTTAGCTTTCGCTTTAGCAGCTTCTGCTTTCTTCTTTGATGCTTCCAATAACTCGTCAAGTTCCTCTTTACTTTTTTCTTGTAAAGAAGCATAAATTGCTGATAACGTACGAGCCTTAGTTAAAGGTGTTTCCGTTTCACTAGTAGTTTCAACTACTTCTTCCACAGTTTCCTCAACTACAGTCTCGTCGGCAACTTCGTCTTTAATTTTTTCAGACATTGTATTCTCCTTTAGAGAGTTATAGTTTAGAGAGGAAATGTTCGAATCCTGCAATTTCAGATTTACTATTATCGACAATTTCTTCGACAATAGGTTCTTCTTCAACTACTTCTGGTTCCATCATTTCAGTCTCACCTTCTTCAACAGTCTTGAAAGGTATAAAATGACCTTCTTCGTCCATAGACCAATTAGTCCCCTCATAAATGCCATTAACGAACGCATTTTGAGCCGACGGGTCTTGAACGATATCAACTGTGTTAAGTAGGAAATCATCCTTAACATAGTTAGCTCCATTCTTACTTTCCAAACTTCCCATACCACGACTTGACACTCCAAGTTGTACACCACCCTCAACCAAGCCTTTAACGACCTGACCCATAGGGGTATCCAAAACTAGTGCCTTTCCCATCACATTGTTACCGTCCCACTTGAGTTCGGTAATTCTGTGAGAAACTTTATCTAAATTAATAGATGGGCCGTCAGGGTGATTCAACTCACCAACTGCACGACCTGTAATTACTTGGTCTTGATTATATTTCTCAATTGCTTTCTCAAGAACCTTCTTGGAATAAATTCTTCCATTTCTGTTCTTGGATTCAGCAGACATAAAGACTCCTTCGATAAAAACATTCTTCTTACCGCTCTTTGCATCTTCAGTTATTGAGTAACCAAGGTCTGTATCTGTGTATTCTGCGATTAACTTCATATTAGTTCCTTTTATTAATTTCTTCAAATACCCATAACTTTAATAAATTCTTTTAGTGCCTTATCGGCAGACTTCTCGTCTTTGAAACCGTCAACCATCTGACCGTCCACATATAGGTTAAACTTCGAACCTTTCTTACTAATAACAGCATTAACGTTCTTCTTTTTACCCAAACGAGATAATTCTTTAACTACCTTCTCACCAGATGGCAGTTTCATTTTCTTTTCAATTATAATGTCGAAAGATTCTTTAAACGTCTTCACTACTCGGTGTTTCCTCTGCTGTAGGTTCTTCCACCGCTACTTCAGTATCCGCTGGTTCCTCTACAGGAACTTCTTCTCCGTACATACCTTGAGCGATTTCTTGTCTCTTTCCATCTAAAGCAGAATTTATTTTATCTGCCATAAGTGTGTTGAAACTGTTATTAGACGATTGAACGTCTCCCTTTTTTACATTACCAATTAATTCGTCAATGCTCATACTGTCTCCGTATAATATATTTATAAAATTTGTGATTTCGCATACTATTTATGCATTACATATCCTCATCTTCTTCATCAGTTGCTGGGTCTTCCTCATTTTGTTTCTCGATTTCCTTCATTAGGTCATCATCTTGACGCAAAATGTTACGTTTTACCCATTCTTTCGAGTAATATGTACCTACATACTCGTCCATTAATGCAAGTACTTCTAGTCTTGCAGTCAATACTTCTGTATCTTTAAGTTCTGCATAGTGGTTATCCCTAGAGAAATCAATAGATATCTGTGATTTAATCTCAGGCCAATCAGACGGAACAATAATCTTTTTAAGGATAAGTTGTCTTTCAAGGGCCTGCATAAATAAACCATTGAATTTAATCCGGATTCTATCAATGAACTTTTGAAACTTAAGTTCATCTCTGGTTATTTCTGAAGAACGACCAACTTGGAATACTGCATCATTTTCCAATCTTGACATTGGTACATTCAAAGACCTATATAGTTTGGTCTGGAAATACTGTACATCTTCTACTTCACCTAGGTTTTGACCACCAGGAAGTGTAGTAATCTCTGTACCTCTACCACCTTCCCTACGTGGTAACCAGAAATCTTCCATAATACTCTTATGGTCTCTCTCGTCTTTTAAATCACCTGTTGTAGGGTCGTATACAATCTTGTTGCGATACTTGTTCATTGTATTGTTGAGGTATTCTTCTGCCTTTCCTTTTGGAAGGTTACCAACATCAATATAAAAAATTCGTCTTTCAGGCGCACGAGATATACGATAGATAACCATTGAATCTTCCATCATAGATAGTTGGTTCATTGGTTTGAGTGCCTTATGTAGATACCCAATTACCTTATCTCTTTTCTCGTTGAGTAATCCTGAGTTAACTTGTATGATTGCATCTGGGGATATCTTTAAACCTTCCCCTGTTTGATTCATACTGTCATCTTGATAAAGGTAGTATTCCCCAACGGTACGAAGTAACTCTGCACCAGTTTTAGGGTCTTTAACCTTCTCAACCTCTTTTACTTTCCTGATTTTAGTAGGGTCTACTTGTTTCAATTCCTTGATACCAGACTCACCCTTCTCGTTAATAATAACGTGGAAGAATAATCGTCCGTCAGTATACCAACGTCTGAATAAATCATAACCCTTATTATTAAAGTCGAGGATTTTGACTATGTTATCAAATTCCTCTGTAATTAGTTTTTTAACATTATCCGCTTGTTCTAAATCCTCTGTATTCAATTCTACGATTGAACCACCTTCGGGCTTAGTAATAGACTCATTGACTATATCTTCGATAGCCGCATCTATTTCTGGATATGTTGTGATTTGACGATACTTTAATATTAGGTCAACGTCAGTCTTAAACTGGTCGCCATTGATATCTAAGTATTGTCCAAAGTAACCACCTGTGGGGGATATTTCGTACGAACCATCTTCCTCATCTCTCGTAAATGTCTTCGCAACTTTATCCTCAGCCGT
The DNA here is from genome assembly GCA_002717445.1 of Gammaproteobacteria bacterium. Taxonomy (GTDB): domain Bacteria; phylum Pseudomonadota; class Gammaproteobacteria; order Steroidobacterales; family UBA11654; genus CACPJA01. The sequence continues at coordinate 38,727 of PBDY01000027.1, read as the reverse complement.
TTTCTTTCGTTTGATTTGGAAGCCAAATAAACTTCTGTCGTTTTCTGCCATAGATTCTCTTAACTTAAGTTAATGTACTTTTATTTATATACATTATTTGGCCTCTCTTTCAAGAGGCCAGATATTGTTATTTACGTAGTTTTATCGGATTCCCAATAAGTAACTTGTAGTTCTACTGTAAATTCTTCAATTGTTCCTTCCTGTTCATAGGATACCTCAATAGGCCCCAGTACAGTTGGGAAACAACCTCGGATATTATAAGTCTTAACTTTCGTTCCGTCTTTATCCAATTGAGCGACTTCCATGTCAGCCATGTAGTCACTTGGTGCAGTTAGACCAGTATTAGCATTGTGTTGGTTAATACCGTTCATCCACTCCTCAAAAGAATTACGAACATCAAAGTTAGTGTCATTAATAACAGTTATAGACCACGGTTCAAATGTTCTATCACCAGCAACTTGCAATTGACGACCCCTGAACATTACAGGAATCACTCCAATTGTAGAACCCGGCAATTGAGCACTCTTGACCATGAATGATGCACCTTCTACATCAGCGGTAACATAGGCTGGAAAACCTAATGTCACTTGGTATAGATTGGCTCTTGCACCACCACCAGTTAATTTCGCTTTGAAATCATCTACTCCTAATTGTGCCATTATTCACCCCCTGCTACTTCACTAAACTCTACACCAGTTCTCGTGGCGATAAAGTTAAGTGTGATGAAGTTGATAGAACGAGCTGGTTTGATATAAATGTCTGCAACAAACCTATTGGTATCAATAATGTTACCAGTATTGTTGGTGTCATCACATACTACTTTAAAGTCTGTGATACCACGACGACCTTTAACATCACGTAAGAATGGTTCTACCATATTACGGAACTGCGCCCTTGTAAACTCATCATTAAACTCAAATAAAGAAGCTTTACTTGCAGTCGATACTGCCTTCTCAAGAACAATGAACAATCTACGAACATTGATTCTATCAAACGCACTTGGTTTAGTTTGTAATGTCTTGTCACCATATAAAACTGTACCTTGACCCGGAAATGTTACAATCGGGTTAATACCAACTTTGTATAAATCATCTCTATCTGACTGATTTGGATTGTACGCTAACTTAGTAACGTTACGAACATTACCTCGTGTGAATCCTGCTGGAGAGAACCACGCATCTGCAGTTAAATCTGCATTTGCACATAAACCTGCCATTGAGGCAGATGCACCTAACCAGCGATACACATCATTATACTTATCATACACATACAATGCAGAAGAATCTGCAAATGCGTAAGATGAGTGTGTTAGTGTAGCAGCCCATGTTTTTACTTCTGCAGCCGTATCGGCAGAGAAGTAAGGTGATACAAACGCAACACAATCTTTACGTGCTTCTGCCATTGCAATCAACTTATTACATACAGTTGTTGAATCGGTAGAAGAAAGATTAGCGTTTGACATCATTAGTAGAGAAACATCAACTGTTTCTGCATCAGCAAACATATCAAGAGCAGTTGTTGTTTCACCTGCTGTTAATACGTTGTCATCAACACCGTGTTGAAGTACATCAACATAGTCGCCATCAGTAGAACCTTCGACTGTTACATCAAAAGTCTGTGAAGCAAGTGCAGCTCCGAAGTTAGATAGACCAGTAAGTCCGTCTACAATTCGAATCCACTCTGACTTGTTATTGATAACATTTTTTGCATAGTTACTTGAACCTGACGAATCCTTCGCATCTGAACCTTGAGAAAGGAACGAATACGTTTCTAATATTTCGTTTTGAGTTCCGGTGATACCACCAAGAGAGTCATAAACGACTACGTGTAATTCGTCTTTGCTTCCACCTACTGCAGTCGCACCCGAAGATGTGTCTGGAGCAGCAGAAAAATGACTCGCCCAATCCCAAGCCGCAAAGGCCGAAGTTGAAGCGGGACATATTGATACGCCAATATTATTACCAGTTGTTCCAGGATATCTTGCAACCACATCCTGACCTGTAACACTAGTGGCATGAGTATCGTTTTTTACTAGTAGACCACTTCCACCTGAAGTTGCGTTCAGAGCTGAAGTACCTACCCCACGGACAACACGTAATGTGTTCCCGTAGCTTAAAAATTGGGCAGCGGATATAACACTATGATAAGTGTTGTCATCTGGCTGTCCAAATAGTTCAACCAATTGTTTCTCTGAACTTACAGTAGTTATTTCATCTACTGGCCCCCATTGAAACGAACCTGCGATTCCACCCGTACTAGATGAAACTGCTGGCACCACATTGGTCAAATCTATTTCTTTTACCTGTACACCAGGCGAGACTAGAAATGCCATGTTTTTTACCCCTATTAATTATAAGAAATTTACATAATACGATTTTTATTCACTACCATTATTTATACATTATCGTTTTTACGACTAAATACACACATAAAGTGGTGTGATTGTTCACCATCTATCAATATTGAGGGTATATAATCATAGGAATCTAGATTTAACCACTTCTGTTGTGCGTTCTGCCAACCCTTAAAGAAATCACCGTCTGAGATTGTACATACAAGTTTACCATCATCTGTTAAGGAATCTCTAACCATTTCTAAGGTTTCAACAGGAAGATGTGAGGGATTAAATGCACCTATTACCGTTATACATTCGTATTTTCTGGGTAATGGATTCTCCATCATATCGTGTTCAAACAAATCACGATAGTTAGTTGCTTCAAATCTCTGTAACATATTCGGATTTAAATCATATCCATCTATAATATAATCGTGGTTTCTTAATCCAAGTCCTATCTGTCCATTCCCACAAGCGACATCTGCGATTTCTGTACCCAATGATATGTTATCTCTAATCCAATTTGAAGTCCAAAGTATAGGGCCTTCAAACCACCCAACCTTCTTCATCCACGAATTATAATCCAATCCGATATGAAAGATTTTTCCGTCATATAACTCTGATTGTGATTTACCATATAACTCATCTACCTTTGAGTCATAACCTAAAACTCCTTTCATTGATTTTATCCTTTCCATACTTTCCAACCTTCCCCTAGGGGGTTTGATTCTTCTCTACCATCATTGAATAAACTACCAATAGGTAGCATATCTTCTTCTATTTGTTTAAGTTTCTCTTTATATAGGAAACTTTTCATATTGACATTTGTTGCATCTTCAAAGAATGGTGTTGTAGTGAACCACCCAAATAATACTAGATTCATCATTAAATCGTCGTGTCCGTGATGGTCTGCTTCATATGATTTACCCTTCTCAACGAAAGATGACATTTCTACTATCGTATCTTGGTCATACACAATTAACTTTCCCCTTTCCATTATATCTTTTATATTGGAACAACCAATTCTCTTAACCTTCTTTGACATTGTGACCCCAATTGCAGATGACTTAATCAAAGACTCTGCATAAACATTCTCGTATTCTAAATCGTAATGAAGTCCATTACATACAACTGAACCTTGGTCATTGTTCTCGATTACAACATAACATTGATTATAATGTGTCGCCCACTTGTATATAATGTCTGGAAATATTAAAGGTGAAGTAGTATTATTCCTGAATACTGCAACTTGTTTAAACACTTCTTCTGTTACATCTATTATATTAAAAGTGGAGTAATCCATTCCACGACCTTTAGATACATCAACAAACATAAGATACTTATGTTCTTCTATGGGTTCTTCGTATACATTAACATTATTACTATATGTTTGGGGGTCTACCCATATTAACTTCATTAATGTTTCTGCATTAATCAGAGTATTTCCAGCACCGATAATCTCATTACCGAACTCCTGATTGAATTGCATTTCTGAAGTGTTACTTATTGTTTCTTCTTTCCATTTATCATCTCTGCCGGGAACGTCCCACCAATCAACTCTAAATGGTTTGAATTCATTTGTTCCATTCATTGCACCTTCGTATATTTGATTGAACATATTATTCACACCATTCCTAGTAGAGGTAATAATTACCTTTGTTGTTTCACCAGACGAGATTACAGGATAGGTAGATGTATAGAATTCCACATCTCTATCGACAAACGCAAACTCATCTAGATATACGAGATTCATTGACATACCACGAATAGAACTCGCAGTAGTAGATGATGCAATGATTCTAGAGTTATTAGAGAATTCTATAGAACCTTTGTTGAGTGCCTTACAACCGGGTTGTAGGAAGAAAGGAATGTTCTCTAACATTAGAGTAACTCGTCCTAACATCTCACGAGAAGTTGCAGCTTTATTCGCAAGGATACCAACCACTTGTTCACCTTTGAATAGGATATACCATAAAAGATATGCAACCGTACTTATTGATTTACCTGATTGACGACACGCAAGAATGATAGAGAAACGATTAGTTTGGAAATGTTCAAACATCTTCTCTTGATATGGGTATAGGTCAAAGGGTACTAATCCTTTATCCAAGTGAATAACCTTACAATAATGCCTTGCGAAGTATACAGGGTCGTCCATACACTTCTTGTATTCTTTAAGTTCGTCCTTATTCCACGGGTGTTCAATGTCTGCACCCCTGACTCTAGGATTTCCTAGATATTTATTTTCCGGATTATCTGCCATAACTACGCCACTCGTCAGAAAAGTCTACATTTTTAAATTCATCAAACCATGGGCCACCAACTGTCCAATGTACATTCTTTACATCATCTGGTGGATTATCATATTCCCCCACTAACCAATTCCATTTAACATCAAGACTCCCTATTTCATCATCACTTAACCATTCAAATCTATGCAAGTACTTTCCTGTTTGTGTGTTTACTACTTGGGGAGTTAAATCCCAATTGCTAGGGTGTCCACAATTCCATACTACAAACGACGACCAATTCTTTCTTGGATATGCATATTGTGTTGCACCTAGATATTTCTTTTTATTCTTTGGTATATAGTCGTGTTTAACTACGGATACTGCTTTTGGATTACCCCAAAGATTATTAGTGAAATTAACCTTTTCCATAACCTCATTTATATCAGTTCTTAACATCATATCACAATCCATAAAGATAGCAAATCCTTGATAACCATTTAAGTATGGTACAAGAAACCTAGTAAATGCAAATGAATTCGATTGTTGAGAATCCCATTCCCTATCGAAGTATGGTAGGTTTTCATATTTGAGGGGAATTATCGCAACTGGGGATTTTGCGTATTTCATTATAGAATCAACACACGTATGCCATGCATCATGTTCACGACTATCGTATCCGATATATATTTTAAGTGGGTTTATTTTCAGCATCAATCACTATCTCATCTCGCAACATTTTCTGTAATTCTGCAGTACTACCAACAAACACATTGTTCGTCTGGTGTTCTAATCCAGGTATTTTATCTAGATTCATTATCTCCTTCTTACTTTTCTGGAGTTTCATTAACTTCTCTGCTATCTCAGCATTTTGTTTTATTAACTGACCTAGTACTTCAAATGCTCTTGGGTGTTCGCTCTCTCTTGCAACTTCCAACATCAATTCGATTGCTTCATCTCCTTGTCCTGATAAGTCGTAAAGTTTTTTACGTATTGCTACGTAGTCGTTATCTATGTCTGGCGTGGTTGCGACTGGTGTGGTGTGTTCCATAATTCTAAAACTCCATATTTCTTTCTTGCATCATCTTTATTACCACCTTCATATGGTATTGCAAGTCCTTCACTTATTAATAATTGATTTATATCAAATCCATCTTTAATTGTTCTTAGAGTACCAAGTACTCGTCCAAACTTTCCTTTCTTCTGTAATTTAGTCTCTAAGATAAACTCCTTACTCTCTAATAGGGCTTTTAATCTGGCTTTAGATGCTAACCCCCAAGACTTCTCATTCAAATTCCTTGTTCTACTTTCTGGGGTATCTATACCCATTAAACGAATCCGTGATTTCATAAATACTCCGAATCCTAAATCTATCTCTGCATCAACGGTATCACCGTCAACGACTCTTATTAATTTTGCTTTATAATTATACATTATGGTTCGTTAAAAAAGTCAATAGTTTCTGTGTACGGTGTTGTTGTACCGTCTGTGGTCTGTTTCTCTATATTCTCGGAAGAATCTGTATCCTTATAGTATGCATCAACATATAGAATCTTCTCTGCCTCTGACATACCAGTATAGTATTTAACCCTCATTTCAAAGGTCAATGTATATACGATTGTTCTATTAGTGAGGAAATCACCCATAAAATCATCATTAATAGTTACTCCGTTAAGAACAATAGGAACATCAGACTTAATACCCATATCTGGGATATCAGTTATCGTTACTGTATAGTCTGGTTGAAATGTTGGAAGAATCTGTTCAAGAAGTTGTAGTGCATCATCTTGTGCTTTAGTCATTATGTTCAACTCAAATCCTAATTTATATACAGCAGGTGCGTGAACCGATTTCCATACCGTATCGTCTCCGGACTTTGCCTTAGTAAACTTCTTCATCTTGTTAACTCTTGCTTGACCGTCGTAAGTCATATCAGTTATTTCAAATGCAAGACGTGGAAGTTTAATTGCCATCTTAGGGTCTGTCAAATTCTTAGAACGTGCAAGAATCTTTTGACGAGGTGAATATGATAGAGGTACTTTAATCTTCTGTAATACCTTTCCTGCTGAGTCTGTTTTAACGACTTCTAAATCATTAAATAGAGAACCGAATACGGATACTGCTCTTCTTGTACTTGAATTGTAAAAGTGTGTTCCAAACATTATGGCATTCCAAATGGGTTAGTTTCTGTAAAGTCTATGATTGAATCTGCTTCACCTTCTATTGCGAAGTTATCTGCAAATCCATCACCTTGGTATGTGTGAGCCGCATCAGCAACTACGGCACCACATTGATAAATTGTACCTGACTCTGTACCAACAATTCGTTTAGTAGTTTCTGTCGAAACATAGAATTGTCTGAACTTACCGTCAGTAGTTTTGTGAGATACAACTGCGAGTGTTCCAGAAGTATTGTCTACCCTTGTCCAAGCAGCAACCTCACCTTCGATATTAATTCCATCACCATTATCATCATTCTCACCTGTCCATTGTGTTATAGTTTCACCAACTTCATAATCACCACTACCAGAAGTTAGATTATAATTGTATAGAGTAGCGTGTGCTCTTTCTATAGCATCTATACCGTCGATTCCAGTATCCAATACTTCGTCTGAGTATTCGAATAGTTCTGCTTGTAGTTTGTAGCAAGTAAGATTTTGTAATTGATAGAATGGTTGTTCGTGTTCAACAAACTTGATTTCAAATAGAGATTGTGATGATGGTAGGAATAGTAAATCCCCTTCCATAGGTCTAATACCTTCGTGGGCGGGGCCAGAACCTACATATGGGCCAACTTGTTTTTCCCATCTGCGTTTCGCAACAATGAAAGTTGCTTGGTCTCTGATTTCTACACCAAATTTAGATAAGAGGTCTCCTTCCCCCTCAAATGAATCAATGTTTTCAATGTACATTTCAACTATGTAACCGTCTGTAAATTTAGAGTAATCCTCATTAAGGATATCATCTTTACTTACACTTATTCTTGGGACATAGTATATATCTTGACCGTATATAGATATACTTTCAATAATTAGGTCTTCGTATAGGTTCTGTTGATTCTTGTCAGCACCATTGAAATATACATTAGTTGCCATTTAGTTACCCCATAATGAAGTCATCAGGCAATTGGTAATTCAATTGCATATCTGCTTCAATCGTTTCAATTTCTGCTTGTGCTTGGTCGTATATAATTTGTCCGTTAAGAGTTACACCACCAGGAAGTTGCATACCTTCAAACTTTTGCAAGTTCAATCCCCATTGGCGTTTAATTAATGCAGTAACATATTTCTTGAGAAACAAGTCGTTGTAAACTGCAGTTACAGTTGTGGGGTCTACTATCTGATATGCTTCAACCACAATATAACTTCCTTCTGTCCACGTTCCACTTGCGGCTTCACAAGCGGTCTTATCCGTGTGTTCGGCTATAGAACAAACACCCCCCGTTAATGATTGAAATCCTTCGTCGATATAAAGTCTATTAGTATGACGATTATATCTTAATAATTCTGTTGAATTGAGTCTATCATCTAATAATGCAAGATGACTCATTCTTTGTGTATATAATTGAAGATTCTTACTGCCGGCTGAGTTCATATTCCACATATCTTGTAATCGCATTGCGTAGTTTACATTAAACAATGTTTCTACATCTCCACCCGAACCCATATCCAATAATCTAACAATACTTATAATGGTGTTTGGTAGTGTGATATAACTGTTGTCTACGTCTGCTTTAAGTAATTGATACTTGTAATATGTACGATATATTGCATCTGAGTGATATTCTTGGTATACTTGCAATGCATCATCTATTCTATCTTCGATTTGGTCATCATCTACATTTATTTCAATGACAGGCGAACCTAATGCTCTTAAAGCATGTTCACCTAACTGTGTTCTTGTTGTGACTGTTGCCATGATATTTTCCTTGTTGTTCTACACTTATTTATAAGTTTTATGGTTTCTTCATCACCAAAAACAGAGATTCAGCAGTATCTTTTTTAATAATGAAGATTTCGTCCATTCTATCAAGGGTTGCTTGGTCTGGTTTGGTGTGATGTCCTACTGAGTATATACTCTTGGCTGCATCTAAATCTAAATCTTGTATCTTAACCCAATTGAAGTCATCAGTAGCACTTGAGTGTGCGTGAAGAATAGTTAAAGCAGATACTTGGTCATATGATAATGAATCAAGATATGCAATGTGGTCATCTCCATCTTTATATTTCGTAACCCATTCTGGGTATTCTATCTTTCTATCACCGTCGTGTGGTACCCAACCTCTACTACCGAATCTATCATTCCAGTTATCGATTGCACCTGTATATCTGTTCCTTGCAGTTGGTATCGCATCTTTAATGAATTGGGTAAGTCCATATGCTGATGTAGTTTTATTTTTAATAGTCTTTCTATAAGTACTTTCTATATTAATTAATCCGTCAATCCACCACAGCATATTAGAGTGAAAGTTGTTATAATCGAAATTTTCCGGGGAAGTGGGGTTAGGTGATATACCTTTACGACTACCTTTATTGTATCTGAGTATGTCATCATACACTAATTCAATTGCTTGAGTAGTCCAAGAACCGTGATTGCTGTAAGCTTCACTAGATACTAGTGAGGTGTTGTTCTTAGTGGGGAGTGATAAGTATGTTGCCATACTTGTATTTAGTAGTAGTAATAGACTAAGGCTTAAGAACTTTTTTGAATGTACTCTGCAATGTTTTAGCATCTTTCATAACTTTATCAATTTCACCAACCAGAAAATTCCTTCTAGAGTCTGGTATATCCACTTGATTTTCTAACTTCCACGCCATATTGTCAAGGTCGGATATTATGTTTTTAACTTGAAGTTTCATTCCAGACGCCATCTTCTTATCAAGAGGTTTCATCAACTTCGCTTTAGTAGCGGGTGATGCCTTTGTGCGTTCTGTTAAATGTTCTTCGAATGACTTCACGGTACCATATTTCCTATACTTCTACCAGCGACAAAGTTTTTGAATATCATTTTGTCCTTCTCTTTCTTCTTATCTACTGGGGATTTTCCGTCTAATCCTTTCTTAGCGTGTGGTGTCATATCGACAGGGCCCGTTGCAGATTGACCAGAGTATGACATATCTTCACTTTGACCTTGTAAACTTGCACTTGCTTTAGAAATAACTTCATCTAAGTCTGCTTTACCCTTTGCTTTTTCTCGTTTTAATCTGTTCTTCTCTGCACGAAGTTCAGCAGCTTTGGCTCCTTTAGTTCTTCTATCAACAATAACCCTTCCACTTTGTTTCTGACCTTCTTTGCGTCTCATTGATGCTTTGAATCCCATTCTACGACAATCAACTGCTACTGCTTCTACAATTTCATTTGGTGTATCACAAACCAATTCATAAGAATCTTTAATATTGTGTTTTAACCATAAGGTATTAGCAGCGAGTACAGATACGAATTTAATCCCAGCATCTCTAAGTTGTATCAATTGGTCTTTAGGCATTGTAGTTATCATCTTACGGAAAGCGTGATATTTTGAACTGTCAACATCAAGTGTCTTAAGTTTACCATAAGACTTTCTAAGTCTTTCGATTTGTTTATCATCAAACGGGCCAGTACCTTCAAATATTTCTTCTAGTGCTTCCGTTTGTAAATCCATTATCTTATCCCACACCTTATCGAGTTCTTTACGGACTTTCATTTGTTTAGGGGAATTTGCAACCATCTTCATTGCTTTTACAAACAGTTTTGCTTTATCTCTTTCCAAGTCTTTAATGAATACTGCTTTCTGTTTGGGGTCTAACTTCTTCGCTTCCATATATGGTTTGTAAGTCTTTTCTGGCCCACCGAAGTGTACTGAACCAAAATCTTTCAACTGAGAAGTAAATCCCTCAAGAGTTTTATTAGACTTATGTGTGAATACCATATGAAGTCCGTCATCACCTTTCTTTACATTGACAACTTCAACCTTTGCCTTCTTAGCAAGACCTTTAATCTTCTTCTCGTCTTTTGTATTCTTACCCCTTAATACGATTTTTGAATATGTAGTTTCTTCTAAGTCCAAGTCTTCTTTCTTAGGTTTCTTCGTCTTTTTTGCTTGGTCAGAAACTCGTTTGACGTTAGCATCCCACTCTCGTTTAGTCATACCGAATAACTTATAGAATAATGTTTCGGTTTCCTTATCTTCTTGGACGGACTCTCTCCTTCCACTAGGGTATACTTTTCTAAAATATTTGGATAGATTATCGTACATCCACCTATTCTGTTCAGGTTTGAGATAACCTTGTTTATCGATTAACTTAATGATTTTCTGTGTTTGTTTTATTTCTTGGGGAGTACCGAATGTTTTTGCGAGTAACAGATAGTTCTCGGAATGTCTATTTTGGTCTTCATTCCTATCAAATTGTTTCTGGAGTTTCTTTAGGTTTACCTTGGCTTCATCTAACTCTGTATCCTCATTAGCTTTCTTAAGTGCATTTGCAACAATATGTTCATCACCAAGACCTTTCTTAATCTTTTCGATTTTGTTATATGCTTTGGTGTATTGCCCTTTGGACTTACGTGCGATACCAATCGCTTTCTTCATCTGAGCTCTTGAGAAGATTTCGTTTACAGACTTAAATGATTTCATTTAGTCCTCCTCGTTGTCGCCTTCCCAACCAGCGTCAATCTCGTCGTAGAATTTCTTCTTCTTTTCTCCAGATAATTCTGATGCTGATTTAACACCATACTTCTTTAACATACCATTAAAGAATTTTTGATAGGCCTCTTTATCTCCGGATGCCTCTGAAGTTTTCTTACCTTCTCGGATTTGTCGTAATGTTTTCATGTCGGTTAGTCCCTGTTTTAAATTAGTTCCCTAAATCCATACCTTCGAGTATTACTGAGAGTCTATTCAACTCTAACATCACCTCGTGGTTTAGGTCTTTTATTATTTCTATTTCATCTATGTTCTCTCTCACATCTTCAATAATTTGTTCTTGCGTACTAGTTATTTTGGACGCCCACCATACAGATGCCATGATGTTTGCAAAAACCGTTAATAAAACAAATACTCCAGCGGTCTTAATCCAACTCGGTGTTTCATCACCTCTGTTAGAATCCTCTCTTACTCTAGCGATATCATATCGGATATCCTTAACACTCGTTTCCAAAGACGATATATTCTTCTCAATCTCAATAATTCTATCATCCATGTTTAATCCTTTATAGGTATTTATAACCTATTGTGGTTAATAATAACCTTTCCAAGTTTTAAACCCGATATTTTATCATTGTTAACATATCTCCATATGTAATCATCTTCTTCTTGTACACCAAATACAGTTGATGTCATTCCAATCTTGACAACCACAGCAGGTCTTCCGTCAAGTAATGCTTTATCCCCTTCTTTGAACGGGCCAAACAACTTGAAACTCAAACCCTTTGCAATTGATACTGCAAAATCCTTTACCCACAATGTTATAACAAGTCCAACCAACATTGCTATGAATGGGGTTACTAGGACAGACATCTGTCCAGCAAATTCATCAGGTGTCATAATTCTTTAGAGTACTCTCTACTAAAAGATGAGTTTCTAATTCATCTATATTGCTTCTGAATCTCTGTATGTTTCCTTCCCAACGCATTATTTGAACGTCCTTAATAGGAACTGCGCTTGCTTTAATTACTTCAATTTCTGATTGCATCACCCCAACTCTTTGTTGAGATGCATACACACTAGCAACTGCTATTGTAACAGCTGTTATTGCGATAATTCTATTGATTGGTAATTTTATTACGTTTTCCATATTACTTTTTGTGTTCTGTTAGGTGCTGATGCGAAATAGAAATCCTTCCATTCGTGATGTTCTAATCTGTTCTTCTTTGGGTTTCCGTGACCTACACCCAATAGAAGTTTAACATTACCCTCACCTATAATATCCGACGTTGGTTTATCTTCAAAACATTTACAAAATCCAGTCTTATAACCCAACATATTTGCACACCAAGCTGCATATCCTGATGCAATTCCGATACTTATAAGTCTATCCATTTCAGCAACTGCTTGAAAATCAGGTGAATTTATGGTATCTCTCATATCACTATACGCATCTGGAATCATTGCACCTTCGCCGGCTATCAAAGTACCCGACAACTCATATGTAGCACTTGGTGTATCTTCAACCCATGCTAATAAAACATTTGCTAATGTTTGTGGATTATTCATCATTACAGTATCCACCTTACCATCTTCCCAACGTATACTTCTGCCAGAACTTTGGTCTGTATCTGTTTGTTCGTAAATCGCTTCAATCATCTTTCTATCTGTGATAGCGACTACTTTATAAAAATTTAAATTCTGTTTTGTAGGACATTCTATTGCAGACTCAATAATCAAATCAATATCTTCTTGGGGAATTGGTTTACTTAAATCCCAGTTCCTTTGACAATGCTGGGAGTTGTGAATCCCCTTACGCATATGTTGTTTTAACTCTGGTGTTACATTCATATCATTTCCCCTTGGTTATAATCTATTTATACTAAATTGAATCTTCCCATTTACAATTCGCTTTTCTGTGTTTTTTCCACGCCATAAAGCCGCCGAGTCGCAACCCATAATACGCAAGATAGTTTAATACGAAGAATCCATTGACTGAAATATTGATGTCCCTAAAGGTTTCGTCCATCCATCTTTGGGTTTGTTCACCATTCATAGTTTTCTTATTCTTATATAATAACGTCTTATACTTGTATCCATAATCATGTACAAGCCCACCCATAAGTAATACGCCCATCGGGCTTAACCAAGACCTAAAGAACTTAGGTACTGAAGCGCCATCAAAAACGAATCCCTTTGGTATAACGAAATTTACTGAATTAATGGTATAGTGCCAATCCTTAGTTATTTCCCATTTACGTGAAGTCGCAATCCACATCCAAAGTCCTTTCCAAAACCCAACACCTTTTGTACCCATTGTTAGGGGTTTCATATGTGGCATTTCCTTTGATTCAAATACACACTTAGTACCTACTCTATCTAACATATTAAGAATAAATCCAAGTATGACTGCACCACCTATTATACTGTAAACATATATCATCATTATTTTGTCTCCTATAAACTGAGTGGATTCACATCTGAAGAACTTGTATCTACATCTTCTTCTACTTGTTCTAAATCCTCTTTTAAATTATCGAATTGGACTATTAAAGATGCAATTGCAGTTTGTATCTCAGTTGAGTCAAACTCTTTTAGTCCTTCTACCTGTGCGATAAGACCTTCAACCTTTGTAACTAACTCTGAGTCATCATAGGTTTCTATCGCCTCTAAATCTCTACGTATACCTTCAAGAAGTTCACTTAACTCTGCAACTCTGTCTCTATCCGCTGATGAGGCCTCTAACTCTGTGAGTCTGTCTTTTAACTCAGCAGGGTCGTTATCTTCTTGTCTTGTTGTTAAGGTAATAATATTCTCTGTATTCTCTATTACCATAGAGTCATCATACTCATATGGTTCGTGAGCGACTACTTCGAGTTCTGCGATACGAGTATCATATTTCTCAAATTTATCCCATACCAAAGCCGCACTCCAAATAAATCCAGAGATTGTAACTATTATTGTACCTATTACTGAAATGGGAAATTTCTTTCCCTTAATTGAATCCATCATTATTGCTCCTCGTACCAATTATTGTTATCTTCCATAGAGTATTTATAATCATCTAGAATTTGGGTGTCTGGCATACCAGTATCACCATAGAATTCTTCTTCTTCCTTACCATACCAATCCTGATTATCATCAAGGTCGATAGTTTCTGGTATCTCAGTACCAGCAAATTCACTAAAATTAATGGAATCATTTATAGCAAGTGTCATTGCTTCCATATTGACTCCACCTATGCTTTCTAATGTTGATATTACTTCGTTTATATTCTCAATTGAACCTGGTGTAACTGGGCCATCACTTCTTGAACTTCCACTAGAACTTCCGGATTCTTTTTTATCTTCTTTCTTATCTTCCTTTTCGTCCTTTGATTCATCACTAGATTCTTCCTTTTCTTCTTTCTCGTCTGATTCACTTGATTCTTCAGATTCCTCAGATTCAGATTCAGATTCTTCTTCTGGTTCTTCCTCAGTTTCTTCGCTTTCTTCTTCGGACTCCTCACTTTCTTCTTCAGATTCTTCTGATTCTTCTTCAGGTTCTTCGGATTCTTCCTCTGATTCAGAAGATTCTTCTTCAGACTCCTCACTAGATTCCTCTGAATCATCACTAGACTCCTCTGATTCACTTGATTCTTCGGAACTATCGTCAGAAGAACCGTCGTCGTCGCCCATACTATCGTCGTCGTTCATGGAGTCGTCGTCTCCCATACTGTCGTCGTCGGAAGATGAATCGTCATCACCCATTGAACTATCATCATCACCCATAGTAGAGGAATCGTCATCACCCATAGAACTATCATCACCCATTGAACTATCATCATCTCCAAATCCACCAGAACTATCATCATCACCGAAACCACCATCGTCGTCCCCCATAGAGGAATCGTCATCACTTATAACTGGTAATGCCATAGTGGAAGAATCATCTCCCATAATAATACCACCACCCATACTATCATCATCACCAATACCCATAGTATCATTAAAGATATCATTAATTTCCTCTATTGTTATTTCGTTAATGTTTGGTGTGTCGTTTATAGTAATTAAATCATTAATGATTTCTTCTATGACTTCTTCTACTATAACTATTTCTTCATAGTCATATGTTATAGACATATTAGCAAATCGAATTCCGTCAGTATCTTGACTACCGTCTATACCACCAATAGTCATTACAACAGAATCGATATCTGATAGATAGTCAGCATCAGTAAATGTACCATTCATCTCGTGGAACGCACCATCACCCCAAGTTGCAGTAAAGGTGCCAGGCCCTGTATCAGTTAATACATCACCATCTGCATCTTTAAAATCTATATCAATAATAATAGTATCATTGAAATTACCACCACCAATACAAGTTAAATTATTTGCAGTAGTGCAATTACCAGCATAAGTACCAGTAGAGACATCTAATGACCAATTGATTCCCGTAAGTTCGTATCCGTCTGGAATAACTCCTGCAACATCTAGGTCATCTGTACTAGTATAATAATCGTTACCATTAGAGTTTTTACCAGTGTATATTATACCACCACCCTCACCTGTTGTTGGGTCGTAGATATCCGTTGCAATATAGATGTGCATATGTATATCGGGATATTGATAGGGACAGATATTGAACACGCACTCAGTCGTGCCAGGCGTGGAGTTGTCTATTTGATTAGAGGTCGAGGCCGCCTGAAGCGGGGAGGCGACTGCCATTGCTATAATGAGATTCCACGACAGGAATTTCGAACTCAATGGTATGTGTGATTGCTTCTTCTTCAAGAAACTCCTCTGCTTCTTTAACTTCTTCTTCGGTATATTCATTTTCTACCTCTATAACTTCTACTTCTTTCTCTTTCGGTATAAGATTACCGTCTTCATCAATATACCCTGCATCAAACAATACTTTCTTCTGTCTTAAATATTCTTCATAGTCGGGTCTAAGTTCGGGATATGTATTCCAAAATTTAGCGGCTTCCTTGCCAATCATTCCTTTTGCAGGGCACGGTGTTCCCGACATAATCATGGCTTGGAACACCCTAGGGTCTTGACACAGGATAGCCACCGAGGCCACTTTCATACCACCGTTTCTTAATTCCCTAGCAAGTTTAATTCGTTCACAGTTCTTATCATTTATCGTTGCACCAGCAGAGATACCGATAACACCTGTTTGAATACCACCACTCACTCCAGAAGTACACACATCTGAATTAACAACAGATATACTTGGTGCTTTTGCTGATGGTGGTGGTTGGTTTTTATGGTCAACAGTAGATGTTGAGGTATTAGTACCTGTTGAAGTATTAGTACTTGTTGATGTAGCAGTTGATGTATTTGTACTAGTAGATGTTACTGTACTAGTAGTCGTATTATCAGCAGCCATTACTGGAGTATGTGGTACTACTAAAACTACCATTACACCTATCACAAATATTATTAATTTCCAGTTAAGGTTTCTTTTATTGCGTCCCATCGTTGAGTCTCCTTGCAGTAAGTTCAGCTTTCATGGCGTCATATTTCATCTTTCTTTTACGGCGTCTGTCTGCAGCCCACGGCCCTATGACCGTAGTAAATGCAAGAAACCCTATAATAACGTATAATATAGTGGTTGTTATGTTTTGTGTTATGTATGCAATCATTTGTTCTTTATTCCCCGCTTCTATGTCATTAATCTCTGGTTCTGGTTCAGGTAACACTTCATCTACTGCAACCGAAGTTGCGAGATTAGCGAAAGCAGGTATTGGGCCTGCAATCATATATGTTACTGCTGTCGTAGAACCTGTTTTAATCAGGTTTCTTGGGGTCAAGGATTTGATATCAAAGATAGAACACCCAGATATGGAAACCATTAACGCACCTGCTAAAATTTTCTCAATCATATAAACCTATAATATTGGTCTTTATACCATTATTTATAAATTTTGATGAGTGTGGCAGCGGCTATTTTCCAATTTCCTTCCTCTGAATATCCGGGGGAATGTAGGTTATTACTTCTAAAATAACTAGCATCACCAGGCGAACGCCAGTCTACGACCTTCTTTATACTCAATCCTTCCAGTTTTTTCTTTGGAATATGTCGTAAATGCTTGTTATAATCTTTTTCTGATATGACAAAACCATCTTCAAGGTCATTAACTTCCTCACCTTTCTCGCCTTTCCCTTGTTGTTTATTAGATAGGTAATGCCAATAATCGAAATGATAGTTTCCATAGTGTGTTTGATTGAAAACAACAGTAGAACCTCTATAATTACTACTTAAATTCATTATAATGGTATATCTTTCGTTCTGTGGGTTGTCTTCTGCGTGGGCGTCGTCCTTATGTATCTTTACGCCAGGCTTTTCTTGTTTGTTAATACGAGAACCTATCCATTCCCAATTATCGTGTCCTACAATATGTTTGGTAATTGCATTGCATATTATATGATATGCTTCGTGTTCCTGTCTTATCGGCCATGTTATATATGACCAAGCAATAGAAGCTTCTGCGAATGAACCCTTAAGTTGTTCGATATGCCACCAATCAAGTAATTGTCTGATTTCGTCTTTGGTTAATACGTTCTTTATTATTGTTGGGTTTTCCAAATCCATTGTACTCTCCTTCCCTCACCATTAATAGCGGGGGAAATCATATAGTTTATATTCTTATATAGTGGTGGATTTTCCAGACAATATTGCTTTTCAAATGTTTTGATTTTCTTCATAGACCAAAATCCGGAATCTATGTTTACTCTCATCACAATAAGCCCGCCTGGGCGAACCCATTCTAATATATGTTTAAATCTTTTTTCTATTTTATCGAAGTGTAGAACACCCTCACATAGTACTGCATCAACATTATCATATGTAACATTTAGTAAATCATCTATGAAATCACCTTTAGAGGTGTCGGATATATCGAATCCAATCAGGTTGTTAATTCTACCTTTAAACCTATTACGACCACAACCAACATCTACCACCAGGCTGGGGTTCAAGTCATTTATCATTTGAACGTAGTTATTCTCTACTTCTTTGAATTTATTTACTTCACTTCTGTTGTTCCAATTGAAATTTATCATACATTTCTGGTAGTTTAGAACGGACAACCTTGACCGTTTCGAATTCTATATTATCCATCTGATAGTATTTAGTAGGGATTGCAGATTTCAATTTATTGTGGGTTATTTCTTCTCTTACTATATTCTTATGATGTTCTGGCATAATACCAACATAATATAATGAGGCAACATCATCAACAACATTGATATAGGCATCAGTTAAATTGAATCTCTTTACATAGTAGTGTTCGACATCTTCTACATAAACCTTATATCCATTAGAAGTTTGCTGTATACTATCTGCTCTATAATCATAATACCATATTCCATTTTCTTCGTGGATATAATCTTCTGATTCAAAGATACTACCGTCAGGATATTCCCAACAGTATCTACCGTCCTCTCTAATATATGGTCTACCCTGTTCTGTGTGTATGGGTTCACCAAGACCTTCTGTACCTACAGAAATCCAACCACATTCAGTAATGCCAAAACAACACCACACCTCTGGGTTATCAAATTTTGTTTTAAGTTCTTTTCTGGTTTTTGGTTCTAACGGTGCGCCATAATAGACAACCTTTTCTAATGAATATGGTTTGGTCATATATTTCATTAACTTTTTAAAACAATTGGGCGAGGAATAAAAGAATTTGGGTTTATACTTATGTAATGTTTCGTCTATCTTTTCGAAACTAGTACAATGTACTGAACCACCCAATATATATGAAGTTATAATAATCTCTGAAGTAGATGCATTTTGAGGTGTATTCATATTGATAGATTTACAAGGAGTATCACCTAATACTTTTTTTAGACCTACAATAGACAACTCCATTTTGTCATAATTAAATCTGTCTAATATAGCGAAATCATTCATAGGGGTACCAGAAGATGTACCAGACGACCACCAAAAATGATATTCACCCGGAGTTTTTCTAGTAGGTTGGTTATGGAAAAATTCATAAAGGAACGTTCCGTCATCTTTAATTTTGACGTGATAGTTTACATTAAGAACATCCCTACCCCTTCTTTCAAACATCTCTTTGGGTAAGCCTGGCGGGAAACATACGACTGAACAATATCTGATAGCCGCCAAGAAGAAACACCACGTTTCTACTGTATTAGGCCCAGAAAGTGCCAAGCGATGACACTTCAATATACCTTGTCTTTGCATTGAAAAGGTATATGCTTTAACTCGTTCTTTTACTTGTGTGTAGGTATATTCGACTGAATTGTCGGTAAGAAATAAATCATCACTCTCACGCATTTCACCAAATATGGTGTTAGGTATTATCTTTTCCATTGGTTAATTCATCAACTAATTTTTCGAGTCTTTCAACTCGTGCTTCAAGTTTCTTATCCCCAAGGTAATGGATATGACCTGTTTGTTTATCATATCTAATTACATCAGAGTCCTTCTGCGTTTTCTGTGCAGATATAGCTTGTCTGGCCCTCATTGTAGTAAAGTATAGATGATTAACGCCCTCGGGTAAATCGTCCGAAGTGGGTTCTTGTCCTATACAGAATGTGGGATTGGGTGGAGTTGTATTACTCACTTACTACTTCTTCACTACCACCAGGCAACCAACCAGTCATCAAATCCCATAATGATGATGTAACATCACCTACAGTATTTACGACTGCACCAGGTACAGCAAGAATTTGTTCTGCACAACCACCAACTAGTAGTGCTGTTGCGCCAACAACTATAAACATATACTTCTTATTCATTTCAACTCCTTAAAGTACGAAAAAATATAAAACTTTCCAAGACACCGAATGTCCTTTATATAGACTTGCATCATCTTGGTCATCTGCTTCATTTATTGTGCCATCATCTTCAACATCTACTACTGTATTAGATAGCACCCTATGTACAGTAATATCATTATCGGAACAATAATCAACCCATTCTTGATATCGTCCACGATTTCCATTTATTCCAACAAGTATTGTTGCAGTTGGATACTCCGCTTTTATATCGGCATGCCAGTCATATATTGCACCATATTGTTCATCAGAGGCATTTCTGATTGAATCTAGATAATAGGTTCTATCATTTGCATCAACATAAGTTTTTAACTCAGCTGCCGACGTAATAGTATGTTCTATTGAATATGTATCGTCCCATTCAGTTAATTCATCACCAACAACGAAGGCACGAGTGTTGTTAGGATTACCACAATGGTTACCCTCAACATCTTGAACCCCCTTCAACAAATATAAAAGATATACTGCTGACCAAGAATCCCCTGTTACAAATACTTTTGCCATATTAAACTCCTATTATACATATCTATTTATACAGATAAAGTTATGTCTTTTACTCTATGTGGACGAGATATTACCCAATTGACCGCTTCTACTACATATTTAACATCTAATTTTCTTATATCAGTTCTATGATTAACCCTTGGTGTGTCAATATAACCAGGCCTAATACAAGTAACCTTCATTCCCATATGATATAATTGGGCATTTGCATCATCTAATGTACCTTTGTGAATCGCATAAGGGAATATATTATGTTTTATATTGTCGGCAGAGATAGAACCTATACTTATAATCTTTCCTTTAAATTTATGATATACTAATGCATATAATAAATCAATTTGTGCCCAACCGTCATATGCATTATTAATGAATATATCACAGTCTTTACACTCTTTTAAAATCCTACTAGGATAATTTATATCACGGTCAGTCGTACGAGCAAATCCAATTACCTCATTATCAACTTTTAAATTGTCGTATAATGCCTTACCTATTCCAGAGGTATGACCTGTTATTGCGATTTGCATCTTTTACTATTTGGGTGTCTTTTACATCTGAAAGTACCATGACTCATAATCTTTTTAGACAACACATTTTTATTAGCATCTCTTTTCCGTATAACATACGGTATCATTGTTTTACTCATCTTGCATCCTTTTCTTTTATACAAAATACCATATGCAATCTGCGTTGAAACGAATGTGCATTGATATAAGTATGAGGTCTTTTAGTATCGCACAGATAAAGATGACCGTTATCTGGCAACATTTCAACTACGGGTGGTTTCTCTCTGGGGAACACAAAGAATGACGATTCATTAGTTTCTATTACTAAATGAACCCGTTCAGTTGGGTCGTGGTGTAAACTATAAAGAGATTTTGGTGCTAACCAAAGTATCCTTGCACGATACCCATTCCATTCATTTAATATTTCTTCAAATATAGTATCTTTGAATAGGGAGTTTGTGTGTATGAATTTCTTCTCGTCCATCTCTTTTTTACCGTCCCATATGCCTCCACAACCATTTTGATAATGTTCACCCTCACCATTATTCTGTACCATTAACTGAGTATCATTCCAAAATACTTCCCCTCGTTCTTTTAACTTACGTTCAATATCCTTCCATTCGGACTTGATACGTTCAATATCATATTTTCTTGTATCTCTAAGTATGGTCACTCTAATCCTTCATCTGGTCATAAAATTGTTTTAAGTCGTATTCTTTCTCTACAACCATTTCTTTAACATTGAATTTTGCATTACCTTCGGACTTAATCAAATCACCTGCTTTAAACGAAACCCTGAATAGTTTCCAATTAGGATTGCACCCCAACATATTCCATTCTCTTAAAACCCAATCAATAGGGGCAATCGCAATACCTGAGTTTGTATTTTCACCCTTACCTTCTGGATTGAGTTTTTTAAACCCATTATCTTGTTGTTCTGCATTTGCAACCAAACCCTCATAGTATTTTATTTTAGGGTGGTATATACCTTTACCTTGGTCGTTCGCTAATTTCCACGCATGGCAAATTGTGTCTGGTGGAAGAAATTTGTATTCAAATGTATAATCTCTTAGAAACTCGTGTAGATTTGACCTTTCAAGTTTAGTTCCTCTCATTCCAATTCCTTTCAACCAGCAATTTGTAAAATCTGTATGGGGGAACATAGCATTACGGAAGTTACACATTCGTAAATCGGAATCAGTAAAGTTCATATTTCTACCATCAGCATCTGTAAAATTGCATCTATTAATATTACATTCTGTCATAGTACCGTTTCTCATAGTAGCACGATAAAAACTACTTTCCCTCATATTTACATTATGCATCTTTATGTTATCCATATTTGCATTAGAGAAATCACAACCCCTCATATAGTTGTTCTCGAATGTACAACCTGATAAGTTCGCACCAACAAATGTACACTTATCAAAATCGTCTGTATCTTTAAATGTTTGACCAGATAGGTCTTGAAAATTATAATTTCTATTTCTATCGTATTGCATGTTTCTCCGCCTTAATCCCGTAAAATAATATAACAAATACCGATATCATCAGTATAGTAAATAATGGTCTGTCTATCCATATAGTATATTTATCCATTCCATAAAAGTATATTCCTTCCATCTGTAACCAAGATTTTTCAAATCTATCACACAATATAAATGCAAGGAGTAACGCTGGTCTACTAAAATACCACCGTTTCATAAACCACCCTAGAATACCGAATAATGCTAATGCAATTAAGTTCTGTGGAACATCTATATAATATTGACTTGATAAAACACCCCATATTACTAGTGCAGTCATTGGGTATTGCCAATGTCTAATATGAACTACTGACGAGAGTTTCTTTGCGAAGATTATCATAAACACTCCAGCAAATAATGTTCCTAACATATACCCACCAACCAAATGGTGTATGAAAGAATCGTCATCTAATATATTAGGGTCTCCGACTTCGAATCCCACATATAACCATAACGCCATCATAATAGCATACATTTTATTTCCGGGGATTCCAAACATTATGGTTGGCAAAAGGGCCCCCATTTTACCAGAGTTATTCGCACCTTCTGTTCCTATAACTCCTTTTATATTTCCATTACCAAACTCCTCATCAGGATTTCTTGCTATAGTAGCAGAGTAAGATGCCCAATCACCTATACCACCACCAGTTCCCGGTAATATTCCAGTAAGGAATCCTATTAGTCCACCCTGCAATCCCAACCATTTGTATTTAAGTGCTACCCTTATACCTTCCATTGTTTGTTTTCCAATATAGGGTTTTATGATTTTTGGACTAACCATTTCGGGAAGGGCAAACAAGCCAGCAGCAACTACCACTACAGGAATACCGTCGTATAGATAATCGATTCCAAAGGTAAGTCTTTCGAACTCCATTGAGTCCACTCCAATTGAACCTATTGTTAGTCCAAGAACAACAGCAAGTAAACTACGTAGGGTGTATTTGTTTGTTATTGATGATATGAGGGCGAATGATAATAGACACATTGCAAATATCTCTGGAACACTTACCCAATGAGATATAACTTTGTAATAAGGGATAATCATTATTCCCAACATTCCAAATAGTAATCCTTGGACTGTTGATGTGAATAGTCCTGCTGATAATGCGTATGAAGCTTTACCTTGTTTTGTTAATGGATAACCGTCCATCATACTAGCGGCTGCACCACCAGCTCCTGGTATACCTAATAATATACCAGCGAATGAATCACCTATCGAACAAGATACGACTGTTGATATTGAGAACAGTACAAAAAGATAATTCCCCGTTGGGAAATCAAAATAATTCACGACTGCGAATAAGAGAATTACTGCTTTAGAAGGCCCAGCAGTAGGGATAAGCCCTACCACCCCACCGTATATTATTCCACCAAGTAAAACAATACCCCATTGAATCTCAATGGGATACTGTAAAATCCACTCCATTATCTAAGAATCGCCTCATTCATTTCTGTATTTTCACCAAACTCCCTACGGAAATTAACTAGTTTCTGATATAGATGTTCATCATATCCGTCTATTGTACAACAGAACTTCCATATTTTATCTACTAGTTTCTGTGATGTTTCACCAGTATGCCATGGATAGTTTCCTAACTTCTTAGTCAGTTTCTTCATTGCATCTTCATCTGCCAAGACTTCATTGAATGTTGAAACTAATAAGTCATAGTGTATGTTATCTTTCTTAGTAAAGACTGTCTTACCTAATGCAGACCTCATTTTTAATACTTGTTTATAACCTTCGAAGTATAGACCTTTTGGTTTCTCACCCCACTTGGCTACATATGCATCAATGAACCACGACTCTGTATGATTTGGGTCTGGAATAATTTTATTGGTTTCAGTATCAACAATACCTTGAGAGAACCATATCTCAGTAATACCGTCTTTAATTTCTTGTTTATAGGTTTTGTTTTTATGTGAAAATCCGTCTCTAGATATATTAATCATACCATCGATAAATGCCTTTCGTCTTTCCCCAGAGTCCTTAAATCCTTTAACAAATCTAATAGGTACTGTACATTCTAAAGATGGCCCACATGCCAACATCTTAACTGCCATTGCATCTAATATAACCTCTGCACCACCGTCTATATGCATAATTGCATCATCTGTTCCAGGCGTGATATCAGTTTTCTTAAATACAAATGTACCTTGTATTTGTCCACCAATAGTTGCAATATCTAATGGTGAGAAATCATTCCAACCATTAGTGGTTAGATAGTTAATAAATCCATTGGATTGTACAACAACAGTATCCTTGTCCTTATACTTCTTGTGCCATTCTAAAAACCCCTTCTTTCCTTTCTTTCCTGGAATATATCTAAGAACCATATCGTGTCCTTGAGATTGTAATTTCTTATTCCATTGTGCAACAAATTGTTGCGCCCATTTAGCATTACCACCGTCTACACCAGAGGGTACAATATAGACAAACGTTTCCGCCCAAATACTTGTACTTCCAATCAATAATACTACCATTAATAATAACTTCTTCATTTAATACTCCTTACATAAGTTCGTGTTTCCATATAAAATCATACTTTTCCCAGTTCTTTTCGAACAGTTTCAAGTGTTTAGTTTTAACCGAAGCCCGACAGTTAACTCCATAGTCCTGTTCTATCCAGTCTCCAGTTCTTTCGAATCCCACCGTTTCATATGTATATAGACTATCGTTTCTCGGCATTGTCCATACCATATTAGAGTGTTCATCTATCGCTTGTTTGATTGTTGCTTGTAACAACAATTTCCCAAGTTGTCTTCCTCGTCGATTAGGTTGTACCCACAACCCTCGACTTCTATATTCTTTCAATGATGTTTTATGACCTGAATTAACAGCAATAATTTCTCCGTGTTCTTCAACTCCAAAGAATGTCGGTTCATATTGTTCATAGATACTTATATCGTTTTCACCGTCGTGTGTTTGAGAACTCATTGGTTTTACATCTTCTCTACCTTTCCACAAATCACGTAACCATACTTCTTTACATTGTCTCCACGTTATTTTTTCTACCTCATACTTTGGATAAAGGTTTTCATAAATTAATAGTGAACGCCAATGAGGAATAGAAGTATTATTATGAATCATATATGCACCACTACCAACAGGGTTAGATACATTAAACTTCTCTTGTTTTTGTAATAGAAGATTACAATGTATGATGAGCGCCAGTTGAGCAGGTGTTAATTCTAAAGAGTAATGAGTTTTCTTTGGATTGATTAAATCGTGTAGTAATGTAACATTAGTACTTTCGATATGTTTTAAATGTTTCATTGAAGTCCTAGAAAGTACTACGATTTGTATCTCTGGGTCGTTTTGGATACATTCCCAAACTCTTTTTCGTGTTTGTGCGTGTCTAGGATATGTCTTATCTGCTGAAACTAATATGAGTTCTACATTATGTTTGTATAACTCGTTCATATAGACTTCTGCTATAAACCTGTTTTCTACTAAAACAATCTTCTTATATTGTGCTGGTAAATCTTCAAATAACATTTGGTACTCCTAATCCTGCTATAGGTAATTGCCACGGAATATCTGTAAAGTGTTCACCAAACTTTGACTTTGCAATATCATATAGTGTTTTCTTTTGTATATCACCTTCTTTGTATTTCCAATCAAGATTCAAGAATAGATTGTATATATCATAGTCTGCAAAGATATTATACCATTCATTATAGTGGTCTTGACTCTGTGCATATAACCTGTGAGATGAATTATATTGTAACAAAAACATGTAGTGCGAATACATTGGTGATTTGGGAATACTTTTAATTTTATCTCCCCAATATGTTCTAAGATAATCCCATTCCTCTGGATTATTTTTTGCATACCTGTCAAACTTTTTAACATCATATGACATTGGTACATGTTTATTATTGTTTACACTAGACCTCATTAAATGTAAATCAATAGCGATACCAGGATGGATATCGTCCATATAGTTTACAAACAAACTCGAATAGGTTGACCTTTGATTATCAACAGTACCTACTTCACCACTAGTCTTTCTACCAGTACGCATATAAACTGCATTGAGTTTCGGGGGGTGAGTATTGTCGCACCAGTATTTTGAACAGAATACTTCTTTATCTTCTTCTGTATACGGGCCAGACTTCTCTATCTCATGGGTATCTATATCCCAATCAATAGCTCTTAATAAGGAACACGAAGTATCGTCTACTGAATGTTTCTTATTCGGCGATGTTATATGGACTAAAGAAGGCTCATAACCTAAATGTTTATATAACATAGTAAGGAATACCGACTCTTTACCCCCCGAAAAAAGGATAGTGTCGTTTCCGACACCAATTCGTTTTGTTGCATTGACGAATAAATCATATGCTTCGTCAATGTCGAAATCTCTTGTAGGTTCTTTACACACATCAGCATACTGTACTGCTTCACCATTTTCTACATATGTTTCCATATCTAATCTTGTAATTTGTTCGTATGGAGTTATTGTGCCGGGAACATACTCCCCCATAACAGACCTAATTTTGTATGACCTAGAATCTCTATGAAGTGCTAATCCATCTCGTTGTTCAACCTCTTTTTTTGCAAGGATGTGTAAAGATGGACATATGAAATTTTTGGAATAAAATAACTGTGTTGTACAAATGTGGTCAACACACGCTATCCATTTCTTTTCTCTAATATAGACAAATGCGAATTGTCCTCGTATATGGTCGAACTTCAAATCTTCATCTAATAATTTTAGAAGTTCTTCATCAGATATATTCGCATATCCATATATGTAAAGTCTCAATCCAATTTCTCTGAATTGTCTATTCGGGTTGCAGTTTATAAATTTCATTGGCTATTAAATTATGTGATTGTGGCCCTGGGTGTTTATTATCTCTACCTAAGTCCACCATTAAATCCTCATTGATGTTTATTATATTTATACCCTCATAAGTAAAGGGGTTAAAATCCTTCTGGTGTATATAGACTATAGGACATTTGTATTTGTTCTTAAGGTACTCAAATATATATGTCATATGTATGAAATGAGATTTCTTTATACGACCTCTCAATTCATTTCTAATCAACGCCCTCTGTTCCTTATCTTTGTAGAATAACTTATTGAATCGCAATCTCATATGTAATTCAATAAATGAAGATGCATCAAAGAATCTACAAGAAGAAAATACAATCTTATCAGGTTTAAACCATTTCGATATTCGGTCAATATCTTCAATCATATCAGTAAAAATTCTACTCTCGCTTATATTGATGTATGAAGCACCAATCTTCTTAGAGTATATATGGGGAAAAGAATCCTCTACATTTACTCCGTGACCAAAGAATACGCAGTTACCAGCAAATATTATTTTCTTCTTTGCATTAACATCTGGTTTTGGCCCACGCAATCCGTCGTCATTATATGAATAACTTATCTTTTCCCAATCTCTCTCTTGATTTAAATGATTTGTCATTCGCCACTTTCCCCTACCACCTTGAACATAATTACCTTCCGTATCTTCATCAGACCATAGTGATGTGGTATTGGGTTGTTTATACAAGAAAGACTTGTGATAGTTATCAAGGTCTTTTAGTATCTTTAGGAATGAGTCGTCAGTCTGTGGCATATAAATAGAGTTATGTTAAAGAAATCAAAAGAACATCTTGAAGAAACTGGAATGGGTTATTGGGGACACCTGCGACACGCATTTAAACAAAGTAATCTTTTGATTGGTGTTGCAGTTCGTTCTTATTTGCATGGTATATTTCCTAACATATGGATATCATACGGCCCGAAAAAAATTATCAAGGTGTATCGTCACATAAAGAGATTTAAACATCATAGACATTTGTTTAAAGATTAATCCCATTTTCCCATAACCATAAACCTATTCCACCAAGTTAAGACATCTTTATCTTTTGATTTAAGTACTTTAGTATCACCATATAGTTGTCTTATACCTGCTTGTTCTGCCAGTTCGTCCATATCCACTACACAATTGATATGGTCATCTTCATCATCTTTGTCGTTACTCTGTAAGACTAACATTGTTCTCTCTGGAAATTCATATGCTTTCTTCATTACTTTCATATCTTCCATATGTTCACAAGAAGTGTTTATTATTAAATGGGCCCGACGAAATTGTTTTTCATAGAGTACTGGGGAATCTGACTGTAATCCGTCAGTATTTGATTCGTGTGATTTAAAATAATCCTCATTGAATATTCTGATATTACGGAAATCAACGTCCCACATCTTTAAATATACTGTAAGTACTTTACACGCAAATGGGTCAATCTCATAGAAATCAATCTCTTTAATAGAAGAACCCCACCTTAATATCAACATTTCTAATAGAGGGAATCCAAACCAACCACCAATAATCTCTACTTTAAACTGGTGGTTTTCATCTCTTGGAATCATATGTCCAACTCTATCTAAGGAATCCACTAACCACTCCTTACAATGATATTGATTTTCAGAAATACTTGCAATGAATCTGTGCATTTCATCTGGGTGATTGTTATTGAACCACTTCAACATTCTATAATATAAATCTTCAACTATCATAATCTTCCATCATAAAATAAGATACCGTCTACTAATATTACTTTATCACCTGTCTTTAACCACTTGTTAGGTTTTATGGATATGTGTCCCTTCACTTCTAATTCTTTACTCAACCGATATGAAATATATGTCGTATCACCCATAATCGTCGCATTACCTGGTGTTAGTTTTTTCACCTCTTGTACTCTTTCCGGATTATCAAACACAATGTTAATTGCAGTAGGGCCCACCTCACTCATACCCCAATTAGGTTGGACAATGGCCCCTTTAGAAACAAACGCTTCTATCATTGCCCAACTAACCGAACTACTACCCCCTAGTATGCGAATACCAGTTAAGTCGCAATCTTTAAATCCTTTAGTTTTCATCACCATCGTCATCTGGTCAGGTGTTAAAAATGTATGGGTGAATCCCTTCACTCTCTTTAAAAATGTCCACGGATTAAATTTCTCTACACTAATAAATGCATCAAGTGTGTACGCTGGAAGTGTCTGTAATAACAATCCCCCAGCGTGATGCATATCGGTAACTGTTAATATTCTAGATTTAGATGTAATTTCCTGGCTTTCAATAGCGACCTCATTACAAGCTTTGAGATTTTCCGGACTACGCCATATGATATTTCCCATTTGACTTTTTGTTCCTGAAGAAACTACACCACAACCAAAGTCCTTATGTTTTTTTAATTGTATTATCCAGTTACTATCCATATCTTTCCAAACTTCTATTGTGAGTTTTAGACACCCTAATGAAAGTTGCGTGGTCAGATAATTGTGTTAGATTACGTACTCCTACATACGTACATACACTTCGTAATCCACCAAGTATCTGATTAATGACATCTTCTATATGACACTCAGTTGGTACTAACAAATCCCTACCCTCGTTAGGTCTATATTCTTGTTCTGTTGGGGAAGTTCTATCATACATCTTATTAGAACCCAACCCATATAAATTCACATATTGTTTTCCTTCAATTGTTACTTTATTATCACACTCGTAAGTGTTTGATACCATACCTGCAATCATTACCATTTCTGCACCAGCGGCTATTGCCTTACACACATCACCTGATGTAACACAACCCCCGTCAGAAATTATCTTGCAACCTATCTTCTCTGCTTCTTCACAACATTCTTGTACTGCACTAAACTGTGGAACACCAACACCTACTTCTGTTCTTGTTATACAGGCCGCACCAGAACCAACCCCGACTTTAATATAGTTTGCCCCTGCACGAACCAATTCTTTCATCAAACTAGTATCACATACATTACCAGCACATATCATAGTATCAGGAAATTTCTCTCTATAATGTTTAATAGTGTTTACCATACCAAACATATTCGCATAGACATTTGCAATATCAATATTAATCATACCTATATTAGGAAACTTAGTTAATACTTCATCTGTCTTTTCTATATCCCATTCTTGAACACCAGAAGTAATTGCAATGTATTGGTGAGTGGCAATATCCCCCAAATTGCGAACGTGCTCTAATGCAGTATACTCCTTATGAATAAAGGTGAATACTTTCATTGGTGTCATATGTTTTGCGATTTGATATGTACCTGTTGAAGGCATATTTGCAATAACAATAGGATATGCGTGGAAATCTAACCAAGGTATTGTTATATCAACACTTTTCCTAGTGAGGGAAGTGAATGCTCTTCTTGGTTCAATCAATACATCATCAAAGTCTAGTTTCATAATTTCCGTGCAAATAGATTCCAACATGGATAACGTCCAAATTTTCCATGAGGGGGTAATATTTTTTCATCAAGTCTTTCAATATTTAAATAATCAAATTCTTCCCATACATCAGATTTCAATGAGGGTGGTACATAGTTGAGTGGGTTATGTCTTTTTTCCATTGGCTGACCTTCTCTATGTCTTCCACTCTCATTAATATATATACCATCTTTTTTTAATACTTTTTGAAGTTGTTCGTGATAGAATGTTCTTCTCTCTGGTGTAAAGAAATGGAAGTATCCAAAGTCCATAACAACATCATACTTCATAAAACCCCAATGGTTAATCATCATATCTTTAACATTAAACTTCGCACCACTCAAACCCCGACATTTCGCTTCTCGTATTGCTGTTTCTGACCAATCATAACCATATACTTTAAATCCTTTCTCTGCTAGATAGTTAGAGTTTCGTCCAGTACCACAACCAACATCTAGTATAGTTCCGTTCTCTGGGAATTCCTTACATACTTCCTTGAGAAATGTTGCAGGTTCATATCCCCAAGCAGCTGTTTCATTCTGATATATTGTATCCCAAAAATCTTCTTTAAAGAAACTCATACTATAAAACTCTCTCCACAACCACACTCAGCTTTTGAATTAGGATTAGAGAATTCAAATCCTTCATTAAGACCTCTTTTAACGTGGTCTATGACTGCACCGTCTACATATACTAAAGATTTTTGGTCAACTAATAAAGGAACACCTTTATCAGTAAACTCTGCATCTTCTAGGTTCTTGTATGCTGCCCATTCAAGTACATACTGCATACCCGAACACCCAGCTGCTTTTACACCCACACGAAGTCCACGCCAATCTTTCATAGTCTCTTTAAGTTTTTTAGCGGCTTTATCTGTTAATGTTATCATTTTAGTTGTTCATATCCCCAAACCTTTTCCCTACAAGAACGACACTCCCCACAATGTCCTTCTGCTGTTGGAAATGTATTACATGAATGTGCCTCAGATATATCTATATTATATTGTTTACCCAAGTCTAATATATGATATTTATATAGATGAAGAAAGGGTGCTTTAACTTTAGTATATTCTGGAATAGACCAATGTTGTTCATATTCAAATGGAAACTCTGGAAAAAATTCTGTTGGGGGATTCATATTCGTACCATTGTATAATATATCTAAACTATATTTTTCTACTATCCAATCATTCGTCTTTATAACAACTTGGTCGAATGGTAGGTAGTCAGGTGTATCATTTATAGTATGATGAAGAAACTCAGTAATTTCGTGAATGTCATATCGTCGTGTTAATTTTTGAACGGTTTCGACTAAATCCCAGCCAGGCCCAGTAGTACCACCAGTTTCTATCCAAAAGATATGTATGTGTGGACAGTCTGGTATTTTTCTTAATAGTTGATATAAGATATAACTATCAGCACCACCAGACATAAGTACACCAATTCTACCTTTAGGTTCGATATTGATTACCCTTCTATCCCACTCTGGCCCACATTCGAATCTCATAAACCAACCGTTATTGAAAGTCTCTTATCGGTCACTCCTTCTACTGTATGTAACACATCAACTTTTAATTTGTGCCATCTGTTTGGTTCAATACATTCTCTGTGTATTTCTTGATAATTATCATCAAACCATACTGTTTCCACTTGTTCCCCGCCAGGTCGTATTAAATAATTAATACATTCGTTTCTGTCTACATCAGTATGTACTGGAAGTCCATCACCTATCCGTTGATAATTAAATGATTTACCTTCGGGGAAAGTATTCATTAACCAAAGTTTTAACTCTAGTTCACAGTAATGTGTACTATAGAAATTTTCTTCGTGTTTGTATTGAAAATGATTTGGTAATTCCTCTACCTCTTTCAAATTCTTATATGTGGGTGGTGTTGGTATATCTAGATACTCAACGAATACAGTTCCTCGTTCCATAAGTTCCATGTGTCATTTAATCCTTCTGCGAAACATAATTGAAATACTATCCTTGGTTCTTTACCATTATAATCAACACCGTGATAACATTCCCCAACGTGGAGTATAGCGGCGTGATTACCATATACCGTTCTCGCAACCTCATTCTTATCATCATCATACCATACAGTATCAGCAGGGTTATCGGTTAAGGGATAATTTATTACAGATTTTCTAGGCATATATGTACCGTCATATTCATTATATCTGTTTCTATCCTTGTGTATTGTACCATCTCCTTCAGTAATCTTTAGTAGTTGTGCTACTCCATATGGTGCATACTTTTGTAATTTATCTGGGTGTCGAAAGAAACTTATCTTATAACTGTTATCAACAAATGCATCTGGTTCTTTCGCTAATGCTAGTAATTCCTTTTTAGTATTTTCTGAAATACCATTAGGAATCATTCTAAAATATGGGTCAAAGTTCTGTAGTCCACTCATCACTCTTAGTCCTTTCTAAATATTCTTTCTGTAACCATTTAGTTATCTTACCACTTCTTTGTGTTGCAGTAACACCACCAGAGGAAGATGTTAGAAATATCTCATCTGCGATATCCCATATATCATTTTTTATCCTACAACTTATGAATCTATACTTATGGTCTTCACAAATATGTCCAACCATACGCATTGTAACACCTTGAAGACAATGTTTTAATGGAGTAAAGATAGTATCATCATATACGAATCCTACATTAAACCCAGGGCCCTCAGTTATGTTCTCGTCATAAGATTGTAACAAAACAGTATCCGTACCTTCTGGTCTATCCAATTGTGCTTTAGTCATTTCAATCCAACCAAAGTTTTTGTATTCTTGACGATAGTATTCGTCTGAAACTCTGAGGTGGTCTGAGAGATGAACATTCATAACCCTACCATCAATAGATAAAGGATAACTTGGTTTCATATAGAAACACATTTCAATCGGTGCATTTTCTATATCTCTAGGATTGCCACTAGGGGGGTGTCCTCTCCATATAATCATCCATATAAATGCATCTTTAATCTCATAACCAGAATGTGGTGGTTGATTTCTTTTATATAATTCCTTTATAATCTCAATAGGATTTATATCTGGTAACTCTAGTTTATAATACTCTGCTGAACTAATGAATCTATTGAGATGATATTGTAGTGCAAATGCCTTTCCGTTATAAACTGGACAGACATCATACGTAGCATCAGAGTGTATGAAACCGAAATCTAATATCGTTGGCCCACATTGCGAGAGTGGTAAAAATCCTTTGTTGTATCTATATCCTATTAAATCATTTATCAAAATGCACCTTCCTTAATGTTTCATCATTGGGTAATTCCTTTTTAAGAAGTTTAAGTCGTTTAATTCTTGCTTCTAGTAATGCGAAATCCAAAAGGAAAGGGAATATCGCATGGATTAGTGAACCAATACAAACAAGTAATAAGAACCAAAATTCTTTTATTGCTAATTTAAAATGCCACCAGTATAAAGTAAAGAAACTAATGTTCACTTCAGTCACTCCAAGTTTCTTTTTTCTTGCTTCTCTTAAATGATTCCAATTAACCCACATTGTAATAGTTCCTCAATTTATTCCTTCTTTTAGTATACTCATCTATATTTAGTTTCCAAATAGATTGCGTTTTATTAAAATAGTTCATATCCCCCTCATAGTCCAATATCCCTTGTCTTGCGATATATGACATTGTTCTGTGATTACGAATTCCCTCGTGTGTAGTTATATATAGGTTAACAGACGGACACCATTCTATGAATCTAGGAATGAAGTACCGTTGTGTTAATGAATTCCAATCTCCTTTAGATAATCCTTTATGGGGGGATTTTCCGGGAAGTTCGCAACCACGAAAGAGTATTCTCCAGGCATGTTCACCCATTTCTGGCATACGGTGACAACCAGCAACTGCAATTATCTTACCTTGTTCTACCATACAGAAGTATTCCCCTTCTTTCTTAATCCACTCCAATTTCATTTTGTGAAAGGAAGAATTATTCTCATATCCTATATCCTTACATTCATTACAAAACTCTTGTAACATATCTCTATGAATAACACTATCAATAATTATAGGTTCTATCTTCATTAGTTAGTTCCAGATACTAAGAAATAATGCCCTCTCCATCTCT
Source organism: Gammaproteobacteria bacterium (assembly GCA_002717445.1). Lineage (GTDB taxonomy): Bacteria > Pseudomonadota > Gammaproteobacteria > Steroidobacterales > UBA11654 > CACPJA01. The sequence continues at coordinate 3,839 of PBDY01000027.1, read as the reverse complement.
TTATTTGTTGTTGATGAAAGACTTCTGTTAATTCATTTTGGTCTATCAGTTGTTGACAAGAAGTAACGGGGTTACAATCACCATTATGATGTTCGTTATTACCGACCAATATTAACTCTTTACCTTTCCATATCTTACCTATCGGCCACATCTTATGACACGCATAGTTTACAATAATATCACCGGGTGTATAATTGTCAAATATAATATCAACGTTAACAACATTCTCATCATCTTCAAATCTAATATCATAATCCACTAATTCTGTTTCAAATAGTTCTTTCATTGAGTGCCATAGATTTCTTCTATCACCCATACCAACAATGGATAAAGTTTTACCACTTGCTAAATATAATTCTTGTGAGATTATTCTATCGAGTTCTTTCATCCTTTTCAATTTCCTTTTCTAAATCAGCAATCAACTTAGTAAATTTTTGTTTATAAGCACAATCTATTAATATGGCCTTGTGGATATTCTTGTAATTTATTAACAAGAGTTCCTTAGTTTTCTTATCCATAACTAGTCCAATACTCATACGGCCATTGACCTTCTGTTTCATGTAATTCGTATGCTTCTTGATTGAGGTTATTCGCTTTGATATGTGAGGTATTAAATAATGTAATCCGTGTTTCTTCCCTTTCTAAAAACTTTGGTTCGGAGTAATTATAGTTATCAACAAGACCTTCTTCCCAAAATGCAAGACGGTTTCGTCTCCAATGTTGGTAGTATAAGTATTTGTCTAGGGATTTATAAGTGAAGAATAGTTTCTCTTTATTCTCGTCGGTGTAATCGAATAACCATTTACCGTCGTGCCAAACTACAAATGATGAATTGACGTGACAGTCAGAACCCTTTCCGAACCATTTAAATGCGTTCTCTTTTCTCTGTTCAATGTTCCAATGATTGAGAATAAATGTAGGTTTCTCAAATTGTCTTTCGAATAAGTCAGTAATATCATTATGGATTAATACATCTAAATCAATCCAAGACTTGGTACCAGGAATATCTAATTCAAATAAACAAAGTTTCTCTCTAGTGAATATTTTATCTTGTGGATACTCTCGCCACGTATCAGGCCCAAAGGTATTATAATCTATCGTTTGTATTTCCTTATTAATTCCATTACTATCATCAGTAATGCAACTGAAAGAAAAAGGAATCCCGACATACTTACAAAGACTACCGTAGAGACGATTAACGTACTCTGGCCCATATTTTGTTCCCCATTTAAATGTAAATAAGTTTAATTTTATTTCCGGGTTCAACTTCGCTAGGAAGTCCTCCGTACTCTGCAATGTACCATCGTATAACATTCTTGTAAAAATCCTCACTATTGTGGTCGGCTTTAAATTGTTTTATCCAACCATTATTTGCATTATGTGATGCAATAACCAATGCAGCTTCCAACTGCAATTCCCTACTATCAAAAGTATTTATAAGTGTTTCTATACCGTCCATAATGGTATACTATTCCCCACCTTTCTTTTCGGTATCTTTGAATCAGCAGAAGATACACACGACGGACTTATACAAATTGCTGGGCCATCAAATAACTTAAACCCAGTTTCTATTTGTCCTAGGGGTTCGTCGTGACACGAATAAGAACGTTTAATAGTTCCGTCTGGTTCTCTTATTATAATAGACCTATAACCAGAAGAACATTCCCACCCCGTAAACTTATTAAAGTTAAATGCGTTGAATCTTTCTGCTTGGTCTAAGAACCATTTCTTTCCCTTAGAGTCTGTTAACTCTACTTGATAATTAGAGTATCCCCCTTTCATTTTCATGTTGTGTTTAGGTCTTGTAACCTTACTTTTTATATCGGTAAATCCCTTTTGAGGCATACCGTTATGAAGTCTTTCCATCATAGAATCAGTATATCCATCAACAACAAATGATGCAGTTGGGTCTGATTGTGGTTTAAGAGTTACATTTATATTTCTATTATGAAAGTATAATGCATCTTCATAATGTTCTTCAAATAATTCTGGTACCATTACCATATTAATAGTAACTTGCATACCGTGTTCTTGTGCGAATTCTAATTTATCTGCGAACTCCTCAACCCTCTTAGGGGTATTAACGTGTTCCCTATGATAACTTGCAGTAATAGATACCCTATGCATATCTTTAGATGCTTGATAGTATTCCTCGAACCATTTCATTGGTCGAGAACAGTTTGATGTCATATGTAAAGAATGGACATTACAATTAACGACATCATCATTGAGGTAACGAACAATATCCAAATACTCTGGGTGGAACGTCGGTTCGCCACCCGATAATGAGAAATGGAATGAGTTAAACCCCCTCTCTCGTGCTTGCCTTTTAATATCATCTATTGTCCCCTTACATACGTTAAACGGTCTGTGGTCTTTTCTGTCTGACCTTGCATATGGCCAACAGTAAGAACATCTGTAATTACAAAACCTTCCTAATAACCAAGATACAGTAAATGTATCCCTGTATAACATAGAACGAATACCAAAATGTTGTATATCATCAAACGGTATTTTGGTGAAGTCATACGTCATTGCCATTGTGCCTCAAATGGGTCAAACTTTTTATTACACTTCAATGCACATACTTTTAATTTACCATTACCACAACCTTCTATTTGCCAAGAGTCCTCTATACTCTTAAAGAACGTATCAACAATAGTTTGTATCGGTGTAGTCTTTCCATTAATATCTTGTTTGTTTATGTGTTCCCATATCTGTGCTTCTTGTGGTTTCATCCACCACTTATACATTTGACCTGCTGTCCAACAACAAGGGAATACATATCCCTCTGCAGATATATATATTTCCTCTTTCTTAACTGCTTTACATTGAATCTCTGCAACATCAAGATACGATTCCATACTCCCAAACTTTCTAGTAACTGCAGTATAATCTTCTTGACTTTTATTCTGATACTTAGGGTCTTTAGGAAATGCTAACAATTGAGTGTGATTACCATGTCTATCAATCGCTTGATGTTCTGGTCGCAGTTCAAGAGAGTTAGTAGAAATATATCTTCCGGATTTTTTAACAACAAATTTCTTTATACCTATCCACTTCGCCCACATTTCTGCTTCTTTTACTTGGTGTTCATTATATGCAAATACGAGAAAATGCCATTCTGCATTACCGTCGTTCGCACAAAAGGTATCCATATTCCTCTCTACCTTTTCCCACGATACTCCTTGTCTATATAAGTGATTAGTATCTTCGAGTCCATCAACAGAGAACGTAACCTTATTAACTGTTTCTGCAATTCCTTTCCAGAATTTATCATCTCTTGCACCACCATTAGTTGTGATACTTAAATGAATTCTAGGATTAACTTCTCTGAACCATTGCATTATTTCCAAACACTCTGGTGCGAGAATAGGGTCTCCGTGATTACCACACATATAGATATTGTTCAATTGACGAACAAAGTCCTTACTCATTATCTTCTTGACATCTGCAAGAGATAAGTCTGCGTTAGTTAAATATTTATTGACCTTACCACCGTTCTCATTCCTATCACACATAGGACAAGACGCTTGACATTTCTGTGTGGGTTCAAGGTGTACTTGTGTTATTTCCGTATACATAATCTGCTAAGTCTGGAAGATAATCCTTCATATGCTTTCCATTGACTTTATCCCATAATTCAGTTGCACTTTTAAATTTCTCAAATGATAACGAATCAAATCTATAGTATTCATCAAAATGAACTTCTTTCGGTATCTTAAGTGTATTTATATAGTCTGGGGGAAGTGCATTTACTGTTTGTTCTGGTGAACTCTCAGCCGCAAAATCGTAATGAATCTTGAAACCCATACACTTTGACCACTTTTCTAAATCAT
>PBDY01000026.1 GCA_002717445.1 Gammaproteobacteria bacterium | reverse complement strand
CCAATTCTATGTTTCCCAGCATTATGGACCGTTCTGAAAGCATAAAAATTACTCCCCTCACTAAAATCCTCATCTTTTTCAAATGTTGCAAATGCACCGAAATCAGTAGACTCGCCTCTTTGAGTAAACTTAAGTGCCATATCAATATCATTTGTGCTTACTTTGCTTGCATTGCATTCATCTTGGAGCTCTTGACTTCCGCCTTCTGATTCGGAATATTGGTCACAATCATAGATTGGGTTTGACCCAATCCTCCTGGTGTGAAGAATTGAATACAGCTCAAATCCAGGGTACCAATCGAGCTCTATATTAAATATTGACTGACTTTGTGTAAAAAATGGTCTTCTATCGGAGTAAAACGTCTCTCTTGGAGAATAATTAATCACAATATTGTCACTCTCAACCTGTCCAAAATCAGGATTGACAGTGGCAACCAATTCGCCCCCGGACCCTGTGTTATAGATGACTTCGGTTCCAACATCAAAGGATGACTCATCACTAATAAAATTATTATTTGCAACAGCGTATGGAAAAAAATCAAGACTTTTTGGATTGGCCTGGATGACATCAACCTTATGAAGTATAGAGAGAAATTTGGATCGCATAAATGTGGCAGCAGGAAAGCCAATTCCTTTGCCCAGATGCTCAATCATTCTAGAGACACTTACGCCAATGGTTCGATTATCTCCATCTTGTTTATTCATTGGCACCATATTCCAAGGAATAAAGAACTCTGAGTACCAGTTCTCTTGATTTTCGGATGTTTCTGCAAACCACTGACCATCCCAATCTCCATTGATTTGATTCTCATTTGTGATGGTAAAATCAAGGACTGACTTACCAAGAGCAATGCCCAACATGTAAGCGGTATTGCCTGTATTATCAAAGTCAACTACGACAACATTGCGGTCATGATTCTCTCTAAGTCCATCTCTGGCATGCTTCCTCCGATCTCTTTTTTCATATGGTTGTTGATTGATAAACCCAAAATAAATACCCAATTCATCCGAGTGAATCAGCGCCTTGGTTTCAAACTCTGGCGTTTCCAAGCTGTAAGGGTTTATGGTAAAAAATTCATCAATGCTCTGTGCCTGTTGCCATTCATCTTCATCCAACTTCCCATCAATAACAATGGAAGCATCAACGAATAGAGGAGAGAAAAGGAAGAGTAAGCTGAAAAATTTTGATGATCTGATCATGACTGGAGTATTTTCGCACTGCTCTCTATCGTGGATGCATTAATTGCAGGGAAATAAGTAACTTTATTCTTTGATTCTCTAAAGTTCTTTTTTGTGATGCCTTCTAAGTTTGGCCTTTTTTCATTGGGCGTCATGCCATCGCCAATTCCGCCGCCAAATTCAATGATTGAATCAACTTCCATTTTTGAAGCTGTCCGCATGCATCCCAACCAATTCACTGGCTTGAATAATTGGTTATAGAGCAACTCTGCGGTCTCACTTCCATCGAGCTTATGAATTTCTGATGAAAAATTAGACAAAACAGGAGTGCTCATTTCTTTAAAACTAACCTTATTGAGATACCCTTTAAACTCTTTGGCAGCTCTTTTCATTAAACTTGTATGAAATGCACCCTCAGTTTTCAATTTAACTGTTCTCTTTTTGGGAAAATCATTCGCCAGCTTCTCTCTCAATCTATCAATGTCGATATCGGCTCCACCGATCACTGTTTGCTTTAATTGATTGACTGTGGCTATCTCACAATTGGATTGATGGATGATATCTTCTGCTGCATCTCTTTCAAAAGGCATTGCCAACATTGATCCAGAACCATGTGTCCCCATTAGCTCGCCTCTTTTGCATACCAAGGATAGACCCTCTTCAAATGTTATGCTGCCAGAAATAACTAAAGCAGTGTATTCGCCAAGACTATGGCCGGCTAGGAGCGTAGGCTTTATTGCACTTTCATGCAGTCTTGAAAAATACTCATAGCAGGCAATCTGATGTGTCATTAAAACAGGTTGTGTGTACTTAGTGAGATTGATTTCATCATTCTTATCCTCAAAGGATAATTCAGCAATGTCATAACCCAAGACTGAAGAAGCTCTGTTGTATATCTCTAGGAGAGGCTTTGATTTCTCAATCAAATCTGTACCCATGCCTTTGTATTGTGATCCTTGGCCTGGAAATATAAGCATCAGATTTGACAAATCTACTCTCCGCTATTTGCACTATGTAAAATTTTTCTAATTATGAAGCAAATACCCTCAAAAACAATAATTATATCAGGCAAAAATATCTCTCAATTGATACAAGTCAATCAAATGATGTCTTTTATCATGGAATCACTTTGATTGTTGCCTAGAATATCACTCAAAACTATTGATTAGATTGAATGCCAATAATGAAATTAGAAGAAATAGTCCTTTCAAGTATTTCGAAGGCGATTGTTTTAACTAAAGATATGTTATGTTTGCACTAAGAATAGTAAGATCATTATTTAAAAATCAGGGGTTAAAAAGATGTCCAATTTTAATATTGCTATAGTGGGTGCTGGCATTGGTGGATTAACAGCGGCACTAGGTCTTTCTCAAAAAGGGTTTGAGGTAACAATATTTGAACAAGCGCCAGAACTCTCAGAAGTTGGCGCAGGCTTGACTATTACCCCAAATGCCACTAAGGGTCTGAGGTATCTAGGAATAGAAGAAGAAGTTGCAAATATAGGCATGGCTCATGACTTACAAGGTGTAAGAAATTATGAATCAGGTGAAATCATTGTCCCACTATATAGGGGTAAAAAGATGCTTGAGAAATATGGAGCCTATCAATATCAAATGCATAGGGCAGATCTGCATAGCCTCTTAGCAGATAAATTAATATCTATTAATCCTGAGTCTATTCATCTAAACCATGAGTGTATTGATTTGAGTGAAGGCAACGATAAGGTTGTGCTCAAATTTAGTAATGGCAAACGTTTCGATTTTGACTTTGTGATAGGTGCAGATGGTAATAGATCAAAAATCAGAAATACTATATTGGGAGATGATGATCCCCAATTCTCAGGATATGTCGCCTGGAGAGGTCTTGTTCCTACATCAGAACTTTCAGAAGGAGATTTTGATGAATGCGGATCTTCAGCATTTATCGCACCCGGAAGAGTGTTTGCAAGATACATGGTTAGAAATGGAGATCTTTATAATTACGTTGCTTTCCTTGCCACTGATGAATGGGCTGAGGAAGGATGGTCCATTAGATCAGAAGTTGGCACACTCCTTGAAACATTTGCTGATTTCAATCAACAAGTAAAAAATATCATTAGAGCAACCCCTCCCGATGATTGCTATAAATGGGGAATCTTCACAAGAGAGCCGGCTGCAAAATGGTCAACCTCCAAAGTTACCCTGCTGGGAGATGCTGCTCATCCTACAACTCCGTTCATGGGTCAAGGAGCTGTAATGGCTATTGAAGATGCTGTAGTGCTAACAAGAATTATCGAGCAATCGAATAACCCGGAAGAAATCATTGAACGATATGAAAATGCACGGGTCGAGAGAGCAAATTTTGTTATGAATCACTCCAGAAAAGCTGGAGAAAGATTTACAGGTAACGAACCTGAGAAATATTCCAAAGAAGATCATAAGAATGAAGAGGAACTAGGACTGTTTTTCTATGATCCCGGAACAGTGGAATTTTAAGTCCTGATCTTATTAAACTTTCCTAAGCAACCTCAGCCGTTACACTTCGTTACAATTTTTTTCCTTGTGATGAGTTGTATGTTTATATAATCATTACCTGTTAAGGAAATGATATGTATATAAATTTTTGGTATCCAGTCTGTCTCAGTCTAGAAATCAAGGAAGGTCCGAAGAAAGCGACCATACTTGGTTTAGATTTTGTTGCATTCAGAGATCATAAAGGAACCGCTCACTGCTTAAGTAACATATGTGTCCATAGAGGTGGCTCATTGGCTCAAGGAATCTGCCATGATGATGGAACAATTGCTTGCCCATATCATGGTTGGAGATTTGATGGAGCTGGAAGATGCCAAAAAATACCATCATTGGGTCCAGACAGCAAAGTACCAAAAAGAGCTAAGATAGATAGCTACCCAGTTCAGGAAAGATATGGCATTGTTTTTGCCTTCCTTGGGGATCAATCAGAAAAAGAAAGACCTGAGCTTTATGAGATTGAAGAGTTTGGAGCAGAAGGATGGCGTGGAAATGATCCAAAAGTTATTGATATTGATTATAACTATGAGCGTTCAATAGAAAATGGACTGGATCCAGCACACAATGAATTTGTTCACCCAACTCACGGTTTCTCAGGTGCCAGAAATGACTACAAGGTCAATCCCACTAAAATTACCAAGGTCGATCGTGGTGCAGACTTCGAGCAACTCTTTGATGCAGCACCCCCACTAGATGAAGATACCTATGGTGAAACAGCAAGAAAAAGTGATGGAGAATTAACTGTATGGGGTGGCTATAGAGGTCCTAATACACTTATTACACTCATTCATACCAAAAAGGAAACAAATTGGTTTCATCAATATTTCTTTGAGCAGCCAATCAATGAATTTAAAACCAAGATCTTTTTTATCAGCATGAGGAACTGGCTACTGGATGAGAAGATGGATGACATGATCATGGAGAGAAACATGGCCGTCGCGGATCAAGATATTGCCCTTCTTAATGATGTAATACCAGTAATGACGCCGCCCACGCTCACAAAAGAAATCTTTGTACCTGCAGACTTAATCATTGGAGAATATAGAAATTCGCTTGATGAGTATGTAAAAAAAGGCTTCAAAATTGACATGCAAAAAGTCAAAGATACTCAACATCAAACTGCCTATGCAGTCCCGTCGCCTGCTAGGAGAAAAGAAAAAAATTGGGTATTGGATCCAGTTCCCTTGATTAAAGAATAATCACCAAAGATTACTGAGCGGATAGGCCTCCATCAATTACAATCTCAGATCCAGTAATCATTTTTGATTCATCACTGGCAAGAAACAAAATTGAATTTGCTACATCCTCTACTGTCACCAATTTTCTAACTGGAATTTGCTTCTCGATCTTTGAGATCAACTCTTCAGTTGGGTTGTCAAAAAATGATTTCATCATCTCAGTCTTTGCAAAGACTGGGTGTACACTGTTGCATCTCACCAAATCAGTGGTTCTTGCGCAGTGAAGGGCCACAGACTTACTCAAATGTCTCACTGCTGCTTTTGCACTGTTATAGGCTGCAAAGTTATGACCAGCAACAATTCCAGAAATCGATGAAATATTGATGATGGAACCATTGCCAGATTCTCTCATGAGCGGAATTGCATATTTGCATCCAAAAAATACTGAATCTAGATCAACTTTATGAACCAACTCCCATTCCTCTTCAGTAGTGGCTTCGACATCTGCCATAAAGCCAATGCCAGCATTGTTCACAAGTATGTTGAGTTTCGATGATTGTGTTTTTATTTGATCGACAGCGTTTATCCAATCGTCTGTTTTAGTCACATCATGTGTGATAAATTTTATCCCAAGTTCGTCAGAAACTTGTTTGCCATTCTCTTCATTGATATCAGAAATATAGACCTCCGCGCCCTCTCTCTTGAATGCTTCTGCCGTGGCTTTTCCAAAGCCAGAAGCTCCACCGGTTACCAATGCCACTTTTTCACTTAACCTTTTAGTCATAATCAAAATAATATTTGTTAAAATTAAAGTCACATTATAACTTCCCTAATAGAAAATACTGAAGATTACCAATACCAATGAGCAGCAATATCAGTACAAAATTTCATACCGTCTTAGGAAAATTTGGTGAGAGAGAGGTTCGATATCTAATTTCAGGATCTGGGCCGACCATCTTTTTACTTCACCAGTCACCAAAATCTGCCGATGAGTACAAACCCTTGATGGAACTGTGGTCAAATGATTTTTGCATGATCGCTCCTGATACACCGGGTTTTGGAGCATCCGATCCATTGGAAAGCAATAAAGTCACAATTGAAATGATCGCTGAGGCTACCATTGAACTGGCTGATGCATTGGGTATTAAAAAGTTTGGTCTTTATGGATTCCATACAGGGGCAATCATTTCAATTGCATTGGCTCACCAATTTCCAGAACGAATAGAGGCCATCGCATGCAATGGAGTGCTGGTTTTAACCGATGATGAACTCGAAAAAATAAGAGCAAATTATCTGCCGCCCTTTATACCCCAATGGGATGGCGGACACTTAAGTTGGCTCTGGTCCAGAATGAGGGAGCAGCTTGTTTTCTTCCCTTGGCATGAGAGAACAAGAGATGCCAGGATGCAGTTCAGCATTTCCGATCCATCGATATTGCATGAAAATGCGGTCGAAGTGATGCGAGCAGGAGATAACTACAGATCGGCATATGGTGCAGCATTTGAATATCGTCTAGAAAACTTTGTTCCTGAATTAAAGATTCCAGCATTAATCACTGCGGGAGAGTGGGACCCTTTATGCAAATGCTTGGACGACTTGACCGCATCAAAATCAGCGCTAATCGAATCATCCAAAGACCAAGATCAAGCATTGGAAAAATCAGGAAGGCACCTGTCTCAATTTACAAATAATAAGAATCTAGATATACCTAAATCTCCCTTAAAAAAAAATGGGCTGACCAAAACAGTCATTAAGACTTCTGTGGGTGATGTTTGTGTGGAGAAAAACTTTGATCAACCAAAAGGTCAAACATTGGTGATTATTCCACCCATTGGCGGTTCCTCAAAAACCGTTCGGTATCTTTCAAGTCAACTATCCTCAGGCAGAGACTTGATGGTGATTGATCTTCCGGGACACGGAGAATCAACAAAAGATATCAAAGAACCAATCCTTAATGTCTTTAATCAAGCGGTCTCAGATGTGATCAACGATCAGAAAATTCAGAATTTAACGCTAGTGATCATCAACCATCATGGAAGTCTTTCTCGGTTTATCAATGAAAGTAATGCCCCATTGGATCATCTCATTTTGGTCGAACCATGGTTCGTGGATAAAGCCTTTATTGAGGAATATATAGAAAAAGGAGTGCCTGATATTAAGAAAGAATGGCATGGAGGACACCTGAATCAGTATTGGCATATGGTCAGAGACTCAAAACTTTTTTGGCCTTGGTATAACACTGACATTGCTGGAATCATGGATCTAAAACCACAACTGGATGAAACACAGCTTCAAAATGAGGTGACAGAATTAATCCGATCTGAATCAAACTGGATGGACGCAATGATCAGTTCATTGAATGCTCCCATAATCAATGAATCGGAAGTCAGAAAAACTGTTTGCTTCAGAAAAAATCACCCGCTGTCTGGTTCTTCACTTCAAGGAAATGATTTTTCTGAACTGCAACTTGATGATGAAATAAAAAACTGGTCAGCAGATTTAGAAACTATCATTTAAGATAGTTACATTTAGTTACTCTTTAAAAATTATTATTTTGTAAACTTTTTTCATGTCTAAAATCATCGATATCAAATGAATCAGAAAATTGGGCCCATTTTTCTTGCCAAGGGGATTAGCAAAACTAATGCTTTAACTTACTTTTATGCATGCTTTATTTGTATAGGTATCTTGGCAGGAATGAATTTTGTTCAGGGCTATATTCTGACTGTAGTCCTTAATATACCGATGGGTGGTCAAGGCACAGTTACAGGTAATCTGGCATTCCTTCAAGAAATTATTGCCATCCTTTTGATAGGTCCCTTTGGCATCTTGTGTGACCGAATAGGTAGAAAGCCTGTCTTTGTTATTGGTACCCTATTAATCTCTATAGGTCTTGCAATTTATCCTTATGCATCAAACCTAACTGAACTATTTACCTTTAGATCAATATTTGCAATTGGTGCTGCATGCCTTTCATGTGTCCTTGCAATTGTGGTTGGCGATTATCCTGCCGAACAATCCAGAGGGAAATTTGTGAGTGTTCATTCAGTATTGAATGCATTTGGAGTCTTAGGCTTTGCGATAGTGCTTGGAAGACTTCCTTCCATACTAGAGAGCAATGGTTATGAAGCAATTGATGCAGCAAAGATGACTATGCTTATTGCTGCCATCATAGGATTAATATCAGCTTTTATCTTTTACAGAGGCTTAAAAGATGGCGTTCCAGCGGATTCTGAAGAGGCTAAGGAATTAAAACCTGAAACAAAGGAGTTAATTTCTGTCGGCCTTAAATCCATCGTAAACCCTAAAATAGCATTGGCATATGCTGCAACATTCCTTGCTCGAGCTGACGTATCAATCAATGGTCTCTTTATATCTCAATGGGCCATTACCAGCGGATATGCAATGGGTCTTTCCCCTTCTGAGTCAATGGGTAAAGTCGTTCCTGTAATTGTGGCAACAAATCTGATTAGTATGTTTTGGGCTTTTTTGTTTGGTGTCATAATCGATCGAATTGATAGAGTCAATGCAATGGTTATAGCCATGGGCATGGGTCTGGTTGCATATGGTTTAATTTTCTTTGTAGACTCTCCTCTGAATTATGCCAATCTTCCAATATTTATTTTAATCTCATGCAGCGCCATTGGGACTGTAATAGCCACGGCAAGCCTTATTGGTCAAGAAGCGCCTCTAAGGCAGCGAGGAACTGTAATTGGATTCAGCTCCTTTTTCGGTGCAATTGGTATCTTGGTGGCAACAGCCATCGGAGGCCGATTATTTGATTTATCTCCAATGGGACCATTCCTATTGATAGCGGGCATCAATGGAATCCTATTTATTGCATCAATTATTATTTCGATAAAATCATCCAATGGAATTCTAACAAAAGAAATCTTCCTGAATGATTAAAAAAGCATATACAGAAATCTCAATGGGTCAATGCCACTATAGATATAAGGCAGGTGAGGGAATCCCAGTTGTTTTTTTGCATCAAACACCAAGCTCTTCTTTGATGTATGAAGAACTCATATCGTATTTGCCCCAATATACATCTATTGCAATTGACACTCCTGGATTTGGCATGAGTGATGATATTTCAGGAGCTCCAAGTATTGAAGATTATGGAAATTATGTTTTAGAAGTCTTGGGCAATTTAGGAATAAAAGAATTTCACCTAATGGGTCATCACTCTGGAGCTTCAATAGCACTGCATATTGAGAATCAATGCAGTGAGATGGTTACCTCACTTACTCTGATTGGCGTTTTTCTTGCAACCACAGATGAAAAAGAGCTGATGAAGAAGCAAACTAGTCTTGATTGGTCGCCCAAAGAAGACGGGTCCCATCTTATAAATGCATGGAATTTAGCAGGTCATATTCTCGGTGCTGGTGAGGACTTAAAACTAAGACAGCGTGAAACTTTGGATGCCATTCGTTCCGAGGCTTCTGCAAAACAAATGCATCATGCAATATGGAACTTCAATGAGGTCGAAGCCTTAAGAAAAACAAAGGCTCCAAGTTTGATACTCTGCTCTGAAGATGATGTAATGTACCCTTTCCTTAATAAGGCAATAGACTGCAGGCCCGATGCAATTGTTGAAACAATTCTAGGTAAAAATCTTGAGCCAGACTTGGATGCAAAAAATATTGCTGTTCATTTAATGGAGTTTTTTAAGAAAATCTAACATGGAAAATCAATTGGCAAACAAAGCTGGGGAAATCTTAAGTTGGTTGGGTTTTTTATTATTCCTTATAGTCTTTATTAACATGCTTCAAGCACCAAGAATCACCATCGGTACTGAAGAAAGAGAAATCATGAGGAATTTCCATATAATGGCAGGCACCTTCTTGATGGCAGTGAGTATGTTTAGGGTGTATGTATGGATCCATTTTCCACCGCAGAAAAATCATCGTTTATTGCCTGAGCAAGACTATATATTCATTCATCTCATGCAGTTTTTTCTTTACTGCTCTTTCATCGCTCAAGGCATCAGTGGCTTTCTCATGGCATGGTCTGATGGCGTCATAAGATTTATAAAAGGGGTCGATACCATTGATCACGGACTATGGGCCATATCGGGTTATTTGCATAGCGCATTTGGCTTCCTATACATCATGCTCATTTTAATAATCATAATTCTAAGGCTGTATCACATGATTCGTTTTCGAGTCTTCAGCTTGAATGTCTTTGCTTGATATGAGGAAGTATGTCAACAATGCTAGAGGGGTACACTGGTTATTCATCATGGTGCTCATTGGTATTGCTTTTTATCTGCCATTTCTTATTTTCGGTGCATTCCCATACAACACAAAAACGAATACGAACCCCGATGAGATGGGGCAACTCCTTGAGGGCTTTGAATCGGTTGACTTCTATGCGATGAGTGAGTTTTTGAGTGATTCACCAAAACAAATTCAAAAAGAGATCGATGCTTTTGAGACCTGGGAAGGGGGTAAATGTAGGTTTTGTCATGCCGTCAAAGAAGATGACAGGGATCGTATGGCCCCATCACTTTATGGAATCTTTGGAAGGCCTGCAGGAGTTGGAGATAACTATACTTATTCAGATGCATTGATGAATTTGAAAAGCAATGGTTTAATTTGGACGCCTGAACTACTCGATGCATTCATATCAAATCCATCAAACTTCATGCCTGGAAATAGAATGAGAGTTCAGGGCATTGAAGATTTAGAAACAAGAAAACTAATAGTGAACTATTTAATGAGAGAAAGTAAACCAATCAAAGAGGAGTAACAAAATGAAATTTGAAACAGAAATTAACTTTCAATCCAATACATGGAATCGAGATGCTTGGGCAAGAATACAGGCCGATCTTAATCCAGAAAAAGAAACCATTTGCTATACCACTGGAACAATTCTTGGGGTAACACCGGGTCAAGCGGTGAAAGAATTGTGCGGCTTTGAAACCTTCTTATGCACCAGATTGATGCCCGCTGCAGAAGATGGAAGCATACGTCGCTTAAATAAAGAAGTGATTTTCTATACCGACCCCAGATCCGGTCAAATGATTGATCAGTGGACCAATCCATATACGGACGAAGTGGTTGACGTTGTACATGTTGCAAATGATCCTTTCAATTACACGATTTCTGAATGGCTTATTCTCGCCCCTGAAGATTTTAAAACCGGTGAAAAAGCAGAGCCCAGAAAAATACCTCTGATCTTTCCTTGGAAAAGGTCTGGAGATGTCATCACGCTCAGTACGGATATGCATTTGCATTATCCAAACCCATTGCAACCGGATAAATGGGTTAGAGAATCATCAGGGAAAATGGCACGTGTCTCAGAAATGATGCGTTACTTTGTTTCTGCCAAGGACCTTGAAAACCCTGAACTGACCTCCGTAAATTATACAGGGACTTGGAACAGAATCACTCCATGGCTACCGTGGATGCTGATGGGGGATACTTCTGGTCACTGTTTGTATATGAGCACTATGCTGAAATCAGACAATATTGATATCATTCCAGAGCATGTGCGTGAATTCTCAGAAGAAAGGTACCCAGGGATGCTTTCGGCCCCAACCGAAGACTATGGTCCAAGCATTTCCAGTCTTGAGTATTATGCCAGGGAACAAAAACCTGCACCTGTGAAATAAATTTATGGATCAAAAACCCGCATTGGATCATAGCTATCCTTCAAGCGCCTCTGCATGGTATGCGGTCATTATTTTGACCATTGCCTATGTGGTTTCTTTTCTTGATAGGCAACTGCTTTCTTTAGTTGTTCCACTTGTGAAAAGAGATCTATTATTGACAGATACTCAGGTGAGTCTCCTGCTGGGACTAGCATTTGCACTTTTCTATACCACTATGGGAATTCCCATCGGCAGATTGGCTGATAAAAAAAGCAGAAGGACCATAATTGCAGTGGGTATATCATTTTGGTGTCTGATGACGGCTGCGTGCGGGTTCGCAAAAAACTACATGCAATTATTTCTAGCCAGAGTTGGTGTGGGTGTCGGTGAAGCCACGCTCAGTCCAAGCAGCTTATCTATGATTGGAGACTACTTTCCAAAAGATAAAAGAGGCAGAGCTTTAGGCCTATTTAACATTGGTGTTTCTGTTGGCTCAGGGATTGCATTCATCGTGGGTGGACAAATCATTGCCTACGTTGCTACAAGAGATAATATTATTCTTCCAATCATCGGAGAAATCTTTCCTTGGCAAGCTCTATTCATAATGGTCGGGCTGCCAGGACTGCTTGTTGCTGCATTGATGATGACGGTTAAAGAACCTGAGAGAAGTGAGAAAATCGTATTAAAGAGTGATGACGGCGATGCAACAGATCAAGTTTCCATTAAAGAGACTGTAAACTTCATCTTAGAAAGGAAAAGTGCTTATGGATGGCTGTTTCTCTCTATGGCTTGCTCTGTTCTAATCGGCTATGCATTTCTATCATGGATGCCAACAATGTATGACAGAACCTACGGAATAGACTTCAAGACGATAACAATCTGGCTGGGCATTGCTTTTTTGGTCTCAGGTCCTATAGGTGCAATTGGCACGGGTTGGCTGGGAGACCATGTATTTAAAAAATATGGTGGCAGTGCACACATAAAACTATTTGCTTATACGATGATCATTCTGACTTTCGCGGCAACTCTAGTGCCACTGATGCCAACTTATCAATTGGCAACGCTGATGTTTGTACCTCAAGCAATCATGGCTGCTGGGCAAACGGCATTGGCTCCATTGGCAATTCTAAATATCACACCAAATCAATTAAGAGGGCAAGTTGCTGCAATCTACTTTTTTGTTATCAGCATGACTGGATACACCTTGGGACCAACAAGTGTTGCGCTTTTGACGGATTATGTGTTTAAGGATGAATCCTTGATTGCATATTCAATGGCTGTGGTGTCTTTGATTGTTGGCTTGATAGGAGTATTTGCTGGGTTCAAGGGTGTCAAACCATATCGAAAATACATTGAAGCCGAGAAATACTAATCCCGAGAAACAACCTCTTGGTAAAATAAGTCTTTAATCTCTTCTTCCTCTAGTCCAAGCTCTTCGAGAATTTGAAACGAGTGTTCACCTATTTTTGGAACCGGCGTATGGACATCAAACCTCCGTTCATCCATATTGATTGGCATTGCAGGGAGTTTGGTTTTCCCTCCTGTGGGTATCTCAATATCTAAGAGTCCACCCGATTCATTGAGATGGACATCATCAAATAAATCCTGAGGCTTGCTGATTGGTGCAAATGGAAGACCGGTGTTATCAAGCTTTTTCATTAGATCATTTTTTGTAAATGTCTTAAAGAGTTCCTGCAATCGAGGAATGATCAAATCTCTCTGCTCTACTCTGCCTTTGTTTAAATCCATTGATTCATCGTTTGCATAATCATCCAAACCAAACGACTCACAAAACAATTTCCACTGAGTGTCACTCACGACACCGACAAAGATCTGTTCTTCATCTTTGGTTTCGAAGATGTCATATACTGCCCATGCAGCGACTCTTACCGACATTGGCGGTGGAGGAGAACCAGTGGTGGCAGTTTGGGCCATGTGTTGTCCCATCAGATAAACAACGTTCTCATATAATGCACTGGTGACTTTTTGACCCTTGTTGGTAACCTGTCTCTCTTGCAATGCTGCCAATATAGCTATGGCACCAAACATTCCGCCCATGATGTCAATGACTGAAGAGCCTGCTCGGAGTGGCTGCCCAGGGGGTCCAGTCATATAAGCAAGCCCTCCCATCATTTGTGCGACTTCATCCAATGCTGTCCGATGTTCATAAGGCCCACTTAAAAACCCCTTTGCAGAACAGTAAATCAACTCTGAATTTAACTTTGAAAACTCTTCATAACTAAACCCAAGTTTGTCCATAGCTCCTGGTCTGAAATTTTCAATAAAAACATCAGACTTACGAATCAAGGATTGAATGATCTTTTTCCCCTCTTCTTTTTTGATGTCCATGGCCAGACTTCTCTTGTTTCGATTATAGGTGAGAAAATACCCCGAGCCAGACTGCTTTAATGCCCTAGTTTTATCGCCAGATATCGGTTCAATCTTAATGACTTCGGCGCCCAAATCACCAAGTATTGCTCCCACTGCAGGCCCCATAACCATATGGGTCATTTCAATAACCTTAATTCCAGAAAGTGGTTTATTTGAGGTTTTCATTTGCTTCAATAGATTCAACGAAGATTATATTACTATTCTAAAGATAATGTGTTTAGATATCACACTAATTATGAATAAGAAAACAGAGATCCAATCTGCCGTCTTTGAAAGACTGATCAATCATCTGCAAAATGAGTCGAGTGTTCAAAACATCGACCTGATGATACTTGCCGGATTCTGCAGGAATTGTTTGAGTAAATGGTTCCAAGAAGAAGCCGATAATATGGGTGAAGAAATAGACCCCGATTCAGCAAGAGAATTGGTTTATGGAATGCCATACAAAGAATGGAAAACACTATATCAAAAACCTGCAACCCAGGAACAATTGGATCAAATGGACGCTCGAAAGAATAAATAATGGAAGCCAAGAAGAAAATTGGCCTGGATAAGGTCATACTGATTGTTGGCCTTGTGATTTATGGCACAGGATTTTCACTTCTTTACGTTATATTTGCACCCTTATCTAGAGAGATTGGATTAAGCATCAATCAATTTGGAATATTGATAGCCATCTCCAATGTGGCTTTGGTTTTTTCTTCTTACTATTGGGGGAAGAAGAGTCAAATGATTGGGAGAAAGAAAGTTTTTGTAATAGGTTTGTTGTCTTATGCTTTTGCATTTCTCCTATTTACATTTGGTATTCAAGTTGGGATGTGGAATTTAGTAAGCCCTTTGACTCTTTTTTTCTTATTGCTTGTAATAAGAGTGATCTATGGAATCTTAATTGGAGGCATTCAGCCTGCTGCAGTTGCATATATGTCTGACAATACTGAGTCAAGCGACCGAACAAAAGGCATGGCACTCATTGGGATGGCTTCAGGAATTGGTACAATGATTGGCCCTGTCATGGGTGGTTCACTCTCATTGATACATCCTCTATTTCCAATGTATTGCGGTGCTGTCATTGCTTTGATTGGAGCAATATTGGCACAGAAATACCTTATTCAATCAATACCAGAGATCCCCAAATTAAATCAAGACGCAACCCTTAAGTTCCACGATCCAAGAATATTTCCATTCCTCATTGGGTGGGCAGTTGCCTTTTTGGTCTTTACGTCAGTGCAGGTCGTTTCTGCTTTCTACATACAAGATCAATTGGGCATTACCGACCCTGATCAACTGATAAAAAATACAAGCATCGCCCTACTCTCAATGGCTTTGACATCAACTTTTATGCAAGCTGTAATCTTGCAGGTCGTAAGTATTTCTACAGAGGTTCTTCTGAAGATCTGTTTTCTATTTTTTGGGATGGTCTTGGTATCTATAAGTCTTGCAGATTCACTGACCCACCTGTTTTTAGCTTACGCAGGAATGGGTATTGCATTCAGCATGATCACACCTGGTTTAAATTCGGCAGCAACATTGAGTGTTAGCTCTTCAGAACAGGGAGAGGTTGCAGGATTCCTGGCAGGTGCACCTGTTGTCGGCATGATCTTTGGTCCGCCAATTGGTACATATTTGTATAATTTGGACCCAACCTATCCATTCTATTATGGAGGACTAATAGCAATAATCTTAGGGATCTATTTCCAGTTTATTAAGGTCAATGAAACAATAAACGACTAAGTTTTATTAGACTCAGTAAATCCGTCAGAGGCCTCTTCAGTTTTTTCATCCCGACGCCATATTTGCCTAGGTCCATAACCATCCTTTCTTAAGAAATGCTCTGTATAAACAATTCTATCTGGATCCAATCGCATAAGCTGGTATTGAGGGGGATCATCGAATCCTGTATTGATTTCAGCCGCTGAGGCCTGCCATCTAAAGATGGTCATACCGTAATCCCATTCCGAGGTTCCAGGCTCCAGTATCTCAGCATTACCAAATAATTGAGCACCCTGAGCAGTCACCCAGCCGGCCATAGGATTTGCAACCGCAAATGATACTCTAGAGTCACGTTGCATTGCCTTTAATTTAGGGCTTCCCGGTTGAGGCAATACATAAATCGTAAACTTATCAGCATAAAATTCTAATGGGCTGACTATGGGTCCATTGAGACCCAAAGTTCCGAGCATACCGAGATTGGTCAGTGTCAACGCCCTTTGAATTCTATGCTCTAACATATCCCTGGGTAATTTCTTAGTTGTCCAAGGTATTTGATCCAACCAAGGATGTGCGTTGCTCATTCCAATCTCCCAAATTATCTGGCGCGCCCGGAGGGATTCGAACCCCCGACCACCTGGTTCGAAGCCAGGTACTCTATCCAGCTGAGCTACAGGCGCTCATGACTATTATAACTCACAAATAAACGGATAATCTTTTTTCAAAACTTCCCATGCATCTATGGCTTTTGAAATAGAAGCCAATTTAAATCTAAAGTTAGTATTCGGTCTCAACTGACCAATTAGATGACGGTCCGCTTTGATGACTTGGAAAATTCTTGGATAGCCCCCTAAAGTTTGAGCATCCGTGCCCAATATGATTGGCAACCCATCTTGTGGACACTGGACTGTTCCTGGGTAAATGGGTTTGCTGATCATTGAGCCTTTATCATTTATGGACATCTGATTACCAACAGTCCTGACCCCCATCCTATTAGAATCATTGCTGACTACGAAATCATGATCATCTAGCTCACTAGATGTCATATCCAATAAATGAAATTCGGGCCCTTCCACTACCCTAATTGTTGATGTCAGAATTTTTTTCCCCATGTGTATTGATGAATCACCAACACATTCCTCAGATTGCGTCTTTTTGAAATCAATAATTTGATCTTTCTGAATTGTTGTTCCATTCAGGCCACCAAGTTTTGCAGGCAAATATGTTGAGACACTATTCAAAAACTGGGTCGCTTGAATGCTTTCTGAGAATGCAATATAGAATCGCAGATTCTCTTTTACGAGATCAGTCGAGAGAATGCTTCCTTTGTTGAGATGAAGCAATGTGTCTTGATCGGCTGATGAATCGTCTATTGTTATTTGATTCACTTTTGCACCGGTAATGCAAACCTGCATATCTTTCATAAATTTGAGGCTGGGGCCAGTCATGGTGCATTCCAATACAGGAGAGTTGATTGGCCTATTGAGAATTGCATTGGCCTTTGCTGCCGATAAATAATCAAATGAGCCTGACTGAGGAATACCGATGTGTCTACTTCCCATTCTTCCAAGATCCTGAACGGTGGTTTGTAATCCTGTTTCTAAAACCTGGATCGTCATCTGATTATTTCTTCTCCATGGTTTTGAATTCTTCCATTGATATTTGTTTAAATGCCGCCTTCGTGCCAGGAATCAGTCTCATGGAATGACTGTCATCAGGATTAAATAAATTCATTGGAGTGGCACCTATTATTGGCCATCCTCCTGGACCACCTAAGCAATATATGCCAGTCCGATCATTGGCGATGGCAACAGAACCGACCGGCGTCTCGAGTCTAGGCTTGCTCAGCCTGGGGACGCGTATCTTTTTATCAATATCTCCCAAATATGCGAATCCTGGCGTAAAGCCTATGGCCTTGACCTCATAAATAACAGATGAGTGAATGGCAATGACCTCTTCAATTGAAAGATTCAGTTGCATGGATACCTCTTCAAGATCATTTGCAAAAGACTCCTCATAGCAGATCGGAATTTCCAACCTATGATCGAATTGATCGATTGAGCTGGGCTCAAAAGACGAGATGGTCATTTCAATCTTATGGATATCCATTGGAATAACTTTGGATCTCACTGAAATCATCTCTTCCGATGCAATCACTTCTATATCATTCTGGTTTTTCAATAAATGCTCGGCGAGATACCAATGCAATTTTGATTGATTCATATTGGAATCATCAAGATTGAACTCCAGCTCGAGCATGTCTTCGGTTATGACCGAGATCTTTGTATGGAGGTTAAAATTCATAACCCACGATTTGGCAGCCATTCTCTTCGAGCGTCTTTTTAACAGCCACTGCCGTTAAAATCGACTCTCGATGATCGCCATGAATGCATAGAGTGTCTGCTTGTATCTGAATATGTTTAGAGTTCTGGGTCATCACTTTGTCTTCACATGCAATTGAAACCGCTTGTCTGGCCTGATCCTCTATCGATGAAATAACGGCATCTTCATAAATTCTTTCCACCAAAGCTCCATCGGATTGATACTTTCGATCAATGAATGCCTCATGTATGACATTGAGACCCGATTGTTGAGCAATATCACTGATTTCAGAATAGGGTTGACACATAAGCGCCATATCAGGACAAACTGCATTAATCACAGCCAAGCAAAGCTCACTCAGATTGCTGTCAGTGAAACAATCGTTATAAAGTTGACCATGAAATTTAATGTGTGTTGGTTTTGTGTCGCATTCCATGGCTATATTCATGAACGCGGTTATCTGATCTTTGATTGACTGCATCAGTGATTCGTCATCCATCCTAAGCTTTACTCTGCCGAAACCATTTTTGTCGGGATAAGAAGGATGAGGCCCAAATAACACCTGATGCTTAATGCAATGATCAATCATATTTTTCATGGATACTTGATCCCCAGCATGTCCACCACAGGCTATGCTGGCAGACGTGATGTGTTGAATCAATGAAGTCTCATTGTTCATTGCTTCTTGAGAGGCGTATTCTCCCAAATCCGCATTTATGTCTATTTTTTTATTATTTTTCATTCAATTGGTATTAAAAACAGTCAATTTTATTAGAAGATATTCAAATTATTTAAGGATTTTCCTAACTAATAATAAACCTCTATTCGGTACTTTTGCGCAAAATTATTTATTTATTTATTTTTTTTTATTTTCTTAAGAAAAAACTTATAGGACATATTTTTTGTAGTATATTTTTTAGAAATTAAAGAATATCAGTAAGTTAGAAAACACTCTTAATATTATTTTTTATTCTTTATAGGACATAAAATAATTTAGAGAAAAAAACTTTTATTTTTCACGCAATTCTATTTGAAAAAAAATAAGTAACTCGTAATATGAACTCATCTCTTGAGACCGACTCGGAAGTAACTTAAGACGCAGAAGGGAGAGTCAAAAAGAGAAAGAGACCTAAAGGGTGAAAGCGAAACGGGGAAGATGAGCTAGCAGCAAAAAAGAACCGATTCCCACCAAGTTCGGAAAGAGATACCGGGCGAGGAGCTGAAGAAAGAATCTCGCTTCAGACACCCCAGGGACTCGACTTAAGAAACAGAGCTACGGCTCTGTTTTTTTTTGTCAATTACTCATCCAATAATTTAGAAGACTTGTATCCAGACCAGGACAGTAAGGCAGCAAAAGGGATCATAAATAATGTTGCTCCCATTGATGATAGCCCAATTAATAAAGCACCTTTGGCCGCAAACCAGCTGCCAGCAACCTCTCCACCTCTGGCAAAAAAAGTATCCATGAAAACAGTCGATTTATAACGTTGCTCTTTTTTAAGTTTAGTGAATAGAGTTTCTCTTGCTGGTTTTGACAAGCCATATTCAAATGTCCGCAAGATCGAAACTATAATCATAACGGTCATGATTTCTGGATAAATCTCATAGAAATAGATTGCAGCGAACAAAATGAATCCATAAATAATTAAAACTTTGCGAATGCCAATGGATCTTAAGACAAACGAGGTCACCAAGAACTGACAAATGAGTGTTAAAGGAGTAACGATCTGTTCAATCCTAGCGAAGAACGCAGTTCTTTCACATGGGTCCGTTGACCATTCTTGAACTATTTCCAACGCAATCATCCATCCAAATGTCATCAAACCAGTCCATAGAATCATATATAGGCTTAGATTTTTGAGAACAGGTGATCGAGCAATGTCTTTGATGGGTTCGACTGCAGAATCTGTAAGATTCTCATTGAGCATCTTTTCATCTTCACTATTTGTCTCAGATTTAAATGACAAGCTCAACAAACAAGCTATCGACAAAGAAAAAACAGAAATCAATATCAGAGAAAACGGTCCCCACTCAGAAAGCGATACTGATCCACAAACTTGAGTAGAGAAAATACGTGCTATAGACGAACCGGAAAATGCACCAATGGAACCGCCTGCACTAATGATCCCAAAGTAAAGCTTTGCCTGGGATCCGCTGAAATAGTTGATCATTGATACCCAAAATATTGAAACCACAAAAAAAGAGAAAACGTTGCACCATATATAAAAACTTTTTGCGACCAAAGGCTTCCATGATTCATCGAGCAAAACCCATGAGAAAAAGAAGCCTAAAAGGTTCAATATGAAAAATAAATAGAAATATAGGACAACTTTGTTCCGGTTGATGCGTGAGACGAGCCAAGAATAAATAGGATTAGCAATTAACATAACTAATAAAACAATGGATAAGAGGCCTGGAAGGTTTTCCAAGCCTGCTTGGACAGCCATTTCATTCCTAACTGGGCGGATTGAGTACCAAGAACATAAAACAAAATAAAAGAAGAAGAAGGCTCTTAATAGTGAAGATCTGTCCTCAATGGGTATATTGAAGATTATTTTTTTAAAATTCTCAATCATTTCGAAGTGTGCTTATCTTTGCATTTAGTATAAATTAATACACTCTATTCATTGGAAATACTTCTGGATCCAAAACAATTATTGAAATTAAAAGCATGCAGAATCTCAAAAAAACTTACTCTGATTTGCCAAAGGATTTTCATAGATCGATCGATCCAATGCCTGTGATCAAACCAAAACTCATTTGCTTGAATCATGAACTCGCAAATGACTTATCCATCGATACCACTGACGAAATTCAACTGCTTCAATATTTTTCAGGAAATGAAGTTCCCGAAAAATCTTCAGCAATAGCCATGGCTTATGCTGGCCATCAATTTGGCAACTTTGTTCCTCAACTGGGTGATGGGAGAGCAATGTTAATCGGTGAACTTTATGATAATGAAGGAAAGCTCAAAGACATCCAACTTAAAGGCTCAGGAGTGACAGCCTTTTCAAGACAAGGGGATGGAAGATCTGCAATTGGACCAGTCATCAGAGAATACATCATCAGCGAAGCGATGCATGCCATGAATATCCCAACAACGAGAGCTTTGGCGGCGGTTTCTACTGGAGAGCATGTTTTCAGGGAAACGGCTCTGAAAGGAGGCATTCTTACACGGGTTTCAAATAGCCTTGTTCGTGTCGGGACCTTTGAATTCTTTCGTGCAAGGCAAGATTTTCAGAACCTCAGAGTGCTCTCTGATTTTACAATCGATAGGCTTTATCCAGAAATCAGCGAAGAAGAAGACAAATACTTATCACTCTTTAATCGCATTGCAAAAAAACAATCAATATTGATATCCAAATGGATGGGGGTTGGTTTTATACATGGCGTGATGAATACCGATAATTGTTCTATCTCAGGAGAAACCATAGATTATGGTCCGTGTGCATTCATGGATGAGTATGATCCCAATGCAGTTTTCAGCTCTATCGATAGACAGGGAAGATATCGGTTCAATAATCAACCCAAGATTGCACTCTGGAACCTTTCTTGCCTGGCAGGATGCCTAATGCCGATTATTCAAGGGGAGCAAGAAGAAAGGGAAGAAAAGATTCAGGCCTCACTTGAAGAAACAGCTAAAGACATCGATCTATTGATTAATGAAGAGATGGTTAGAAAAATTGGTCTTGAGCACAGCGATGAAAGCGAGACATTGCTTCAAGATTTGCTCAAAAACATGCATGAAGATGGCTCAGATTTTACCTTGACCTTCAGATCCTTAATTGCAGCATCAGAAAAAAAATATGAAGGCTTTTTAAGCAACTTTAAGCAGGCTGGACGCGCAAAGGAATGGCTAAAAGACTGGGAAAGAATAATCAACAATCAGAAAACTAAAGATCAAAATAATTTGGCAGAGAAACTTCGATTGATCAATCCCATTTACATACCGAGAAATCACTTAATAGAAAAAGCAATCAAAGACATTGAGAATAATGAAGACGATACTTTTTTTTACCAGCTTCTAGAAGCGACCTCAAAGCCATACCTTGATCAGAAAAATATGGATTTACTGTCTTTGCCTCCCGAGGAAGAGGAGCGGGTAACACAAACTTTTTGTGGAACATAACTAATAAATTTAATTCCCAGTGATTGGATAATGCTTTCCTTCTACAACGGTTGATTTTATCTCAATATCTTTTATCAGCTTTGGATCTATAGTCAATGGATTGTCTGAAAGAATGGTGAAATTGGCGAACTTGCCAATGCTGATGCTGCCATAGTCTTTTTCTAGACCCATGATGTATGCCGCATCAATTGTGACTGCCTCCAAAGCAGACAAAGCCGGCACCCTTTGTTTGGGTCCAGCAACATTATTTGCAAAGTTGATGCGATTCACCGCGGAGTGCATCAGATGCAATGGTGCGCCTGGGGCCATTGGCATATCAGAGTGCAGCCCAAATCTGATCCCTGCACGATTAACATCACCCAATCGAACCATCTCCAATGCTCTTTCTGGGCCTATGCCTTCCCTGCTGTATAGATCCGAAAGAGCGGTCACATAGTAAGGGTTTGCGCTAATAATGGCGTCCAAAGATTTGATGCGTTCAATTTGATTGGCTCCAGAGATCCCAAAATGAACAATGGTTGTACGGTGATCTTTCCTTGGGTTTCTCTTCAGATTCTCTTCTAAGACATCCAGTATTAAATCCAAAGCTTCATCGCCATTTTGATGGATATGAATTTGAAACCCAGCATCCCAGAACAATTTAAATACCGAACGATAAAGATCTTCTTGCATGAGCCATGCGCCATGATGGCCATCGAGATAACCATCTTTCAAAACCATATTTTGTGAGTACATTGCCCCATCAGAAAATAACTTGATTCTATTTGGAAGATACTCGACTTTACCCTCTCCCCACTCAAGCAAAGCCTCTGCTTGTTCAATCAACTCTGATTCCTCGTATTGCTCAGAAAGAATCAAAGCGCTGGGGAAAAAGAATGATCGAAATGGAGTGTCCTCATCGCCTAAAACAAAGTTTTTAGCTTTTTGTAAGGATTCAATTAACCATGCACCAGGATTTGCAATCATCGTGACACCATTTTGGTGCAAATAATCTTCTGTCAACTGCAAACCAGATAATAAGTATTCTGGCTTACCCAAGTATTTAAGTAGTTTTGGAAAGACTGAAACCATTCCTTGTTCAAAAAAGTGGCCTCGATCATAATCGGCATAAGCCCTTGCCTCTTCATCCAATGATTCAACAAATTCTCGACTGATCTCAAAATATTCCAATGCGGGTGTATTTAAAATGAACTCGTGATAAGACCTGTGCATCACTAATATAGGCCTTTCATTTGAAATACGATCCAAATCATCTCTCGTTAATTCTCCGTGAAAATAATGATGAAATCCCCAAGTTATAAGAGGCACATCAACTCTCATGTTTCTTTCAATTTCTGACAATTTCTGCATATACGAATCACGATCTCGGTAGGCTCTAGATTGATTGTTTGGTAGATCCCATTCCTCTATCGCAATGATTTCAGCATTCATTGTAATTGCTGACAAAAATGGGTGAATATGATGCTCAATAAACCCGGGGACCATTACGTCATTTTGAAATTGATGATTGATGCTTGCTTTTGGATATTGCTCCGTCAAATCATCTAATGACCCAAGTGCTATAATTCGATCACTCTTGACTAAAACGGCATCTGCCGACTTAACTTCCTCATCAAGCGTTACAATCTCACTTGCATCAAATATGGTTAATTTTTCAGCGGAATCTGAATACGAAAGATCCGATAGAAACAGGAGTAAAATGA
The DNA here is from genome assembly GCA_002717445.1 of Gammaproteobacteria bacterium. Lineage (GTDB taxonomy): Bacteria > Pseudomonadota > Gammaproteobacteria > Steroidobacterales > UBA11654 > CACPJA01. Next base: position 3,520 of record PBDY01000026.1, on the reverse strand, counting down.
CACTAAGATGTCTTTTTTTCATTTTCAAGAGCTGTGTATCAGATCTCTTCCTTTACACCGCATCGATAGATCTTAAGGCCTTCTACACCGCCTTCAAGAATTGGGTTTAGAAGTTCGGCCAGACCGTTCTCCATTCTCCATTGGAGATATACTTCATAATGATCCAGCGATTCCCAGTATTCGATTAAATGGACTGTTTCAGTATCTTGCTCAACATGCACATCAATGGATATGCAGCCATCAAATGCTCTGGTATCAGCTAGAGCATCTCTGAATAATTGTTTTAACTCTTCAAGCTTTCCTAATTGAGCTGGGAAAGTGGCAATAACTAAACTTTTCATAATCTCTTCTCTTATTGATTTCCGGTCTACACTTTGTACTACATCTACACTGCATTAACCACATAATAAGAACTTTAGTCTATGAGAAGAAAGATAAGCTCAAGGTGGTTCAGAATTTCCAAGCAAGACTAATTCCAATAACTAGAGGGTCTATTGGAACATCAAAAACTAATTCATCGGGCAAGACATCCTGAAGATCTGTGTTACCAATGTTCGTGACGGTCGCTTTAGAATTTATCTGAATTTTTCTGATATCTAGATTAAGAAATCGATTATTTGATAACTCATAATCAAAACCAACTTGCAAAGACAAATCAGTGGATGAGCCCAATCTTATATCCGCACCACTCAAAGGTCCGGAAGCCTTTTCTTTAAAGAAGAGCGTATGATTCAAACCAAGCCCAAAATAAGGCTGCAACTTACTACTGCTATCAAAATAGTATTGCAATGTTACAGTTGGCGGAAGGTGGCTAGCAGAACCGATCTTCAATCCTGTTCCAAGTGCTTTATCATAAATATTATGTCTGAATGGAAAACCCGCCAATACCTCTATTCCAATATTATTATTCAGAAAGTAAACAAACGTAGTCGTAAAGTTAGATTGTCCGCCTACATTGACTATATCCCCATTGTTAGACTGAGGATTGATATTGGTATAACCAGTTCTGACAATCCAAGTATTCTCCTTTAGAGTGTTTGCATCGCCTTGAGCATGAATTGGGCCAGTAAGAAATTGAGCTACTATTAAAAGGCCAACAACTGAGAGTTTTGTATACTGCATGATAATCTCCATACTTCATGTATAAATTTATACTCTGAACTAATGGCTGTATATGATTGTCATCATGGGGTTAATGATGATGATCATGGGGTTAATGATGTGTATCAGAAATATACTTTAGAGTTTGATTATTATTTCAAAGTTGAGTATTTCTATTGCTTCTAACTAATGAATCAAGTGCCGCAATCTAATTGTTAAAATAACTGCTGATGGTCTTTGGGTTTTGTTAACTTTAAATAAACTAAAGTCAGGGCGAAAATTAATAGCAGTCCATTTAAAACACCCATCATAATAAATGGCCCTGACCGTAGCCAATTATCAAACAGCATGCCCCCTATGGATGAAGCAAAAATAATTCCTGCTGCACCGAGAGCAGCGAAAACTCCCATGATTGATCCACGAATATTTGGTGGCGCCTCTTGACCTAGAATTGCACCCCCTGCATTAATTACGCTGATCTCTCCCATTCCAAGGAAAATGGCAAAAAGAATCATTTTTGAGGAAAGAGCTTGATTTGGATCACCTGTGCCATAAAGGCCCATTAATAGATAAGCCAGTGTTGCTATGAAATATGCTATGCAGACGGCATGAACTCTGTTCACTTTATCAACAATGGTTCCCATTACTAGGCCCCAGAGCAATGCAGATAATTGCACGATGCCAAAAAGCATTCCTGCTCTGGCAATACTTACTTCGGGGCGGACGCCAAGATCTGCACCATCACGAACAAACCAGAGAGAGAAAAACACAGCAATAACCACTAAATCACCTCTGCCGATAAAGGCGGTAAAATAGGCCAATGCAAGTCTTGGATTTTTCGCTTGCTTCAGCCCGACAAAAAGATCAGATAAAATATGATTTTCCTTTTCTTTTTTTTCCCTAGGAGGATTGCTGATTCCAAATGCAAGGACCAAGGCTGTGAGAAAACTCAGTAGAGAAGCAAACCAACAGGCATACATTCCCGCCTCAGCCTCATTAAAACCCAAAGTGATAAGCCAGGCAGGCATTCTGGATAATACCAAAGCCATAAACATTGCGCCCAGGCCAGTAAATACTCCAATGATTGCAATCCATCGCCCTCTTGATCTTTCTTTGGGATAATCCTGAACACAGGCTGAAAACATTACAGCCCCCAAGCCAACTCCTACAGCAAAAACAGCTCTGAATAAAAATAGCTGAGTGACCGATACAGCCAAAGGGTAGATGAAAAAACCAATGCCTATGAATACAAAACCAAAAGAAAAAATAATGCGGCGCCCAACTTTGTCAGAATATGCTCCCGCAATCCCGCCTACAATGATTAAAATAATCTCTTGAAGAACGGTTAAATTCCCGCTGATTCTTCCTTGGATGTCTTCGGGAACATCCAGTGTTGCTTCCAGGAAATAAGGCTGAAGAAAATTGATAAAAGAGACGACTGTCAACCAGATAAAACTCGCGTAAACAAGCGTTAGTACGTTATTTAATCTTATCCATGGGGAAAAAGATATGGGACCAATTTTCAGAGCTGGTTCAGTTGGATTAATCATCAAGGAGCTTTAGGGCTATGCTCTCCAACCAAGGCAATCCTTTGCATTTCTCTATGAGCAGTACCGAAATCATGTACCCCTCTGTGTTTCACACACAAATTATCCCACATGATTACTGTGCTATTGCTCCATCGAATGCGGCATTGGAATTCTGGTTTTGAAGTATGCTGAGAAAGAAACTCTAATAAACATTTACTCTCCTCTGGATGCATCCCTTTGATTTTTGAAACATGCATTTCATCGACATACAGTGCTTTTTTGCCCGTTTTTGGTTGCACGACCACGAGAGGGTGCTCCACAGGTGGGTTTTCTTTTTTGATTCTCTCCAGGGCTTGCATGCCCATTTCTTCAATAATCGTATCTTGAATAAAAAAAGTTAAATCGTGATAACAAGTTAAATTATCGACCATGGATTTCATCTCTGAGGAAAGCGCATCATAAGCAGCAATCATGCTAACAAATAATGTATCGCCGCCAACATCTGGCACATCAATTCCATGCAATATTGAGCCTTTTGATGGCACCTTCCAAAACGAATCATCATGATGCCAAAGTAGGTTTACTCCCCCAATTTTTGATATTTTTTCTCCTGGGTTTTTGTTGAATTCTTGGTGCCGAATAAAAGGAAACTCTTTCAGGGTTGGCACAAAGCCTGCTTTTTGTGGTTCTCCAAAATACTGAGCAAACGTCATATGCTGTTGTGGTTCTAGATTTTGATCCCGAAACAATAAAACAAGGTGTGCTTGCCATGCTGTCTTGATCTCTCTGACAACCTCTTTTTCTAAAGGGCTGGTAATGTCAATACCTCTGACTTCAGCTCCTGCATTGGCTCCAAAAGGCCTGACATCAATGTGGTTATATTCATTCAT
>PBDY01000025.1 GCA_002717445.1 Gammaproteobacteria bacterium | reverse complement strand
AGATAACTCCACACCGGCTGTCCATGCATGGCCAATAAAATCGGGCCATCTTTGGGGCCTTCATCAATATGATGGATACGCAGTTCCGAGTCATCATGCGTTTTGATGTTTGTGTAATGAGGTTCAAAAGGATAACCTTTTATTTTTTCAAATCTTTCATCGGGTGTTCTAAGTATTTCCATCCTTTCTCGCTATATATTTGTCTCAATTTTGCATAGGGCCTTCAAAAACGATTCCGACATTCTTCAATCTTGAAATCAAAACTCCGCCAAGGCCTGAAGCACTTGTCAGTATTCCGCCATAATCAGGGCCACCAGGAAGATCTTGTTCATTTTCAACCAAACACAATGCCGATTCAGTAACCAATAATGATGTGATTTTATATCCGGGGTCTCCCTTGCCATGCATTTTAAAAATAGAAACCTCTCCATCCTCAGCCAAGGCTTTATAGGTTGCACTGAACCATCCATTGTCTCTGACCTCTTTTGAAGGACCTTCTCCAGGTTTTTTCATCAGCGGTCTCACAATTTTTCTAAGCGGTGTCATTAAGACAAGCCCAAAGATTGCTAAAAAGGCCAGTGCCATATAAGCGCCTGTTTTTTTCTTATGAAAGGTAAATTCCTGATATGTAAAATCTGGCCCGTAGCGCTCTCCTTTTTGTTCATGCAACGCTGCACTTCTCCTGACAACCCTTGTGTTGGCTGCTGCCATAATAAAAGGCCCTGACCAACCATTGATTGCGTCTTGTTTAAGTACACCTGTTTTATCTTTGCTCAACTTTCTTTGTTCATCAGAAACTGTGCCTTCGGGATTGAGTAGAAAGGGATCAAATATGGACTTGCCTAGATCAAGATCGGCAAGAGAAAACATCGTTTCCAAAGTACCTCCAGATGCCTCTCCTTTGAAGGAATGGAAGGCCTCAATACGCTTGATGGGTTTATTCATTGATTGCACGCAATGAAGGCTGCCTAAATCAGATGGAATCGAATCGTATCCACAAGACGGAATAATTCTAACCCCTTTTCTTGAAGCTTCTTCATGGTGCTTATCAATCAGTCCTTTGACCCAAAAATTCTCACCTGTAATGTCCACATAGTGAGCATTATTTTTCACACATGATGCAACCAGCTTAGAGCCATACCGATGAAAAGGACCTGCGGTCGACAAAACCACTTTTGTTCTCTGGGTCAACCGATCCAGTGCGTCTTCATCTTGTGAATCAGCAATTAGAATTTCTATATCTGGGCATAATTCATCAGCAACATTTTTCAGTTTTTCTTGGTTTCTTCCTGCAATTGCCCACTTTGTGGATCTTTGAGTTGATGCAAGGTATTCCACACACAGCTTGCCAGTAAAACCGGTTGCACCGTAAACAATGATATCTATATCTTTTTCCATAATTTTAACTCGATAATTAATTCATCAGCTTGTCTTCTAAATAAGACAGCTGTAAAGCCAAAAGAAAAGAAAACTGGTCTAAGTTTGAAGTTCCAGCATGCCCTCCTTCTGTATTCTCATAATAAACGATTGACGAACCCATATCAGTCATCTTCTTTGCCATTTTTCTCGCATGGCCGGGGTGGACACGATCGTCTTTTGTGGAGGTATAAAAGAATACCTCAGGATACTCAGTGCCTTCTTTAAGATTCTGATAGGGCGAGTATTTACTTATAAATTCCCACTCTTTAGGATTATCAGGATCTCCGTATTCATCAACCCAAGAAGCACCAGCCAATAACTTGTCATAGCGATACATGTCCAATAACGGAACACCACATATGACTGCATTGAATAAGTCAGGTCTTTGGGTAAAAGTGGCACCGACCAGTAGTCCACCATTTGATCTTCCTTCGATGCCGAGATGGTTAGGAGAAGTAATTCCCTTATTGATTAAATCCATGGCGATTGCAATGAAATCATCATAAGCCCTTTGACGATTTTCTTTCAATGCCGATTGATGCCAATCAGGCCCGAATTCGCCCCCACCTCGAATATTCGAGACAACATAAACACCTCCCGCATCAAGCCAATATTCTGCAATTGAACCGCCTAGGTATGACGGTGGTTTTGAGATTTGAAAGCCCCCATACCCGTATAGGATGGTTGGATTCTTTCCGTCGAGATTTATATCATTTCTAGAAATGAGAAAATATGGAATTGAAGTCCCATCGGTTGAACTTACAAAGTTTTGTTTAACGCTGTAGTTTTCTGAGTCGATTGAATTTTTCCTTGATTTAATTCTCTTGAAATCAGCGCCATCTGATGCATGGAATATGCTTGATGGCTCCAAAAAGTTCGAAACCGATATGAATGAATTATCCGACCATGCATCTTGCCCATAAATACTCATGGTTGAGTTTTGGAAACCATCAATATTTTTTGAATTCCATCGATCACCTGTTTTCAAAAATCTTGTGATTTTTCCATTGACGTTTTCAAGCATGCTAACCATCAGTTGATTCTTGCCAATACTGACTCCGGATATAAAACGTTTACCATCCGGCTCAAAAATAACGGTGACATCATTTCGATCAATGCTATTTGCCATAGCCGATTTGGCATCGATTTCCAACAATGAACCCGAACTGAATGTTTTCCAATCTTCTTCAATGGTGAGTATCAATGAATCTCGAAAAAAGCCATGAATATCAATCTTTTGCGGCAGATCAACCTTTGTGAGTTTTTCTCCATCAAAGAGATGGAGTACTTCTGAAAAGAACGTTGGGCCCTCAATGATCCCATAGTGCTTTCCATCGGGCCTGATGCTGACAAAGGGAAAGTTGAATATTTTTTCATAAGATCCCGAAAAGAAGATTTCTGCTTCCTCCAGTCTCTCTCCTCTGCTCCACAATTTAACCTGCATTGGATAACCAGACTCATTCATGGTTCCATCACCAAAATTTGCTCCAATGAGAATTTGATCCTTATTGACCCATGATGCATTTTGTTTTGATGGGTGAGTATTGAAACCATCTTTTACAAAACTTTTCTCCAAGAGGTCAAATTCACGTATGGTGACAGCATCGGTGCCACCGTCTGAAAGTCTGATCAGGCAACGCTTATACTCAGGTGCTAAACAGTCAACTCCCTTGTATAGCCAATTGATCCCCTCCTCACTTGCAAGTTGATCAATATCGAGGATATTCTCCCAAATGGGTTCATCTTCTAGGTAAGACTCAAATGAAGTTTTCCTCCAAATGCCTCTGACATTATTTTCATCTCTCCAGAAATTATACATTTCTCCATTCTGATAGTAGGCGCTAGGTATCCTTTCGTCATCATTGAGCTCTGCTTTGATTCTGTCGTATTGCTCTTTGAATGCATTCGACTCGGTATATCGAGCATATGTTTTCTGATTTTGCTCTTGAACCCATGTCAAAGATGCCTCCCCTTCAACTTCCTCAAGCCAAAGATAAGGATCTGATTCAAATGAGCCTACACTTTGATTCGATAATCCAATGAAGAAAGACAATAAACAAAGTTGAGTTGTATTGAAGTGAGTTTTCTTCCTAGAGATATTTTTCGAAGAATAAAATAACGGTTTGTTCATAGATGTCTCTGTTTTCTTTTTTTCTAAAGCCATGCCCCTCGTTTAAGGCATTCATATACCATACAGTTTTTTCTTTCTCTTCAAGGGATTTAACGACTTGTTCTGACTCGGTCACCGGTACCCTAGGGTCATTTTCACCCTGAACCACGAGTATAGGGACATTGATTTTCTCAATGTTATTATTAGGACTGATGGACTCAAGGAATGCTCTCATTTCTGGATCCCTTTCATCTCCATATTCCACTCGTCTTAAATCTCTTCGATAATCTTCAGTGTTTTCAAGAAATGTAACAAAGTTGGATATGCCGACAATATCAACAGCGGCTTTTAGGCGATCTGAATAGTGCGTAACACTTGCAAGCACCATGTAGCCGCCGTAAGACCCTCCAATCACTGCTACTCTAGTTGAATCAAGGCATGGCTGACCTTCTATCCAGTCGAGCAATGCCCCAATGTCTTTAACGGAATCCTCTCGCAGAAAACCATTATCCAAGCCCAAATAGCTCTTGCCATAACCTTCACTCCCTCTTACATTTGGAGTGATCACTGCTGCATCAAGCCTCTGGGCCCATAGCTGAATCCTCTGGCTAAAGGAAGGTCTTGATTGCCCCTCTGGACCACCATGGATCGATATGATGACGGGTTGTGGATCTTTGCACTCTTTTGCATAAATAAATGCAGGAATAGTCTTTTGATCAAAGCTTTTATATGTGATGAGTTTTGGCTCGACAAATTCAGAAGCATCCAATCCCCCAATCTCAGAAACAGTCCATCGATTTAAATCACCATAAAGCAGAGGGTTATTTTTTAGATCCAAAACATAACTATCGGAAGGCGTTTGATAACTGTTAACGGTCAACCCCAATTTTGTCCCATCTTCACTGAACTCAATACCACCAAGAAGTCCAATTGGTATGTGATCAACTTTTCTGTATTTTTTTGATCCTGTGTCTAAAAGATACAAAGAACCCATACCGCCCTCATTGATCGTAAAGGCAGCTTTTTTATGATCTGATGATATGGCAAATCCGCCAATATCCCATGGTATATCCTTTGTCAACACAGTGATCTTATTCGTCACCAAATTCTTATGAGCAAGTTGATTGAATTCACCATACTCATTTGTGAGAAAGAACACTCCTTTCTGTGATCGATCAAAAGACAAGATTGCATTGTATGATTCAGTTTCATCTGAGCCGAGAATCATTTCTTTCTTTTTTGATTCAATGTCCAATAAGTAAGCTTTTGCATTCGTGATTGAGATATAGTTTTGAATCAAAATCTTTTTACCATCCCTTGACCAATCACTCGGACCCCACCAAGTTCCATCTGGAGACTCTAGAATCATCTCTGCTGAATTCATATTTTTGGAATCCATCATCCAGACATCATTGGATTGTCCATTGCGTCGTGTGCTCTGATATGCAATTCGAGAGCCTTTCTTCTCCCACAATGGTCCTCCATTTCTTGATTTACCATCGGTGAGCATTACCGAAGAACCTTTCTTTGGATCTAAAATGAAGATTTGATTGTTTTCTGTGCCCCCTGCATCCATTGTGAATGCAATCAATTGGCTTCCAGGCTTTCTGGATATTGATCCGATTGGCTCTTCAAAGAATGTGATTTGCTCCCTTGCTCCACCTTGTTTCTTAACCCTATGCAATTGGCTCACATTCCCAAAACGAGTTGTAATGAAGATCTGGCTGCCTTCACGATTAAACCCTCTGAAAGGAGCCGATCGAACATTCTGATATTGGGTGAGATCTTGCTTAATGCTTTCAGGGATTATTGGAATATTTTTAAGAATCAGATTGCCATTGTTCTCAGTTCTTTCATTAGCAAAAGTTATGGCCGAGAAAAATAAGGAAGCACATAACACTGAAAGAAGATATTTTTTCATATTAAACCCCTATTTTAAGATTTTACCCAGATGTGAGATTATACCCAGATGTGACTCATTATTTAGTGATTTGTGGGAATCAATACAGCTCAATCGAAAGCATATTTTCACCCGATCTCACAAAATTGATTTTCAAACTAACTTCATTTTTATAACTAATTAATATGTTATAAAAAGAATATGAAAGCTCTGACTGTATATAAATTGTTGATTATCGCCTGCACTTTCTTCCTTTCTGAAGAGGCAAATGCAGTGCCTATTGATTATGAAGCAGTCTATTCAGTAAAACTGATGCAAGCGGATGGAACGTTAAGAGCAAAACTAGAAAAAAATGAGGAAGTCTATACATATAGCCTAAAAACAGAGCCAACTGGTTTTTGGAAACTGATTGCCAATGGCTCAATCAATGAGTCAAGTGCATTTGAAATCATCGATAACGAAATCAGACCAATCAATTACAAACTGATCGATACCATAAGACGTAATCCAAGAGAGTCTATTATTGACTTTGACTGGAGTAAAAAAGTGATCAAGGGCTTCTATAAAGATCGGACCATTGATTTAAAATTAGAAGAGTCCATTCTGACAAGAGTGCTTTTACAAATTGAAATCATGCATCAAAAACAAAACAATGGCATGAAGGACTCATACTTAATTATCGATCGAGATGAAATCAAGGAAATTGATATATCATCCTCGAATTCAAAAAGAAAGATTTCAGTCCCTTTCGGATCTTATGATGTCATTGAAGTGTCGCATCGATCAAGAAATTCAAACCGGATCAATACCTTCTGGCTGGCACCAGAGTTGGATTTTATACCCATTAAACTAGAGCAGACAGAGAACAATAAAGTCAACTTTGAAGCCAATCTGGTGCAATTAACCAGATAGCCTTGTAAAACTTTTTCCCCTTATATATACTGACCGACCGATCGGTAAGTATGAAATTATGGAAAGCACTAAAATCATATTAAATAAGGCAGAGAAATTGTTTGCTGACTCAGGTTTTGGGTCGGTTTCAATGAGCAATATTGCCAAAGCCTGCAACATGAGTAAGGCAAATCTGTATCATCATTTTTCATCCAAAGAGGACCTATACAGACAAATTCTTATCAGGGCTCAAAAAAACACTAAAAATATTCTAGAGAAAACCAAAGAAATTGCTGGAACATATATCGAAAAGATTGAATTTTTCATAAACGAGCACTTGAATCAAATGCTTAAAGACCCTATGAAATATAAATTACTGGCAAGAGAGCTCTCAGATCTTGGTCTCTCCTCTCACTCATTGCCAAGCATTGGATTAATGGAACAAAATTTATCACAGATTGTTGATTTGATTGATCAAGCAAAAAAACATGGGGAAATCATTGAAACAATAGACAGTCGCTTGCTTGCTTATCAATTGCTCTCACCGTACTTTACTTACATCACCCATCAAAACTTTTTTGATACTGTTTTTGAGGGACTTGGTCCCTGCTCAAATGAAGAGTTTTCAAGAACGCTGACCACCAACTTACTCAGAGGAGTAAAAAGAAATGACTAGAATTCATAAAAACATTATTTGGATGATCTTGCCTTTGTCTTTTTGGGTGCTGAATCTTGAGTCGCAGATTGTTGTTAGCACCACCTTTCCGATTACTCAGGAAATGAACGAGGAAGAAAAACTCATGGGTCTCATTTATAGCAAATCTTCTCCTAGTTTGGCTGTAGAAGTATCCGGACGAGTGGTTGAGATCATTGCCGATGTCGGTGATGAAGTAAAAGCTGGCGATGTTTTAGCAAAGATTGATTCAGAAAAATACAATCTTCAATACTCTCAATCGAAAGCTGAAATTGCCAGACTGAGTGCTTTGCTTGTGAATCAAGAATTGGATCTTCAGCGAGCAGAAAAACTATTTGAAGATAGTCTTGTTTCTGAAGAAATGATGGATCGAACCAGGGCAGAGTTTAATGCACTTAAAGAACAAATAAATGCTGCGGATGCACAACTGAGAAATGCAAACAGACTGATCGAGGAAACCAATGTAAAAGCACCCATTGACTCTGAGGTTGCCAGTAAATATATAGATGCGGGTGATTATGTCCAGCCAGGAATGGTTGTGTATGAACTCGTAGACACAAAAAACTTGAAAGTCGATTTGTCTTTCCCTGAATACTTGAGCCCCAAATTAAAAAAAGGTCTCGAGGTTCATATCACTTCACCGACCAATCCAGATGAAGTTGTTGTATCAGAGATCAAGGACATTAAACCAAATATTGATGCTCGAAATAAGTCTTTGACGGCCATCATCAATTTTGAAAATCCGGGTACTTGGATACCGGGAGCAAGCTCCAGAGCCACCGTTGTCTTTTCGAAATTTGAAGATGCGATTGTGGTTCCTCAAATCAGTGTTGTAAGAAGATCCATTGGTGAAGTTGTCTATCTTGTGAAAGGAAATACTGTCAAAGAAGCCCCGGTCAAAACCGGGCTCCGTAAAGAAGGATTCATTCAAATATTAAAGGGCGTCAAGCTTGATGATGAGATCGTCAAAGACGGTGCTGGTTTCCTAACCAATGATTCAGAGATTGAAGTTATAAACTGAGATGAGCTTACCTGAAGTATCCGTTAGACGCTTTGTTTTCGCATTGATGATCAACTTGGTCATTGTTCTTTTTGGCCTAATATCGGTGAATCGAATATCCATAGATCGTTCACCAGATATAGACTTTTCATTGATTTCAGTCACAACTGTTTTACCCGGCGCCAATCCAGATGTGGTTGATTCCAGTGTCACTAATATCATTGAAGGTGCAGTGAATAGCATTCCTGGGATTGATGATGTTCGGTCCAGATCAGCACCCGGTGTATCTAATGTATTTATACAATTCCTTTTAGAGAAAGACCTTGATATTGCCTTCAACGAGGTTCAATCAAAAGTTGGTCAAATCGACTCGGAATTACCCGATGATGCTAAAACTCCGATCATCAGTAAGATTGAAACAGGCGAAATACCCATTATCTGGCTCGCATTGAGAGGAAATAGGACACTTCAAGATTTGAGTGTCTATGCAAAAAATGTGGTTAAAAGAAAACTAGAAACCATTGATGGTGTCGGCAGTGTGGTCATTGGCGGGGAACAAGAACGAAACATTCGAGTCAATCTTGATTTTGATCGAATGAGTGCATTTGGCATCACTGTTCAAGACATCGTAATGGCATTTAGGAATGAGCACATAAAGCTGCCTGGAGGATTCTTAATCGATAACAGCAAAGAGGATTTATTGAAGCTTGATCTTGAATCACACAATGTTAATGAAATTGAAAACATCATTATCATCTATGATCGAAATCGTGCAATCAAGCTAAGAGACATCGCTGAAGTCAAAGACGATGTGAGAGATCTGCGTAGCTTGGGTCGTTTCAATGGTGACCCGTCCATCGGTATTGGTGTAACCAAAATCAGAGGAGAAAACACGGTTGAAATCATTGAGAAGGTGAAAACCAAAATTAAATCCGACATTGAGCCAACCTTGCCTGCAGGCATGACGCTCGATATTGGAACGGACGATAGCAGTTACATCTATGAATTAATCAATGGGCTCGGTCAGAATATATTCTTTGGCTTTATAATCGCATCACTCATTGTTCTTCTTTTTTTAAGAAGTTATTCAAGTATGGCGATTGTGAGCATCACCATACCGGTCTCTCTTTTTGGTGCAGTATTCATAATGTATGCATTCGGGCTCACTCTAAACACCATGACCATGCTTGCACTCCTCTTGCTGATTGGAATTGTTGTGGACGATGCAATTGTTGTTCTTGAGAATGCTCAGAGAAATCTAAATGAAGACACTCCTGAAGATCGCATAAAAGCCAGCATCATTGGTGCCAATGAAGTCTTCTTACCCATCGTTTCATCGACGCTCGTGCTGGTAGCATTATTCACAGTAGTGTTTTTTATGGAAGGCATTGCTGCAAGATTTTTCAGATCATTTGGAATTGTTGTATCCACTGGAGTCTTGGTTTCAACTTTTGTTGCTTTGACTCTCACTCCTACCCTTGCATCAAAGTTTCTCAAAACAAAGAGAGAGTCTAATCGAGTATTTGATGGCTTCAATCAAAGGTTTAATCTGATTGAGAACCATTACCGTGAACTGATTAAGTGGTCTCTGAGTCACAAGAAGAAAGTATTGTCATATGCAGGTCTTTTTGTTGCATTATCCTTTGTAGGCCTCACTCAGTTGAGCGGAGGATTCTTCCCTGAAGAAGATGAAGGCCAATTTACAATCACAGTCAAGACTCCCGTTGGAACAGGCATCGATTATACGAAAGATCGTCTATCAGTGGTCGAAGGCCTCTTAGAGGAATATGAAGACATTGAATCGTATTTCACCATTATGGGCTCTGGCATTGAAAGTCAAGCGGTCAACATTGGGGTCATCTACGTCAGACTAAAGCCCAGCAATACACGTAAATATAAACAATATGAAATCATTCCAATACTCAGAGAAGCGCTCAATAAAGTTCCAGGCATAAAAGCATTCCCAGCTCCTATGTCATTTGCTTCTGGAACCAGAGGTGAAGCCATGCAATTCACGGTTTCAGGTCCAGAACTCAATACCCTGAATGAATCCATCAATGCCTTTCTAAGTAAGCTTGCTGAAACGCCAGAACTGGGAGATGTCGACTCAAGCATAGAGTTAAACCTGCCTCAAGTCAGCTTAGAAATAAACAGAGAACTTGCCTCAGAAATGGGGCTATCAACTAGAGTTATCGCAGAGGCAGCAAATATCTTTGCAGGTGGTATTGATGTCGCACGCTATAACGATGCAGTTGGAGACGGAGAAAGGTATAAAGTCAGATTAAAGGGTGAATCCGATATGTCCATTGATGATTTGGACAAAATATACCTCCGAACACCTTCTAGAGAACTGGTTCGACTGGACACGGTTGCAACATTCAAGGAAACAGTTGGACCATCTGAAATCACCCGTCTGGACAGAATGTATAGCGCCTACTTTTATAGCGACCCTACAACATCGCTCAGCAATGCAATACAGCTTATTGAAGATGCTGCTGTAGAAACTCTGCCTGTTGGCTATGAGGTCGGCTTTTTTGCCAGAGCAAAAGAGTTTAAGAGAACCAGTAATCAAATGCTGTTTGCATTTCTAACAGGCTTAATACTTGTTTACATGGTTCTTGCAAGTCAATTCAACTCATTCAGGCAACCATTGATCGTTATGATCTCACAGCCTCTCGCTGTGATTGGGGGGACGCTTGGAATCTTTTTAGTGGGATCAAACCTCAATATATTTTCAATGACTGGGCTTGTTTTACTGACCGGTCTCGTTGCAAAAAACTCCATCTTATTGATTGATCGTGCCAATCAAGAAAGACAAAGAGGATTAGAGATTGATGAAGCATTGCTGAGCGCATGCCCAAGAAGACTGAGGCCCATTTTGATGACTTCTTTGACATTGATACTCACCATGATGATGCCCGCACTTGGAATCGGATCTGGAGTTGAATTGAGCCAACCGCTTGCCATTGCAGTTGTGGGCGGCATGATCAGTTCAACCTTTCTGTCACTCGTGATCGTGCCAGTCATTTATTCTTGGTCAGAAAAACGAAAGCTTCGGAAGCGGCTTTATAATCTTGAGAGGAGGTCTTCCAGCTCAAATTTATGATTCTGGGTCCCATGAGACCCAACCTTAATTGAACCCAGAATCGATCCAAGCTTGCCAGACTTCTCCCAACCCAGATCATTGATCATTCCATAGATTAATCCAGCACGGTATGCATCGCCACACCCGGTTGGATCTGCCTCATTATCAGCAGGAATAGGATCAATGGAAATCACTTGATCGTCGACAAAAATATCTGAACCCTGGCCCCCTTTGGTAACAATCATTGCTGAAACGCTAGCCTTTATCTGGTCATGATTCAGCCCTGTGATCTCAGAGAGAAGGTTTGCCTCATACTCATTGAGTATGATCCAATCGGCTTGATCGATGAAATTTAGGATTTCTGATTTATCGAACATTGGAAGACCTTGTCCTGGGTCATACATGATCGGGATTCCCTTATTGTGCATTTCATTTGCATGCAAAATGGTGCTCTTTTTACCATCCGGTGAGAGAATAACCATCTCTATGCCTTGAATATCAGGAATCGAATTGCCGTGTCCCTCTTCCATTGCTCCTGGATGAAATGAGGTCAACTGATTATTTTTCTCATCTGTGGTTATAAAACATTGTGCAGTGAACATATCCTCGATTACTTTAATGCCCGAGATCGGAATGTCATTAGACTCAAACCACGTCCGGTAATCACCAAAATCCTTCCCAACAGTGGCACAAACGATTGGATCCATGCCCAATTTTTTCATATTGAATCCAATATTTCCCGCACAACCGCCGAATTCCTTTCTGAGTCTCGGTACATTGAACGCAACACTCAAAATATGGATCTGATCAGGAAGAATGAAATCACCGAACTCTCCATCAAACTCCATTAAATAGTCATAGGCGACTGAACCACAAACAACAACAGACATTAGATACTCCTTGGATTAATTTCTAGCCATGATTGATTCAATTTGATCAATCTCTTTGGGCAAACTTTTCGTTAAAACATCACAACCGCTTTTAGTGACAAGGACATCGTCTTCTATTCTGATCCCTATGCCTCTGTATTCAGCTGAAACATTCTTATTCTTCTTTGAAATATAGATTCCAGGTTCGATGGTCAAAACCATGCCGGATTGAAATCTCCTGGAGTTTCCTTTTTCATCCATGTATGAACCCACATCGTGAACATCCATGCCAAGCCAGTGTCCAATGCCATGCATATAAAAGTCCTTATATGCTTCGGACTTAATCAACTGGTCAATCCGGCCCTTTAGTAGCCCAAGCTTCTTGAGGCCTTGAGTTAAACCCTTGATTGCTTCAGATTGCAATCCTTCAAACGTTTGGCCTGGCCTTACGCTATCAATTGCAGTCTTTTGTATTCGTAAAACCAATTCATAAATCTCTTTCTGCTCCTTGCTATAAACTCCAGAGACTGGAATTGTTCGAGTAATGTCAGCAGCATACATCTCATGTTCACAGCCGGCGTCTGTCAATAATAATTGGCCGGCCTTCATTTTTTCTCGGTTACTGATGTAATGCAGTGTGCAAGCATTTACTCCAGAAGCAACAATGCTTGTGTATGCAGGAACAGTGCCGTTCTTACCAAATTCATGAATGATATCGGCTTCAATCTGATATTCGAATACGCCGGGTTTGCAATTTTTGAATACTCGCTTATGAGCATCTACAGAAATTTTGGCTGCCCTTTTCATCAAGCTGATTTCATGTTTTGATTTAATCAATCTCATTTCATGAATGAGCGGCTCCAATGCTTGAATCTCAGATGGCACAACCCCACCTCTTCTTTGTCCTGCTCTGACAGCATTAAAGCTTTTCATTAAAATCTTATCCAAAACATCATCTTGTCCCAGTGTGAATAATACTTTTTGCCTACCCATGAAAAGGGATGCCAGAATTGTCTCTAAATCTGCAATCTTAAAACTTTGATCTGCCCCATGATTCTTCTTTATGCCATTGAGCCCTTCCATATGCCCATCCCAAATTTCGGTCAATGGATTTTTTGACCTCAGACACACAACAAAAGCTCCGTCTTCTCTGCCGGGCGCAAGGATCATGACAGCATCTGGCTCTGAGAACCCAGTAAAATAATAGAAGTCACTATCCGGTCTATACGGATAATCAGTGTCCCGACTTCTTGCTCTTGTATTGGATGTGGGGATGACAGCAATGCCATTTTTGCCAATCAACTTGGCAAGCGAACGCCGTCTTTTTTCAAATTCTTTTTTCATCAATCTATTCTGAATTCATCATAAATCATTTGCACACTTAATCTAACAAATTCAATCAATTCCATGAGCGCCAATTCTTGATCAACCTCTTCACTGATTGAATGCGAATCCAGTGTAGAGATTTGAGTGAAATCTTCAATGATTTCAAATGATTCTTTGGTTTCGGATTGGTCAATTTTAAGATCGTGTTCCGTTAAGAGAAAACTTACGCCGTCTATGAATCCCTGGCACCAAATAGAAAGCGCTTCTGCCCTTTCTTGTATAGGGCTGCCCTCTCCAGGAATAATTAGCTCAAAACCTAAATCTCCGTCCTTGAGTCTTTTGGCGTCGGTATCAATGATTCTTAAGAGTGCTTTTCTATAGGTTCCTATTTGAACAGACACAGAAGCCCCGTCATCGGATTTATCGAGAGGAATAAATTCTTCAAAATAATCGCTCTCAAAACAGATCTGCGAACAAATCCCTCCATGCACCTCGGGAAGACACATATCTATTGAGGCGCTTTTTCTCAAGCCATCGAGTTTGTCGTAATCCATTTTCTAATAATCTCCACGCACCATTATACTGATTTGACCGATGGCTCAGGACAAATTATAGTAATTGCTATGAATAAGGTCTCAGAAAAACAACTTCTTGCTGCTGTGGAAAAACTGGAGATTAAAATCAGTCAGTTGATCCAAGAAAAAGAAAAACTTTCAACTGAAAATCAATCACTTAGCAAACGGAATGAAGAACTTATCCAAGCAGTACAATCCCTTGAATCACTCAAAGACCAAGCAAGGGTCAAAGCGGAAAATGTATTGCGTCGTCTGGAAGAAATAGAACCGAACGCATGAACGAGACCGTTTCTGTGGAAATCATGGGTGAGCAATTCACCATTAAATGCCCATCGGATCAAAAAGCCAATTTAATTAAAGCAGCTAAAATGGTTCACGAAGCCATGAAAAAGATCAGCGATCAAGGGACTGCATTTGGGGTAAATAGAATAGCGGTGATGGCAGCACTCAATATTGCAAATGATGCAATCACAGGCAACAGTGATATGGCTGCAAAGATCAGGACCGAATACGACTCAGAAATGGATCTTGATGAAATTCAAAATAAGATCGAGAATTTATCACTGGATGTTGAAAATTCTCTTAACTCTGGCATTGATTTAAAGCTACAATAAAGTTAGAAGATTGCCTGCGGTGCTCGAGTTTCATTGAAAGATCTCTCGGCCCTTAATTAAACAAACAGGGATCAACGTCTGCATTAGTATTGTGCATTACCATTGAATGGGAAGCCTACGTTAATGCGTCAGAGCCCACCTATTGCTCAGGCCTGAGAGCAACGTATGGGACACGGTATTGTGGGTCATCTTCTTCCCAAAGAATGAAAACAGTCAGAAAAGAAAAAAAATCAGCAAGATTGAGCATGTCCAATGCTGTGGTCGGTGAAAAGAGTTCAATCATCATAAAGAATTTACTCAAACTAAATTACCTTGATGAAGGAAATAAGGTTGCTGCTTTTTATTCTTTCCAAAATGAGCCCGAGACAAAAAAACTCATAAAACATCTCTGGTCGAAAGAAAAAGGAGTCTATCTGCCCGTAACACATGAGGGTTCTTTGAGGTTTTTTAATTATCACTCTGACTCACAACTTTTAATAAATCGTTTTGGCATAAAAGAACCTGACATCGATCAAGCCGAAGAAATTCAGATTCAGTCAATCGATATTATCTTGATGCCACTCGTTGCTTTTGATCACAGTTGCAATCGAATTGGCATGGGATCGGGTTTTTATGACAAAGCACTTTCCGCTCTGGATGATTCCAAAAACAGAACGCATTTGATAGGTCTTGCTTATGATTTTCAGAAAGTGGAAGAGATTAAACCAAATAAATGGGACATTCCTCTGGATTGCATTGTGACAGAAAAAAAGGTCTATCATTCCTAAAGGCTTATCCATATGTCAAAATAGCTATATGAACCCTGAAGAGCAAAAAAAACAAGCAGCACTTAAATCATTAGAATTTATAGACGATGATTGCGTTCTGGGTGTGGGCACAGGCTCAACGGTCAATCATCTGATCGAGGCTCTACCGAGAGTAAAAAATAAAATAGCTTCTGTCACATCGAGCTCTGAGGCCAGTACAAAACTGCTTGAAGAATATGGATTCAGGGTTGATGACCTATCCTCGGTTGGCTCACCAGACCTATACATCGATGGAGCAGATGAGATCACAAAGCATTTCCATATGATTAAAGGCGGGGGCGGTGCATTGACAAGAGAAAAAATCATTGCAGAAGCGTCCAGAAAATTTGTATGCATCATTGATGGCTCAAAACTCGTTGACCTCTTGGGTAAATTTCCGTTGCCAGTTGAGGTGATTCCAATGGCAAAATCATTGGTCGCACGTGAATTAACTAAACTGGGTGGATTGCCGGAGCTGAGACATGACTTTGTGACTGACAATGGCAATTTAATTTTGGATGTTCATAATCTAAAAATCCTTGATCCAGTCGATATAGAGAATCACATCAATAATATTCCTGGAGTTGTCACAAATGGGATATTTGCAAAAAGATCTGCCGATGCAATGATTATTGGCAATGAAAAAGGACCAGAGGTTCAAATTAAAAGCTGATGCTGAATCGAAGGGATTTTATAGCGCTGAGTTCTTTATCGTTTTTGCCTGAGATATCCGCTGCATCTGAACTGGATCAATCAATGCCGAAAAGAATAATCCCTTCCTCTGGAGAAGAAATACCGGTGATCGGTCTTGGCACTTCTAGAGTCTTTGATATTGTGCCATCTCAAAATGAAATCAATATCCGAAGAGAGATTTTAGATATTTTTTACGAAAATGGTGGTCGTTTGATTGATACATCACCAATGTATGGAATGTCAGAGGAGATCATCGGCATCAGCGCCGAGGATTACATCCAAAAGAATCGATTCTTTCTTGCCACCAAAGTTTGGACTGAGGGAAAAGAAAATGGGCTAAGGCAAATTGAAGAGTCCTTTCAAAAAATGAAAGCCAATAAAATCAGTCTGATTCAAGTTCACAACCTTCTTGATTGGAAAACACAAATCAAAACACTCAGATCCCTCAAGGATGAAGGTCGTATTGACTACATTGGCATCACCCACTATAAATCCAATGCATTCGATGAAATGATCAAAATCATGGAAGCGGAAAGAATCGATTTTGCACAATTCAATTATTCCCTAGGTGAGCGGGATGCTGAGCAAAGAATATTGCCTTTTTGTAAAGACAATGGGATAGCCACCCTCATCAATCGACCATTCATGAGGGGCAGGCTTTTCAAAGAAGCTGAAAAGAAAAGATTGCCCTCGTGGGTTTCTGATTATGGCATTGATTCATGGGGTCAGCTTTTCCTGAAATACATCATTGCTGATGATGCAGTGACCAACGTCATCCCTGCGACGTCGAAATCGAAAAATATGCTCGATAATTCTAAAGCCGGAATGGGCGAAATGCTTGATGCTGCAGCAAAAAAGAGGGTGCTTGAAGTTTTTTGATCTTAATTCTTAACGCTTAGAGAACTGAGTTGCTTTGCGAGCTTTCTTCAGTCCAACCTTCTTTCTCTCGACACGCCTTGCATCTCGAGTTAAAAACCCTCGCTCTCTCAGGGCTGACCTAAGGTTATCGTCATAGGAAAGAAGTGCTCGACTGAGTCCATGTCTGATGGCTCCAGCTTGTCCGCTTCCACCACCGCCTCTTACGGTAGCTATGACATCAATCTTGTCTAGAAGATCTGTTTGCTCCAAAGGTTGTCTAACAATCATACGTGCCGTTTCTCGATCGAAAAATTCATCCAATGATTTCTTGTTGACCTGAATTTCGCCCTTGCCTCTTTTAATAAAGACTCTTGCAACTGAGCGCTTTCTTCTTCCTGTGCCGTAGTGAACTTCAGTAGCCATTATATTTCCAGTGTTTGAGGTTGTTGAGAACCATGAGCATGCTCAGGTCCAGCAAAAACTTTAAGTTTCTTAATCATGGCATTGCCAAGTTTTGTTTTTGGCAACATGCCTCTTACAGATTTCGTGAGAACCCTTTCAGGGCTCTTATTCATCATTGTTTCAAGGTTCATTGACTTAAGGTTACCAATATATCCAGTGTGCTTATAATACATCTTGTCTTTCATCTTATTTCCGGTAACTCTTATCTCAGAAGCATTGATCACAACAATGTAGTCTCCTGTATCCACATGCGGTGTGTAAATAGGCTTATGCTTACCTCTCAAACGGCGAGCAATCTCTGTAGATAACCTACCGAGAGTCTTATCCTTGGCATCAACCAAGTACCAATCGTGTATCACGTCTTCTTTTTTTGCTGAAACCGTCGTCATTTTTTGCTTTTCATATCCTATTAAAAGGAGGCTAGTCTACTCATCCAAATGGCTTTTTTCAATGAAATATTGGGAAAATTACTGATTCAAATGGAGTGCCAGATTCTGTCTCATCTCATCAATGGTCTCGCGATAGTTTTCGGTACCAAATATCCCAGAACCCGAAACAAAAACATCGGCACCATAAGAGGCAATGTCTCCAATATTATTGGCTTTCACTCCCCCGTCGATCTCTAAGAAAACTTTTCGACCTGAATTCTCAATCATCGCTCTGGTTTCAGTCAATTTATCGAGCACTTCAGGAATGAAACTTTGCCCTGCGAAACCAGGATTAACTGACATCATTGTAATGATTTCAATCTGATCGAGATATTCCTCGACATAACTTAAAGGCGTTGGAGGGTTAATGGCAAGACCCGGGAGACAACCATTTGATCTAATAAGGTCTAAAGTGGAAGCAATATCCTCAGAGGCCTCTGGATGAAATGTAATGTATGTTGCGCCAGCTTCGGCAAAATCGGCTATCAATCGATCCACTGGTTGGACCATTAAGTGCACATCAATCGGTGCCTCGATACCAAAATCTCTGAGAGATTTACAAATCACCGGGCCAAAAGTAAGGTTTGGCACATAGTGGTTGTCCATAACATCAAAGTGAACAAAATCGGCCCCTGCAGCGATCACACTCTCAACTTCCTCGCCCAATCTTGCGAAATCGGCAGACAGGATTGAGGGTGCTATTTTGAATTCCTTAATCATTTCTAATAATAAGTTTACTGATATCTATTATGCTTGAGAAATTCTTGGTTTAAAGAAAAAAAACAGATTGTTGATTACTGTTATTTGTATACATAAAATAGTCTTATGGAATCTACAGAATTAAAAAATCTTGAGCTCGTAGCCAAAGGTAAGGTAAGAGACATTTATGCAGTTAACTCTGACCACTTACTCATTGTCACCACGGACAGAATGTCTGCATTTGATGTGGTTCTTCCAAATCCTATCCCGGGTAAGGGTGAAGTACTGACTGAGATTTCTGAGTTTTGGTTTGAGAAGACACGGTCGATTGTCAAAAATCACATGACCGATGATCTGGAACTCATTGATCTTCTTGATAGTCCTGATCAATTGGAATATTTCTCAAAGAGAAGCATGATTGTAAAACGCTTAAATCCACTTCCAATTGAAGCAGTTGTGAGAGGTTACCTGATCGGTTCTGGATGGAAGGATTATCAGGCGACTGGATCCGTTTGTGGAATTGAATTGGAGAAAGGGCTTCAAATGGCGCAAAAATTGCCTGATCCAATTTACACGCCTGCAACAAAAGCCGAGGTCGGTGAACACGATGAAAACATTTCCTATGAGCAAACAATTGATTTAATTGGTGAGGAGCTTGCCAGTCGAGTGAGACAAATCGCCATAGACATATATAACTTTGGCGTAAACCACGCCAAAGAAAAAGGGATCATTATTGCTGATACAAAGTTTGAATTTGGCCTAGACAATGAAGGCGAGCTTTATCTAATTGACGAAGTCCTTACTCCAGATTCATCAAGATTTTGGGCCATTGAGAGCCATGCGCTTGGATCAAGTCCACCAAGCTTTGATAAACAGTATCTCAGAGATTATTTAGAGACCCTGGATTGGGATAAAACAGCACCAGGGCCTGAATTGCCAAAAGAGGTCATTGATAACACAGCCTCAAAATACAATAATGCTTTCAAACAAATAGCTGGGTAGCCCCTTTACTCTCCAGCGATCATAAGTTCATCGATTAGAACTGTACCACAGAATACTGAACCATCAGTCTCAGGGTCGTTTCCAATTTTTTGTATTTTAGAGAACATATCAGTGAGATTGCCAGCAACCGTCACCTCATTGACTGGATATGCAATCTCTCCGTTCTCAACCCAAAACCCATTCGCGCCTCTGGAATAATCTCCATTGACAATATTCACACCAGAACCAATAAAGCCTGTTACCAAGAAACCGTACTTCATGTCCTTGATTATAGAATTGAGGTCTTCATCGACTGAATTTTGAACGATAATATTATGATGCCCGCCGGCGTTTGCAGTGGTTTCTAGTCCTAACCTTCTGGCTGAATAACTAGAAAGCAAATAGCCTCTTAAGTGTCCATCCTCGATCAATCCCCTGGGATTGGTTTGCACTCCTTCACCATCAAAATAGGTGCTCGAAAACCCTCTCTTTAAATGCGGATCCTCATAAATTTGAACAAAACTTGGTAGAATTTTCTCATCGATCTTGTCAACCAAAAAGGATGATTTTCGATACAAGCTTGTGCCGCTGATTGCATTGAGTAAGTGACTGATGAGGCTCTTAGAAATTCTTGGCGACAATAAAACAGGCGCCTTTTGTGTTTTAAGCTTTCTTGATCCAAGGTTGCTTACAGCCCTATTTCCTGCTGATTGACCAATGCTGACAGGATCAGAAAGATCATCCAATCCTCTGGTGCTGGAATAGTCATAATCCATTTCCATTTGACCATCTTTTTGAGCAATCGCAACACAACTGACATTGTGGCCTGTTGATTCAGTCTCACCAATAAAACCATGTGAATTGAGGTATACCGAATGACTCTCATATGATCCAACAGTTGCCCCTTCTGAGTTAACGACAAGATCATTGACATCAAACGCTGCACCTTCACATTCAATAGCCATTTCTTGAGCCTGCTTAATGGTTAGGCCTGATGGTTGATACAATTCCAAATCCTTAACCTCCGTTGCCATCAAGTCTTTTTCAGCAAGCCCATTACAATCATCCTTTTCAGTGAGTCGAGAGAGACTCAGGGCTTTTTCAATGGTCATGCGCAGCTGTTCTTCTGAGAAATCATTGGTGCTGGCGCTGCCAATTGCTTTCCCTATATATATTGAAATTGAAAAGCTCTGATCATTGAATTGTTCGACTAAATCGATGGCTTGATTCTGGGATACCACAGAAAAGCCACTGCCCGTTGAGAGCTTTATCGAGGCCTCTTCTGCGCCATTCTTCATGGCGTACTCAAGTGCATCTGATGCGATATCCGTATGTTGCATTTGGCTCATTTTTAAAAAAAAATTAATGTGCTATTCTACCCTACCTAGACTTTCTAAAAAAATTTTCTGGAGTTTTGATATGAGCATAGATGTAGCAATAGTAATGGGATCGGCGTCTGATTGGGACGTCATGTCAAACGCACAAAAAATGTTGGATCAATTTGGAGTAAAGGCTGAGAGCAGAGTTTTATCGGCTCATAGAACGCCAAAAGAACTGGAGGATTTCATAAGGGAATGTGAAGACCAAAAAGTGAAAGCATTTATAGCAGGCGCTGGTTTATCCGCAGCCCTTCCAGGAGTGGTGGCAGCCTTAACCACAACACCCGTAATTGGAGTACCTCTCAATGCCGGCAGCCTTGATGGAATGGATGCTTTGATGTCAATTGTTCAAATGCCTCCTGGGATACCAGTCGGTACTGTGGCGATCGGCAAGCCAGGTGCTATCAATGCAGCTCTTTATGCTGTGGCAATGATGGCTGTAAATGACAGTGATTTATCCGAAAAGTTAAAGAATTATCGCAAAGAACAAGCCGAGAAAGTTTTGGCTGCTGATTTAAGTTAAATCAGGTCGTTCCACCAACTGTTAGTTTTTCAATCCTCATTGTTGGTTGGCCAACATTGACGGGCACGGTTTGCCCATCTTTTCCACAGCTGCCCACGCCTGGATCCAAAGCCAAATCATTTCCAACCATCGAAACCTGATGCAATGCCGATGGACCATCGCCGATAAGCATTGCGCCTTTGACTGGTTTAGTGAGTTTGCCTTTTTCAATCAAATAAGCCTCGCTGGCAGAAAAAACAAACTTCCCAGAAGTGATATCCACCTGACCACCGCCAAAATTCTTGGCATACAGCCCTTTATCAACCGATTCAATGATCTCTCCCTGATCATGCTCGCCAGCCAACATAAATGTATTGGTCATTCTTGGAATGGTTTGAGAGGAGTAAGACTCACGCCTGCCGTTTCCCGTTGATGTAGTATTCATCAGTTTTGCATTGAGGTTATCTTGCATGTAATTGCATAACTTACCGTTTTCAATCAGTACGGTTCTTTCAGTTGGGTTCCCTTCATCATCAATATTCAGCGATCCTCTTGCATCTGGTATTGTTCCATCATCCACTATGGTGCACATTGGTGAAGCCACCATTTCTCCCATAAGACCAGAAAATGCAGATGTTTTCTTACGATTAAAGTCCCCTTCTAATCCGTGACCAATGGCTTCATGTATCAAGACTCCGGGCCAACCAGAACCCAGGACCACTGTCATCTCCCCTGCTGGCGCTTCGTCTGCATCCAAATTTATCAATGCTTGATCAACTGCTTCTTTTGCGTATTTACATAACTGATCATCATCGAAAAACTCATAGCTCATTCTTCCACCGCCGCCACTTGTTCCTCTTTCAAGTCGACCCTTGTCTTCCGCTATGACGCTCAGACTCAATCTAACCATTGGCCTGATGTCAGTGGCAAGTTTGCCATCTTGATTGATAATCAGAATGGAGCCATGACCTCCAGCAAGTGAAGCAATAACTTCTTTGACCCGATGATCCATTGATCTGGCCTTCTCATCCAATCGATTTAGCAGATCAATTTTAGCCTGATCATCAATTGATAAGATTGGGTTATCAGCTAAATAGTATGGTCTTTCAGCACTCTGTTTAGACACTGGGAGTGTTTTGCTTTTCCCTGCCTTTGCAATACTTGATGCTGCCTTTGCGGCTTTCATCAGTGACTCTTTATCAAATGACTCTGAATAAGCGAGTCCTGTTTGTTCACCAATAATGGACCGAAAACCTACGCCTTGCCTGCTTGAATACGACGATTTTTTTACCTGACCATCTTCTAATGTCCAAGACTCAGCCTCGGCACTTTGAAAATATATATCGCCCATCTCAATACCCTTAGAAACCACTTGTCCGAGCATTCTTTGCAGACCTGAATCATCGATTCCATAAGGATCGAGTAACGTAGATCTTACGATTTCATCAAGGTTCTGCATATTAGGTGAGTTATTATTCATTATTATAATTTTCGATGCTCCAATGCAGGAAATTTACTGCGAATTGATTTTAGACCTTCAATATCAATCTCTGCAAGTGCAAATCCTTCTCCATCTTTTTTAAGATCCATAATCTCACCCCATGGATCAAGAATGACAGAGTGTCCAAAAGTTTTTCTAGAACCAACATGTTCACCGCATTGATTGGGTGCAACAACATATGCAAGATTCTCAATTGCTCTTGATTGCAAGAGAGTCATCCAATGTGCTTCGCCCGTTTCTTTAGTGAATGCCGATGGAACGCTGATAACCTCGATATCTTTAAATTCTTGGGATCTGTAGAGCTCTGGGAACCTGAGATCGTAACAAATTGATAAACCTATCTTGAACCAAGGAGTGGAAACAGTTTTGACCTCAGTGCCTGCATTGTATGCCTCAGACTCATGATATTTTCTTCCATTCACTTCAACATCAAAGAGATGAACTTTGTCATAAAACCCTTTAATTTGACCCTCATCATTAAACGTAACTGATCGTGACAGTGACTTGCCTGTTTCTGAATCTTTGATTGGAATGGATCCAGCAATGATCCATATTTGATGCTCCTTGGCTATATTTGATATTTTGGCTTGAATGGGTCCGGTCTCCTCATCCTCCATTACAGAATTCAATAGTTCTTTTGGATGTCCCATGAATGCAAAATTTTCAGGTAAAAAACAAATGTCAGCGCCTGCATCCTTGGCTTGGATTAATAATGCCTCAGTTTTAGAAAGATTCAGATCTACCTGACCAGAAGAATTCATTTGAATGGCTGCGACTTTCATCTCATTAATATAATCAATTAATCGGATACATTTGGAAGAAATTGATCACAATTCTCTATCAGTGAACGATCAATTTCATCGACTTGAATGGGCTCAATCTCTGGTTTTTTCCATTCGCCTGAAAGATCAAAATAGCTCAATGTATCCTCCTCTGGCCTACTCAAAATTTTGGACAATAGAAACATCGATGCAGCGGCGGCAGGTCCGGCTAAAACAGCAGCTCCGCCTGTCAAAATATCAGATACATCGGGATCAACAATCATCGTCTGATCATAGGTCCTCTGCTCAAGATCTGATGCGCCGATGATTAACACGTCTACCGTTTTTGTATTCAGAGTGAGATTGCAAGTAAACGCTATACGATCTTGAAGTAAAATCCCACCCTGGATATAGTCAAAAACCAACCCATCGTTCAAAACATCTTCGAAATTAAGCAAAAAACGCTTGGGTAGCTGAGAGAAGCTAAAAATCGACAATGCCTTTCCAGGGACAGATTCCTTGGTATTAATAACCCCATCCATGATCAAAAGGTCGATATTTCCATTGGCAAACAATACCTCCTGCTTCCTTGGGGCTTCATCCCATTTAAGATTCAAATTAAATGCAGCATCATCGCTCTCAATCACGTCGCTAAGGCCAACAGTTTTCTGTAGATGCACGATGTCTATTGCTGTTGCAGAAATGGACTTTAACTCCAGTGACGGCCTCTTAAGCCCCTTCCTTTTTGGTAATTTAAATTGCGAGATTGGAATATTATTAATCATGTAACCATTCTGATTATTATGACTGAACTGAATGTCGCTGCCATTAATGATGATCGCAGTGATTACTGGCATTTGGTTAAGAAGCGATTGAATAAGATCAATCGCAACATTTAATTCATCGATATCAACAGGCAATGGGTCGTCAATCTGTGCCATTTGAACATCTCTAAAGGAAAACTGTATCTTAAAATCATTAATTGAATGTCTTTCATAAGTGGCAATTAAGTCTTTATATTCAAATTCGAGGGATAATCGTTTTTCAATGATTTCATCTATCTCTGACCTGTTCTCAAGAACCAATTGATTCAATTCATTTTCAATCTGAGGCTTGAAAAAGGATAAAAAAAGCATTGTTATTCCAATTGCAACGATCGATACAAACAGAGCTGAAAATATAATTTTGAATGTAATTGAAATTATGGATTTTATCATCGTAGGTTGGTTAATAAGTTATGTAGAGAAATTATACTCAGCAATTATGAAAGGAACATGAATTTCATTGGCGATGATAAGGTTGATTATCAAGAATAGACCAAGCCCTATAGAGTTGCTCTGCCAAGATCAAAGGAACCATGCTGTGAGCATATGTTAGGCTTGACAAAGAAAGAGATGCATTGGCTCTTTCTTTGATGGATTGACCCAAACCATCCGGACCACCGATAACCAAAACTGGTTGAGCGCTTTCGTCCATCCATCGCTTGAGCCACTCTGAGAATTCGATTGTATCTATCTGCTTTCCGTGCTCATCCATAATAATCAGATAATCCGATGGACCGATGTGTCTGAGAATTCTTTCAGACTCTTCTTCGATATTTTGGAGGATCGCTTTTTGTTTTGATCTCTTGGAAATTGGTAGCTCTAGTTGCTCAACTTTCATAAAAGATGGCAGCATTTTTATGTATCGATCAATTTCGCTATTGAATTGATTTTTTTTACTGGTAACACTGATGATCTTAATTTTCATTGATTGAAAAGTCTGCTCCGATACTCCATAAATCTTCCAATTTATAAAATTTTCTAACATCACTGAGCATGACATGAAGAATGGCATCTCCAAGATCTATCAAAACCCATTGTCCTGAATCATAGCCTTCAATTCCCAAGACTGGCATGCTGATTTCCTTCATCTTCTCACCCACCCGATCAACAATAGAGCGAGCATGGCGGTTAGAGGTGCCTGTACAAAATATCATGTAATCACAGATCGAAGTCAATTCCCTTACATCGATTGCATCTACATCAATGGCCTTCATGTCTTCCATTACTGCCATTGCTAAATCTAAGATGCGGTTTTCTGTCATGCGGTTTTACTTTGTGGGTCTGCAATCATATATAAAAGCCTTCCAATTTCATGCCAAGGGTTGCCAGCTGCTGCTCCTTTGATCACTTTATCAACGGAACATGCTTGACCTAAAATTGATTCCATATATTGATGACTCACACGATTGAGAAAATTGCCAATGAGTTGTTGCTTACTCTGCCAGATCTTTGCACGATCCATGCTCTGCTTAACAGAATTACCAGATGAGACATCCAGACTAATATTAAATAAATTTCTTATCTCCCAATTGATCACTCTCATGACTTCGAAAGGCTGCATTCCCTCTTTCTGAAGACGTCTAAATATATTGAATGCTCTTGCGCTATTGCTAGAAATGGCAGCATCAGTTAATTGAAATAGGTCGAAATGAGCGCCATCCGCAACACAATCATTCACATCATCAAGAGTAACTTTTTGATCAATCTCCATTAACATCAATCGATCAATAGATTGCATTGCAGCAAAAAGATTTCCTTCGGTCAGCGCAACAAACATCTCCAAAGCATCCTTATCAATAGATAGCGCTTTATCCCTCAGTCTCTTTGATATCCATCCTGGCATCTGTGAAGGATAAACTTTCTTACATTCAATGACTTTGGCTTTGCTTGAATAAACCTTAAACCATTTTGTCCTCATTACATCTTTTTCTAATTTCCCACAGATCAGAATAAGCAGATGATCCTCTGTAAGAATTTCCATTAATTCTATTAAAGCAGCAGAGCCAGTCTTTCCAGGTCTGCCTAAAGGCAGATTGATCTCAATAATCTTTTTTTCAGAAAAAAGTGATGGACTCTTTAACTCTGCAAAGACGCCGTCCCAATTTGATCTGGCATCAAAGTAGAATCGGGAGCGCTCTGTAAAGCCCTCTGCATATGCAGATTTTCGAATATCATCTTGAGACTCTAGAATGAGTAGATCTTCAGCTCCATGAATGAAATACATCGGTTGGACTTCTTTTTCTTCAAATTGGCTAGTCATTCATATCAATCATATGGGCAATATCAATCATCGGGATATTATCAATGATTGGGTACGCAATTTTAGAATCAATATTCAATAAAATGGCCTTGCTTTGGCCTTCATTAAAATAGGTCTTTGCTTTAGAGCTTAAGTCTTTGTTCAAATCAACATCCTTTATTGAATCGGCATCAATCGGTATGAGCTCATTTCCGCTTGAAGGGCATCTAAGAATTTTAAGCAATCGATCATCCATACTTAATTATCTCTATAATTCCCTAAGATTTGAAATTTTTCTGGCACTGGGTCGTGTCCTCCTTCAAAGAATGGATTGCATCTAATAACTCTCATTGTCATGAGAATAAATCCTTTGATTGATCCATGTTGATCAATGGCATCTATTGCGTATTGTGAGCAGGTTGGAAAATACCTACAAGAAGCTGGGATATAGGGGGAAATAAACTTTTGGTAAAGAATAATGATCCGTCTCATGAGAATTTCTAAGCCATTGAGCCAGCATCTTTTTTGATCCTAGCTATCATTAAATTCAAACCATTATTTCTCGTTGGGCTTAGATGCTCATTTAAACCAATCATAGAAATAAATTTTGGCTCTTCCTTCACAATCTCAGATGGTTTTTGGTTGTCATATATCCTCAATAATAGTGCAATGAGGCCTGAAACAATTGCAGAGTCACTGCTCGCCTTGCACTTGAATAAACCATCCTCCTTAGAGGTTACAAACCAGACGCTTGATTGACACCCATGTATTCTATTTTCGTCAATCATTTGCTCTTCTGGAAAAGTCTCTAACTGCCTACCCAAATCGATGATGTACTCATATTTTTCCATCCAAGTATCAAAAATTTCAAACTCTTCAGAGATCGAACGTTGAATTTCTCCTAATGATTCCATTGATTAATTTTTCATCAAAACCGGGCCATTAGGACCATCTTCTATGGATACACCAAGTGACTCTATTTCCTGCCTAATCTGGTCTGCCCTTCCAAAATCTTTATTTGATCTCGCTTCTTCTCTTTCATTAAGCAGTCGTTCGATCAATGCTTCATCAACATCAATGTTTAAATCATCAAACCAAGTTTCAGCACTCTCATTCATTAAGCCCAATAAATTGGCAGACCCAATGAGGATTGATGCCAGCTGCTTAGATTCTTCATCCGATTTTGCATTATTGATTTTCTTTACGATGGCAAAGAGTTCACTCAGTGCCTTAGGCGTATTGATATCATCTGCAAGCGCATTGATAACGCCCCCAGAAGGCTCGCCTGGTGATATATGCCCTAACTTTCTGATCGATCCATACAAACGATCAAGCTTTTTCTCTGAATCAATAATCAGCGCATCGTTCCAATTGATTGGCTTACGGTAGTGTGTGGTCAGAAATGCCATACGAATAACTTCTGGCCTGATTTCTTGCAAAAGATCTCGAATAAGCAACAAGTTTCCCTCGGATTTAGACATTTTTACATTATCAAAATCGATCATCCCATTATGAACCCAATAATTGGCCAGTGGTTTTCCAGAATGGGAACACATGCTTTGAGCGCATTCATTTTCATGATGAGGAAACAATAGATCACTTCCGCCCCCATGGATATCTAAAGTTTTTCCAAGATATTTCTTTGCCATTGCAGAACATTCAAGGTGCCAACCCGGCCTTCCATAACCCCAAGGACTTTCCCAACCAGGAATGTCTCCAGTAGATGGTTTCCATAAAACAAAGTCTCTTTGATTTTTCTTTATTTCAGAGGATTTTATTCGAGCCCCTGAAATCTGCTCTTCTTCTGTTCGATTTGAAAGAAACCCATAATCAGAAAATGTATCTATATTGAAAAACACATGGTCTTGATTCTGATATGCATGACCTTTGTCAATTAAACCCTGAATCATTTCAATCATTTCACCAATATGCTCTGTGGCCAATGGCTCTATATCTGGTTTTTTGACTCCTAGTGCATTCATATCGTCTTGATAAATTTTTGTATATCGCTCTGTGATTTCTGATATATCAACACCTTCCTCATCAGCTGCTTGATAGATCTTGTCTTCTAGATCCGTTATGTTTCTCACGTATGTGAGCTTATATTCTCTTCTCAAGAGTCTTGCTAAAACATCAAATATGACAGGGCCTCTTGCATTTCCAATGTGAGGAAAGCTATATACGGTGGGCCCACATACATACATTGCGACCTTCTTAGAGTCGATGGGAACAAATAATTCCTTGCTCTTGGTGTTTGAATTATAGAGATTGATCTTCATTTTTGGTTTTTATTGCATTTATGAAAGTTATAATACCTAATGTTTTAATAAGATTCTGTGGTCATTAGTTAACGGATTAAAGAAAAGATGTTTCAAGAAAGAGTCAGTATTGAGGAAGTCGAAGAAGGAATTGGGCTAGCCCCCAAATTCGATGCAGATGGTTTAATACCGGTTGTGACCTCAGATGTCGAATCGGGAGAGCTTTTGATGCATGGTTACATGAATCATGAGGCCCTTAAGGAAACAATCGATACTGGCCAAATGCACTACTTCAGCAGAAGCAGAAATGTCCTCTGGCATAAGGGTGCAACCAGCGGTTTTTTTCAGCATGTCGATGAGCTCATGATTGATGACGATCAAGATACTATATGGGCTAAAGTTAAAGTCATGGGCGGGGCAAGCTGCCATGTGGGTTATCGAAGCTGCTTTTATCGAAAAATTATTTCTAAAGATCAAAAAACTCAACTCGAGTTCACCGAAAGTGAGAAAGTTTTTGATCCTGAAAGTGTGTATGGAGATGCGCCCAATCCCACTAAACTCTGATTATGAGCATTGTTGAAACAATCAGTTTTAAAGCTTGGCTTGAAGATCCTCAAGAGTTTGCAAGAAAGCTTGGTGAAAATCATAAAAAGACCGGGTTTTGTGGCATTAATGACCACCCAATTCCTGAGTCACTAGTGAATAAATCCCTTGAAATCTTTTCTGAATTCTTTGAAAGGTCTGAGGAATTCAAGATGCAATATTTCAAAAAAGATCTAGGAGGCGCCAGAGGCTATACTCCCTATAAAATAGAGACACCCAAAGGTGGCAAACATGCCGACCTTAAAGAGTTCTGGCAAGTTGGGAGAAATTTAAACGAAGACCATCCCTATAGACAATATATGTTTAACAATGTGCATGTCTCAGAAATCGAAGACTTTAAAAGGACGGTGAATGAGCTCTACAAAGCTTTTGATGAATTTGGAAAAGAGTTGATGAAAGCGATCGCGATTTATCTTGATTTGGATAAGCAATACTTTAATTCTCATATCAATGATGGCAACAGTGTTCTTCGAGCAATTCACTATCCGCCTTATGAGATAGAGTCGGGTGAACGATCGGGTGCTCATGGGGACATTAACCTAATTACGCTTCTGATTGGGGGCAATAAACCTGGGCTTGAAATATGCATAGACGAAGAATGGCATCCTGTTGAAACACCGCAAAGCACAGTTGTGTGTAATGTCGGCGATATGTTAGAGCGTTTTACAAACCACCGTCTCCCCTCAGTGATTCACAGAGTCAATACACCGAGTGATGTTTCAAAAAATAGTTCGAGGTTTTCAATTCCTTTCTTTCTTCATCCCAATCCTGACTGGTTTATTCAAACGCTTGGGTCCTGTGTGGATGATGATCATCCAAATAAATATCCAGAAGGAATCATGGCTGATGATTTCTTACAACAACGTTTATATGAAATCAAATTGCTGTAAACTAATTTGATGGAAATCATTCAGATTATTGTTGGCGGCGTCATCCTGATTCTTCTTGGTGTTATGTTTACCAATAATTTTAGAAAAATAAATTTATTATATTTATTGAATGCGATCATCCTGCAGTTCGCATTATCTTTCCTTCTCCTAAAGGTTCCGCCCATAACCAATGCATTTAACTCTCTATCAAATGGTGTCTTGGCTTTAAAGGAAGCAACCGATAAAGGGACAGGGTTTGTTTTTGGTTACTTGGCTGAAGGTGCACCAAAACCATTCGAGGTCATAGATCCTGGTGTAGCCAATATTTTCATCTTTTCTGGTTTAATGCTAATCATTGTTGTCTCTGCTTTATCTGCGATTTTTTGGCATTGGAAAATCTTACCTATAATCATTAGAGCAATTTCTACCCTCTTTAAAAAGCCATTGAATGTTGGAGGTCCAATTGGGTTAAGTTCAACCGCGAACATTATTTTTGGCCAAGTCGAAGCGCCCTTATTGATTAGGCCATATCTTGGAAAAATGACTAAACATGAACTCTTAGTTTTAATGACAGTTGGTATGTCAACCATCTCAGGAGGGGTTATGGTTGTATTCGTAACCATGCTTTCAGAGTTATACACAATCAATCTCATAACCCACTTTCTAACTGCATCCATCATATCTGTTCCTGCAGCAATAATGTATGCAAACCTAATGATGCCGAGTGATATAAAAACTGAGAAAAAAAAGGAGATAGAAGAATCAAAACTTTATAGAGGAACAATGGATGCATTGACCAGTGGGACTCAAGACGGCCTTCAGATTACTCTTAATATCGCAGCGCTTCTATTGGTTTTAATTACGATAGTTACTCTTATAAACATGGGATTAGAAGCTGTTTTACCCATGGTCTCTGATGAGCCCATTACTCTTGAAAGGATAGCGGGTTGGATATTTGCTCCAGTAGCATGGTGTATGGGAATTCAAACTTCCGAGATACAGCTTGCTGGATCATTATTAGGCGTGAAATTTATTTTAAATGAATTTGTAGCATACATTAATCTCTCATCAATTGACCCATCAGTGCTTTCAGAAAAGAGCAGAGTAATCATGCTCTATGCACTTTGTGGCTTTGCTAACTTGTCTAGTGTTGGAATTTTATTAAGTGGAATTGGAACGATGATTCCAAGAAGAAAATCTGATCTCATTTCTGTAAGTGGAAAAGCTCTCATTGGAGCTACTTTGGCCTCTTGCTTTACAGGATTGGTTGTAGGAATTATCTCCTAACTAAGAGCCAATAATTCCGCTGTAAAAATGCTTACGACAAAGAGAGAGATATCTTTCATTGCCTCCAATCTCAACCTGATCACCTGATCTTATTATTGAACCCTCCTCGCTAACACGAACAATCATGGTAGCTTTCATTCCACAATGACAGACGGCACGAAGCTCTTTCAATCGATCAGCCCAAGCCAGTAAATATTTGCTTCCTTCAAATAACTCACCCTGAAAATCAGTTCTGATCCCAAAGGCCATGACTGTAATCTTCAACTCATCGACAATTCTCCCCAATTGCTCAACTTGATCTTTGGTAAGAAATTGTGCCTCATCGATAAGGACACAACTCAATGCATTCTTCTCATTTCCTTCGTGAACCATCTCAAAGATATTATCTGATTCAGCATAGGTATGAGCCGGTGTTCTTAATCCAACTCTTGAAACCACTTCTGATTCTCCATATCGATTGTCTTTTGAAGAGGTGAAAACCATTGTTTCAAGACCTCTTTCGCGATAACCATGACTTGCTTGCAATAGTGCGGTTGACTTACCGGCGTTCATGGTTGAATAAATAAAATGAAGCGCTGCCATCATGATACCTCGTTCATTCTTAATAGAATCTTCTCTACGACTTGCTCAGCGAGCGACTCTTTAATAAAGTTCGATTCTTTGACCTTTCCTAGTATTTGACTCCTATCAAAGCTATAGTCTCCCGCTTCTTTGTATTTGGCATTCTCAATAATGCTCTCATTTTGATGAATCATAGACCATGTCACTTCTAAATTTATTTCATATTCTTTTGGATAATTTGAAGATGAGACAGTGATTACTCTTTCCCTAAAATCATCATTATTAATCACAATGATTGTATTTGCTGCCGATCTGCTTTCAGACAAAGGAATGCCGTTTGATTTTAATGTGCTTTTTAAAACTTTATAAAAAGGTGAGTAACGATCATTTGTCTCAATGAAGATACTGCCTGTTTTACTGGCTAAAGACGATGTGTCCTGTAATTGATAGCCGCATGAAAATGCTATTAAGCACAATGGAATGATCAACGATTTTTTTAAATTTCCCACTAAACTACGATGTTAACCAACTTTTCAGGTATGACGATGATTTTCTTTATTTCCTTTCCCTCAATAAAACGCATAACCTTGTCATCAGACAATGCCATTGATTTCAAATCATCCTCACTGATTGAAACATCAACTTCAAGCTTGGATCTCAATTTACCATTCACCTGTATGACAACCAATGATGTCTGACTTTTCAAAAGACTGGGATCAAATATTGGCCATTCTGCATCAATGATTGGCTCAGCTTGATTTATGTCTAACCAAAGCTGGTGACAAATATGCGGAACAATTGGAGAGAGCAATAGAAGTATGCTTTCTATTGCTTCCTTAATCACCTGGCGATCTAATTCATCATTAAGATTGAAAGCAGAAACCTCATTGACTAGCTCCATGACGGCTGCAATGGCGGTATTGAAGGTATATCTTCTTCCAATGTCATCTGTGACCTTAGAAATTGTTTGATGTGTTTTTCTTCTTAACTTATTTTGGCTTTCATTAAACTCATCATCTAAAGAAATAGAAGGAATATCTTTTATTGATTCTTGATGAGTCTTTATCAGCTTCCATAACTTCTTTAAAAATCTATATGAACCATTAATGGCTTTATCTGACCACTCTAGTGACTGTTCTGGCGGAGACGTAAACATCATGAATAAGCGAACTGTATCTGCACCATAATTCTGAATCATTTCCTCTGGATCGACTGTATTGCCAAGTGATTTTGACATCTTAGCACCATCGTTAAGAACCATGCCTTGAGTTAAAAGCCTTTTAAAAGGCTCATTTCCTTCAACCAGTCCCTCATCTCGAAGCAGTCTATGATAAAACCTTGCGTAGAGAAGATGTAAGATTGCATGCTCGATTCCTCCGATGTATAGATCAACTGGAAGCCAATATTTGGCTCTTTCATCCAACATGGCTTCATCGGAATCACTCGAGCAAAATCGAGCGTAATACCAAGAAGACTCCATAAATGTATCGAAAGTATCTGTTTCTCGAACCAATGGTATATCTCTATCATTCACCTCATAAAAATCACTCATTGCCTTCAGTGGGGAACGAACTCCATCAAATTCAACTTCCTCTGGTAAAGCAACAGGAAGGTTTTCATCAGATTCTGGCACAAGACCTCCATGCTCATCTGAAAGTACTGGAATCGGAGCCCCCCAATATCGTTGCCTAGAAACCAACCAATCTCTTAAACGATAATTAATGACTTTCTGTGCCGCACTCTTATCAGAAAGCGTTTCTCCGATCTGATCTTTTGCAGCTCCCGAGTCAACTCCATTGTAATCGCCAGAGTTAAAAAGAATTCCTTCTTCAGTGTAAGCTTCTTTGCTGAAATCATGATCTAAATCTTTCTCAACAGGTCTAATCACCGGCTGTATGGGCAAATCATATTTTTTGGCAAAATCATGATCCCTCTGATCATGGGCAGGCACAGACATAATTGAGCCGGTTCCATAAGTCATGAGCACAAAGTTAGCCGTCCACACCGGAACCTCTTTACCATTAATGGGGTTTACTGCATTAAGGCCAAGAGAAATGCCTTTTTTTTCCATTTTCTCAAATGCTTCCTCAGATACTGCTTGTGATTTTGTATCTTCTAAAAATTGTTGGACACTCTCATCGTTGCTGGCTCTTTGTTGAACTATGGGATGCTCTGGCGCTAACGCAAGATAGGTTGCGCCAAAAAGGGTGTCTGTTCTTGTGGTGTAGACTCGAATGCTTGTCCCTAAGCGTGGAACTTCGAAATCTATTTCATGGCCTTCTGATCTACCAATCCAATTCCTTTGCATTACTTTGACTTGTTCTGGCCAGTCAAGATCATCCAACCCTTCAAGCAACTCCTCGCAGTAATCCGTTATCCTAAGAAACCATTGAGGCATATTTCGACGCTCTATGGTCGCTCCCGATCGCCAACCTTTTCCGTCAATCACTTGCTCATTTGCAAGCACCGTGTTTTCTACAGGATCCCAATTGACTAAAGCGCTACTTCGATATGCAATGCCCTTCTCAAACAAACGAGTAAACATCCATTGCTCCCATTTGTAATAATCGGGATCACAAGTAGCAAGCTCGCGACTCCAATCATATCCAAAGCCAAGCATCTTTAACTGATGCTTCATGTAATCGATGTTTTGCTTGGTCCAGTTTGATGGTGCCATGTTATTTTTTATTGCTGCACCTTCGGCAGGCAAACCAAAAGCATCCCATCCCATAGGTTGTAAGACATTTTTACCTTGCATCCTTTGATATCTTGAAACGACATCACCAATTGTATAGTTTCTAACGTGACCCATGTGTAATCGTCCACTTGGGTAAGGAAACATGCAAAGACAGTAATATTTCTCTTTTTTCTGGTCTTCTTTTGATTCAAAAACTCTCTGATCCTCCCAATAGCTCTGGGCTGAATCTTCGATTTCTTTAGGATTATATTTTGAATCGATCATTATTAATTTTTAAAACGAAGCATACCTATTATTGCCCCCATTGTCATAAGGAAAATACTAAGAAGCAATGAAAAAGCGTCTCCCCATAACATATACAAGGTTCGGCCCTCCATTGGAAAAAAATTGCCCGTGATAACTGAGTATTCATAGGGCCTAGAGGTTACCTGCATCTTTCCCTTTGGGTCAATGATCGCACTGATTCCTGTATTGGTCGATCGCAGGAGGTACCTGCCGCTCTCGATTGCTCTCATTCTAGACATTTGCAAATGCTGTGCAGAAGCAATTGACTGACCAAACCAAGCATTGTTCGTAATATTTATTAGTACATCCGATTGAGGGAAAAAATCCAGTAAGTCAGAACCAAAAATATCCTCATAACATATCGATGGAGCCATACTGAGATCGCCCAAATGAAAGTGCTCTTGTTTATTGTCACCCTGAGAGATATCTCTGCTTGGCAGATTCATAGATCGCATCCAAGAGCGAATCCTTTCTGTCACAGGAAAATACTCTCCAAAAGGCACTAAATGTCTCTTTTGATAGATATTCTTCTCTGCACCTAAGCTGATCATGGAATTATAGACTCGTCCACTGTCATCCTGTGTGTTAATACCCAAGATCAACATCCTTATGTCTTTCTCTATCATTTGTGTTTCAAGATACTGCAAGTAACTTTCGACATTCCTCTTTAGAGATGGAATCGCTACCTCAGGCCATATCACCAAATCAATGCCTTCTAAATCCTCCAAACTGGAAGCATAGTGAGTGAGTGTATTTTCAAATTCACTTTTTAACCACTTCCTATCCTGTTGAATATTTCCTTGAACAAGCGCTACTCTAAATGGAGATTCAATGGATCTGATAGTCCAATCATGCATGCTGAGAAAATAACTAGAAACGATGGCAATAATGATGATTGAGCTGCCTATCACCCTCTTTTTTAGAAAAATCAATAGGATTGCAGATGCCATCATGGCCATAATCAGTGACACCAAATATACACCACCAATTGGTGCCCAACTGGAGATAAGTCTCGCACTCTCCATATAGCCCAAGCTAAACCAAGGAAAGCCCGTTAATAAATATCCTCTCGTGATTTCCAATAATACCCAAAGGGAAGGCGCAATAAAGAGAAGTGAGATCCATTCATTAGAGATCTTCCTATGAAGCTTTACGAAAAAAAAACCAAACACTGAATGAAAAAAAGAAAGATAAACAGACAAAAGCCCTATGAGAACGAGGGCCAAAACTTTAGGTGCTCCACTCACGGTATGGATACTGATATATAGCCAATACAATCCAAAGCAATAAAGGAAGAATCCAAAAAGAAAAAATAATAATGCGGCCTTCCTCTCTTCAAGTTTTAATGCGAAGTAAAATAAAATAGAGACGCTGAGTAATCCTATAAATCTGTATCCAAATGGTTCAAAACCAAGCAAGTAAGCCAGTGATAAGATAAGAGAACTAAAACATAACTTAGAATCTGATAATCGATGAATCAAT
Organism: Gammaproteobacteria bacterium; assembly: GCA_002717445.1. Classification (GTDB taxonomy): domain Bacteria; phylum Pseudomonadota; class Gammaproteobacteria; order Steroidobacterales; family UBA11654; genus CACPJA01. The sequence goes on along the minus strand of PBDY01000025.1, from coordinate 15,085 downwards.
CTAGAATAACCTCGATGCTTGATAATCTTCTGTCATCAGCTTCAAGGATTCTGAAAGAACAATTGTCAACATTAATGATTTCCTCAACTCCAGGAAGCTTACCTTGCATTTTAATCAACATACCGCCAAGTGTGTCATAGTCTTCATCTAGAAATTCGGTCTCGAAATACTCATTAAAATCTTCGACTCTTATCAGGGCTTCAACAATATATTTCTTGTGTCCAATCTCCTTAATCATTGGTAAATCTTGAGGATCATACTCATCCTCAATGTCCCCTACGATTTGCTCTAATACATCTTCAATCGTAAGCAACCCTGCTGTTCTTCCATATTCATCAACAACGATTGCCATGTGGTTTCTGCTTTTTCTGAATTCCTTCAAAAGAATTTGTAATTGCTTGCTTTCGGGGATGAATGTTGCAGTCCTTAGATATTTCTTTAGCTGGAAATCAGCTTCTTTTGTTTGGGAAAAACGCAAAAGATCTTTTGCGAGCAGGATCCCGGTCACCTCGTCCTTATTGTCCCCAATCACAGGGAACCTCGAATGTCCTGAGTCGATAATTATTTGAAGCATTTGATCAATGCCCATCTCTTCTTCCAGAAGGATCATGCTCGATCGCGGTATCATTACGTCCCTGACTTGGAGATTTGAAACTTCAATGACACCTTCAATCATCTTAATCTGGTCTTTACCCAATAAGTCGCCCCATTTCTCTGAACGAATGAGCGAATAAAAACCATCTGAATCATTCTTATTTTTTACAAAAAAACCTTTGAAACTTTCAATTAAATTCATGACATCATCGACCTTAGTACTTTGTTGGTTAACTCATTCATCTCATGCTCCTGCTGATCATCCTGATGGTCGTATCCCATTAAATGAAGAAAGCCGTGTATGATCATATTCACAAAATGGTATTCAACTCTTTTTTTTAATTCATCTGACTCTTTTTCTACCACAGGATAACAAACAACGATATCCCCTAGTGACGGTGCATCGATTCCCAAATCATTTTCTTTATCTGGATCACCTACGAAAGCAAGAACATTGGTCGGTGCATCCTTCTGCTTAAACTCTTTATTTATCTCTGTCCCTTCATCTATTCCTACAATCCTTACATTGACAGAAACATCAAAATCATAAACCCTTCTTGACTCATTATAAGCAATCAATATCGCATCCTTAATAAAATCCTCTGATACGCTTTTTGGAATCCTATGAACTGACTGTATCTCGATATTCGACGCAGAAATCGTCATTTTCTATCTTTGTGCTTCTGATAAGCTTCTACAATCTCTTGCACGATTCGATGTCTGACAATATCTTTGTGTGAAAAATGCACAGAAGCAATTTTTTCAATATTTGTTACAACATTTAACGCATGCTCAAGGCCGGATTTCTTTTCAATAGGCAGATCTATTTGAGTAATGTCTCCATTGACCACAGATTTAGAGCCAAAACCCATTCTGGTTAAGAACATTTTCATTTGCTCTATTGTTGTATTTTGTGCTTCATCTAAAATAATAAAGCTTTCATTCAAAGATCGGCCTCTCATAAACGCCAATGGTGCTAGCTCAATTGTCCTTCTCTCAATTAAGCTTGAGACTTGTTCATATCCCAACATTTCATAAAGAGCGTCATACATTGGCCTTAAATATGGATCAACTTTCTGAGATAGATCACCTGGAAGAAATCCGAGATTCTCTCCAGCTTCAACCGCAGGTCTTACCAAAATGATTCTCTGTACATCCTGCCTTTGAAGGGATTCAATGGCTGCTGCAACTGCCAGATAAGTTTTGCCTGTGCCAGCTGGGCCAATGCCAAATGTTATATCATGATTTCTGATGGATTGAATATACTCAAACTGATTCAGATTTCGAGTTTGTATTTCCCTGAGAGGTGTTTTGATATTTGTCGGTTGATCGTTGGATGAAAATGAATTTTCTTGATGACTCATAATCTTTTTAATTACAAAATGAACTTTTTCTTTATCTATGCTTTCTTTGCTTGCAATGGAATGTAACTCCAGAAGGATTCTTTCTCCCAATGGTAGCTTCCTTTCCTGGCCTTCAAGTAAAAATAAATTGCCTCGGTTTTTGATCTGTATATTTAACTCATTCTCAATCGATCGAATATTGCTGTCAAATGTGCCCAATAAATTTGCCAGTATAGAGTTATCGATGGGATTGATTTCAAATTCTAATGTTGATGTTTTCAATTGATCAGCCTGGCCCTGAGTGAATTAGGTAGTGCTTCTGTGATTGTTAAATTGACAAAACTGCCAATTAGATCCTCAGGTCCATCAAAATTAACCCAACGATTATTCTCTGTACGACCTGAGATCTGGCCAATATCTTTTTTTGACTGCTTCTCAACCAAAACATTTTGCTCAGTTCCAATCATTGATTGGCTGATCTTATTGGCATTCACATTGATTAAGGCCTGTAATCTGTTTAAGCGACTGAGTTTCTCCTCATAAGGAACATCATCAAACATGTCGGCTGCTGGTGTATTTGGTCTTGAGCTAAAAATAAAGCTGAAGGACTGATCAAACCCAATAATATTGATCAGATTCATTGTTTCCTCAAAATCCTCATTTGTTTCACCTGGAAACCCAACAATAAAATCAGAAGAAATGCTGATATCTGAACGAATTGCTCTGAGTTTCTCGATTCTATCTATATATAGTTCGACTTTATGTTTGCGTTCCATCAATTTCAGAATTCTGTCCGAACCACTCTGAACCGGGAGGTGAAGATAGTTTGCGAGCTTCTTATTTTCGAAAGAACTGATCAAATCATCGGTGAATTGTAGCGGGTGTGAAGTGGTAAATCTGATTCGGTCAACTCCATTAATATCTGCAACAAGTTGGAGCAAGTCTGCTAAACGCAGCTTAGCGCCATGAATATCTTTTGCCCTATATGCATTCACATTTTGACCGAGTAAGTTTATTTCTCTCACGCCTCTTTCAGATAAGTTCTTAATTTCATTTAGGATCTGTTCTGGAGGACGGCTTACTTCCAAACCTCTTGTATATGGGACAACGCAGAAACTGCAAAACTTGCTGCATCCCTCCATTATGGATACAAAGGCAGAAGGGTTAACGCTTAAGGCATTTGGCAACTTTGAGAATTTCTCAATTTTGGGAAATGAGGTATCGATTGAAGGCAGCTTAGTTTTGACTGCATCATCATACATCTTTGGCAATCGATGCAAAGTTTGGGGTCCGAATACCATGTCGACATATGGTGCCCTTTTAATGATATTCTTTCCCTCTTGGCTCGCGACACAGCCCCCCACCCCAATAATAAGTTCAGGATTATTGGTCTTTAGAGGTTTCCAGCGTCCAAGCTGAGAAAAAACTTTTTCTTGTGGCTTTTCTCTGATCGAACAAGTGTTTAGCAAAATTAAGTCTGCTTCTGCAGGGTCTTTTGTTTGTTGCATATTACGTTCACTACACATCATGTCTACCATTTTTGATGAATCGTACTCATTCATCTGGCAGCCAAATGACTTAATGAAAACTTTTTTTGTCACAGAGGTTTGTGCAATGAATTAAAACGGTATATCGTCATCAAATTCGTCATCACTGAAATTTGATTTTGATGTTGATTGGTCCATATTATTTGGCTGACTGGAGCCAGAACTCATTCTATCGCCAAGCATCTCCATCTGATTTGCAACGATCTCGGTGGTCCATCTCTCGTTGCCCTCTTTATCTTCCCATTTTCTTGTCTGAAGTTTTCCTTCTACATAAACTTGGGATCCTTTTTTGAGATACTGCTCGGCAATTTCTGCTAATTTTCCAAAAAAGACAACTCTGTGCCATTCTGTCTTTTCCTGTCTTTCGCCTGTGTCTCTATCATTCCATGATTCAGATGTTGCTACGCTCACGTTAGTGACTGCATTTCCGCTAGGCATATATCTGGTATCTGGATCAGCACCAAGATTTCCAACTATGATTACTTTATTAACACCTCTAGCCATATCTATTTCCTTAAAAACTATTTTCTATATTTCAGGAAAGATTGTACCAAAAAGCAGTTAATTTCGCCCCATTAGAAAAAAAGATTTACAATGGTGGGTTGGTTTTTACATGAAAAATATCGAAATAAAAGGTGCAAGAACGCACAACCTAAAGAATCTGAATGTCAGTCTCCCTAGAGATAATCTCATTGTGATCACTGGCCTTTCTGGATCTGGTAAATCATCATTGGCTTTTGATACGATTTATGCAGAGGGGCAGCGAAGATATGTTGAATCCTTATCTGCATACGCTAGACAATTCTTATCAATGATGGAAAAGCCAGAGGTCGATCTTATTGAGGGCTTGTCACCAGCAATTTCAATTGAACAAAAAACAACTTCGCATAACCCTAGATCAACAGTCGGAACTGTAACTGAAATCTATGATTATCTAAGGCTCCTTTATGCAAGAGTCGGAGACCCATACTGCCCAGCTCATAATCGAAAGCTAGGAATCCAAAATGTCAGTGAGATGGTAGATCAAATCATGAAGCTACCGAATAAGCTTCGAATGGCACTGGTAGCTCCGCTTATTAATAATCGAAAAGGAGAACATGTCGAGTTAATTAAGAATATCAGATCCAGGGGATTCATCAGACTCAGGATTAATGGGAAGGTATTTGATATAGATGACCTTCCGGAGATTGATGCAAAGAAAAACAACACCATTGAAGTCGTGGTTGATCGTTTTATGATAAAACCTGATATTAAAAATAGACTCAGCGAATCATTAGAAACAACTCTGGAATTATCCAATGGAATCGCAAAAATAATCTCCCTTGATGATCTATCCATTGACATCCTCTTTTCAAATAAATTTGCTTGTCCTGAGTGTGGCTATTCAATACCTGAGCTCGAGCCTAGAACCTTTTCATTTAATAATCCAGCAGGTGCTTGCGAAAAATGTGATGGTTTAGGGGTTGAGCACTTCTTCAGCCCAGATTTGGTTATAAAAAATGAAGATCTTAGTATTTCCGAAGGCGCTATTCGTGGATGGGATAGAAGAAATTTTTATTATTTCCATCTAATCAGAAACCTATCTAAGCATTATGATTTTGATATTGATGTGCCCTACAAAAATATCAATAAAGAAATAAAAGAAATGCTTCTCAACGGAAGCGGAGATGAGAAAATAGCTTTTGTTTACCCTGGAAGGGGCGGAAAGAGAATCAGAAGAAAACATGCATTCGAAGGAGTTATTCCAAATCTTCAAAGAAGATACACAGAAACAGATTCACAAAGGGTTAAAGACGCGCTGTCTAAATTTATGAGTACAAAACCATGTGGTAATTGCGGGGGAACAAGACTGAATAAGAGTGCGCGCAATATTTTCTTAAAGAAAGAAAGAATTTCTGATCTTACTCAAATGAATATTGAAGAATTATTGTTTTACTTTAAAGATCTAAAACTGAAAGGCACGAAACGTGAAATCGCTAAAGGGGTCATCAAAGAAATCATTGATAGACTGGAGTTCTTGTCTAATGTTGGTCTCAACTACCTAAATTTAGAAAGAAGTGCGGAAACTTTATCGGGGGGAGAATCTCAGAGAATTAGATTAGCAAGTCAAATTGGATCGGGATTGGTTGGTGTTATGTATATTCTCGATGAACCAACCATTGGACTGCATCAAAGGGATAATCAGCGCCTTATTAATACTCTGACAAGATTGAGAGATCTTGGAAATACTGTAATTGTTGTAGAGCATGATGAAGAAGTTATCAGGTCATCGGATCATGTGGTTGACCTTGGTCCGGGCGCAGGAAAAGAGGGAGGATACATCGTAAGCCAAGGTCGTGTAAAAGACATACTGAAAGAGAATAATTCATTGACCGCTCAGTACCTTAATGGATCAAAAGAAATAAAAATACCGAAAAAAAGATTGAACTTTAATAAAAAAGAATGCCTTAGGGTGCTGAATGCTGAGCGCAATAATCTTAAGTCCATTGATGTAGAAATACCTCTGAATGTTTTAACATGCATCACCGGTGTTTCTGGCTCGGGCAAATCCACACTCATAAATGGCACCTTAAAACCACTTCTTAGGACTCAGCTGGAGAATAAGCCTAATGATCTGACAAATAATGAGGTGCTTGAGGGTGCTGAACGATTGAAAAAAATAGTCAATATCAGCCAAAGCCCAATTGGAAGGACACCAAGATCAAACCCGGCAACATACACTGGTTTATTCACGCCTATTAGGGAGTTATTTTCAGGCACACAAGAATCTCGCTCAAGAGGCTATAAGCCTGGGCGTTTCAGCTTCAATGTGAAAGGAGGAAGGTGCGAAACATGTCAAGGCGGTGGATTAATAAAAGTTGAAATGAACTTCCTAGCTGACATTTACGTAACTTGCGATGTCTGCAAAGGAAAAAGATTCAATCGTGAAACGCTTGAAATTCTTTACAAAGGGAAGAATATTTTTGAAGTATTGGATATGACAATTGATGATGCAGCAGGTTTCTTTAAGCATATACCTAACATCCATCATAAATTACAAACACTACTAGATGTTGGCTTGGGATACATAAAACTCGGTCAAAATGCTGTGACCCTCTCAGGGGGAGAAGCGCAGAGAATAAAACTATCCAAAGAATTGTCTAAAAGGGTCAACAAAGACACTCTTTATCTGCTTGATGAACCTACAACAGGACTACATTTCCATGATGTAAGCCAGCTTCTAACTGTTCTGCATAGACTTAAGGATGAAGGCAATACCGTGATCATCATTGAGCATAATTTGGATGTTATTAAAACTGCAGACTGGATCATTGATCTAGGTCCAGAGGGGGGTGAAAACGGAGGAATGATTATTGCATCAGGCACGCCGGAATCCGTTGCGAAGAACAAAAAGTCATTTACAGGGAAGTACCTAAAAAATCAATTAACTTAATTTACCTAAGCCAATCGCACTTTTAATTTGATCCAAGTTAGAGCTTGCTATGCTTCTTGCTCTCTCTGCGCCTTCATCAAGGGCCTTAACAAGAAATGATGGGTCATTGATCAATTCATCATATTTCAGTCGTGGCTTAGACAGCTGATCATCAAGCAACTCAAAAAGTTCATTTTTTGCGTCGCCCCAAGACATTCCATTCTCTAAACCCGTCTTCATAGAGTTGATTTGTGATTCTGATGCAAAACTCTTATAGATATCGAACAGTAGACAGTCATCTGTTGATTTTGGTTCCCCTGGTTCAATTGAGTTGGTTTTGATCTTCATAACATATTTTCGGAGTGTTTTAGAATCGCAGAAGAGAGGGATAAGATTTCCATAACTCTTACTCATCTTTCTTCCGTCCAAACCAGGTAAAACAGATGAGTTTCTATCGATAACACCTTCTGGTATTACAAAGATCTCTCCGTAATGATGATTGAAACGTTTAGCAATATCTCTTGTCATCTCAATATGCTGAATTTGATCTTGACCCACTGGCACGTGAGTGGCTTTAAACATTAGAATATCTGCTGCCATTAAAACAGGATAAGAAAACAGTCCCATAGTAATCCCTTTGTCTGGGTCAGCTTGCTCATTCTCATCAACAGCAGCTTTGTACGCATGCGCCCTATTCATTAGGCCCTTTGCAGTAAAATTAGCAAGGATCCAATTTAACTCTAATATTTCTGGAATATCTGACTGCCTATAAAAATATGTCTGATTAATATCAAGCCCAGATGCTATCCAAGTTGCCGCTATTTCCAAACATGATTGTCTCAAGGCATCACGATCTTTGCTTTTAATCAATGCATGATAATCTGCTAGAAAGAAGAAAGAATCACGGCCTTGTTCTTCTGAAGAGGCGATCGCAGGCCTTATAGCACCTACATAATTCCCCAAATGAGGTGTGCCAGTTGTAGTTATGCCTGTGAGAATTTTTTTATCGTTCAAAATGTAAACTATTCTGATTGTTCATTTAACTCATTATCAAAATTATAGTCTACAAGTTGAATAACTGCCATTGGAGCAGTATCGCCATTTCGAATGCCGCTTTTTAGAATTCTTAAATATCCGCCGGGTCGGTCCTTAAACCTTGGTCCAATTTCAGTAAAAAGTTTACCCACAGCTTTCTTATCTCTTAGTAAATCAAAGGCACGTCTCCTTCTGGATAATCCATCTTCTTTAGCAAGTGTTATAAGTGGTTCGACTGTTTTTCTGAGCTCTTTTGCCTTAGGCAAGGTAGTAGAAATAGATTCATGCTCAATCAAGGAAGCAGCCATATTTTTATACATGGCTTTCCTATGACTGCTTGTTCTTCCTAGTCTTCTTCCTGTCTTTCTATGTCTCATTTCAAACTCTCAGTGGATATTTTTGGTTAGTCGACAACTGCCTCTTTTGGCGGCCAGTTTTCTAACTCCATTCCGAGTGATAGCCCATGGCTTGCAAGAACCTCTTTGATTTCATTAAGAGATTTCTTACCCAAGTTTGGAGTACGGAGTAACTCAACCTCAGTCTTTTGGACGAGATCACCGATGTAATTCGCATTTTCTGCTTTGAGACAATTAGCAGACCTAACGGTCAGCTCTAACTCATCTACAGGCCTGAGCATGATGGGATCTATAAGAACTTCCTCTTCCTCTTTCTTCTGCTCTTGAACTCTTGTCAAATTTGTAAATATACTGAGCTGGTTCTGGAGAATGGCGCCCGCATATTTTATTGCTCTCTCTGGATCTATTGTTCCATCAGTTTCTAAATCAACAACAAGCTTATCTAAGTCAGTTCTATTCTCGACTCTTGCAGCTTCGACTAAATATGTAACTGTTTTTATTGGACTAAAAGATGCATCAAGCTTTAAAAGGCCAATTGTTACATCTGAGTCTTTGTTTTGAGTAGGAACCGGACGGTATCCTGTTCCTTTTTCAATCTTAATTTGCATCTTAAGCTCTTTCTTTGAGCTAATTGTTGCAATGTGATGATCAGGATTAACAATCTCTGTGTCTCCGTCAACTTGAATATCTCCAGCGGTGACTGTGCAGGGTCCTTTCTTGCTGATCACATAATCAGCTGAATCTCTATCATGAATATTGACAGCGACGCCTTTTAGATTTAATAAGATCTCTACAACATCTTCTTGAACACCCTCAATGGTTGTATACTCATGCAACACGCCATCGATTTGCGCTTCTGTGATCGCATAACCGGGGAGGCTAGACAGTAAAACTCTTCTGATTGCATTACCTAATGTATATCCAAAACCTCTTTCAAAAGGCTCTATGGATACTTTCGAATGGAGTTCGTTTTGAGACTCCAACTTAATGACCATTGGATTGAGAAGGTCTAAGACAATTTCTTCTTTCTCGACTTCTTCCACTTCAACGATCTCTTCTAAAATTTCATTTTCATTTTCAGACATAAAAATCTCCCAAAATATTATTTTGAATAAAACTCTACTACGAGGTTTTCTTGAATATCAGGCAAAATATCTTCCCTCTCAGGTATTGAATTAACAATGCCTTTCAATTTCTTCTCATCAACACTTAGCCACTCGCTTATGCCAAGTTGTGATGAGATATTTACTGCATTCTTGACCCTGAGCTGTTCCTTTGCCTTGTCGGTAACAGAAATTTCATCACTGGCGTTGACTTGGTATGATGGAATATTAATCACTTTTCCATTAATCATAATTGATTTGTGAGTAACCAATTGCCTTGCTTCTGCTCTGGTCACTGCAAAACCCATTCTGTAGACCATATTGTCCAATCTGCCTTCAAGAAGCTTTAGTAAGTTTTCACCTGTCGAGCCTTTAATCTTTGAAGCTTTCTTATAATAATTTCTGAACTGCTTTTCCATCACACCATACATTCTTCTTAACTTTTGCTTCTCTCTCAACTGATTACCATAATCCGAAAGCCTCTCTCTTCTCGAGCCTATCTTTGATCCTGGAATTGAATTGAGTTTACATTTGCTCTCAATAGGTTTAATTCCACTCTTAAGGAATAAGTCTGTACCTTCTCTCCTTGAAAGTTTACATTTTGGTCCTAAATATCTAGCCATTCCTATTTACCTCTTTATACCCTTCTTTGTTTAGGTGGACGACAACCATTGTGCGGTAGTGGTGTAACATCTTCTATGCTTACAACATTAAGGCCTATTGCATTCAATGCTCTGAGTGCAGATTCCCTACCAGGCCCAGGTCCTTTAACCTTTACAGAAATATCCTTTAAGCCATATTCTTGAGCCTTTGTACCTGCTTTTTCAGCTGCAATTTGAGCAGCGAATGGCGTACTCTTTCTTGAGCCTCTGAAGCCTGATCCACCTGCAGTAGCCCATGCCAGTGTATTTCCTGATCTATCTGTAATTGTTATGATTGTGTTATTGAATGTAGCGTGTATGTGTGCGACACCTTCAATGACATTTCTCTTAGTTTTCTTTTTCTTTCCAACAGCCATATATCTTCCTTAAGCTCTCATAGGCTTCTTAGGGCCTTTTCTTGTTCTAGCATTGGTTTTACTCTTCTGGCCTCTTACTGGCAAACCCCTTCTATGCCTGATGCCTCGATAGCAACCTAAATCCATTAATCGTTTAATATTGGTTGATGTATCTCTTCTAAGGTCACCCTCGACAAGATGGTTGCCCAATTCTGTCCTGATGCTCTCAAGCTCCTGCTCAGATAGATCCATAACTTTTGTATCTTGAGCAATGCTGAGCTTATCGCAAATAGTAGCCGCTAGTGAATTCCCGACTCCGTATACATAAGTCAGTGAAACCCTAACATGCTTATTATCTGGTATATTTACTCCTGCTATCCTTGCCATGATTATCCTTGCCTCTGCTTATGTCTTGGATCTTTACATATAACTCTGACAACGCCATTTCTTCTGATGACCTTGCAGTTTCTACAAATTTTCTTCACTGATGCTCTAACTTTCATCTCATTTTCCTACTATCTAGGTTGACCGCCTCTTCCATAACTCTTTAGGTTTGCTTTCTTCATGAGTCCTTCGTATTGCTTAGACATCATCAATGCCTGCAATTGGGCCATGAAGTCCATCGCTACAACTACAATAATAAGAAGCGATGTACCACCAAAGTAAAATGGCACTCTAAAATAGAGAATCATAAACTCTGGAATCAAACAGACGAGCATGATATACAATCCGCCCCAAAAAGTTAACCTTGTTAACACTTTATCTATATATTCTGCGGTTTGCCTTCCGGGTCTAATCCCTGGCATAAAAGCTCCAGATCTCTGAAGGTTATCAGCAGTATCTTTAGAGTCAAAAACCAAAGAGGTATAAAAAAAGCAGAAAAACATGATCAAGCCAGCATAAAGCAGAATGTAGATTGGTTGTCCAGGCGCTAAGCTCGCGGCTATATCTTGCAGCCAATCAAAGCCCTCAGATGTCCCAAACCAACTTGCTATCGTTGCAGGAAATAAGATAATACTGGACGCGAATATAGGAGGGATAACTCCTGACATATTAATCTTAAATGGTAGATGTGTAGACTGCCCCTGCATCATTCTTCTGCCCTGCTGTCTTTTAGCATAATTCACGGGGATTCTTCTCTGTCCTCTCTCAACATAAACCACAAATGTTGTTACAGCGACAACAAGGATTAAAAGAATAAGGACAAGTGCAGATGAGATCTCACCCGTATTAGCCAATTCTAGAGTACCGCCTATTGCAGAAGGCAGGCCAGAAATGATACTGGCTAAGATGATCATTGAGATACCGTTTCCGATCCCTCTTTCTGTAATTTGCTCCCCGAGCCACATTAGAAACATCGTTCCTGTGACAAGCGTCACACAAGCAGTAAAAAGAAAGTTAAAACCTGGGTTTACAACGACGCCCTGATTCTGGAGAGCAATTGAAGCACCAAAGGACTGAAAAGCAGCGAGAAAAACTGTTCCATATCTAGTGTATTGGGTGATCTTTCTTCTTCCTGACTCTCCTTCTTTCTTGAGTTCTTTTAGAGTAGGTACGGTCACACTTGCCATCTGCATCACGATTGAACATGAAATATAAGGAAATATTCCAAGAGCAAATATACTCAGCCTCTCAAGTGCTCCACCTGAAAACATATTGAACATGCTAAGTATTGTTCCAGATTGCTCCTCAAAAAAGTTCTGTAATGCATTTGGATCAATGCCTGGAACAGGAATATACGTTCCAATTCTGTATACGATTAATGCGCCAATCAAAAAAAACAGGCGTTGCCTAAGCTCTGTAAACCGAGACATGTCAGCAAATGATCCACCTGTAGTGTTGATAGTGTTCGCCATAACTTAATCCAGTATTGTTCCGCCAGCCTTTGTTACAGCTTCTTCAGCACCCTTAGTCAGCTTGATGCCTTGTAATTTGACAGCTTTTTCAATTGAGCCTGATGCAATAACTTTCACTCTTTGGATATATCTTGGAATGATGTTTGCATTCTTAAGAGCATCAATATCAATTACCTCAGATTCAATCTTATTAAGTTGATCCAGTCTGAGCTCTGCAGAATCTTTTTGATTTGAAGTAAAGCCTCTTTTTGGCACTCTTCTTTGGAGAGGCATTTGCCCACCCTCAAAGCCAACTTTATGGAAACCACCGGATCTTGCTTTTTGTCCTTTGTGGCCTCTGCCAGAAGTTTTTCCAAGGCCAGAGGCATGTCCCTTCCCTTTCCTGAACTTCTTAGATTTACTACCTGGGTTAGGTTTTAGTTCATTTAATCTCATTTGACTTCCTCAACTTCTATCAGATACCTAACTTGATTGACCATTCCCATATTTTCTGGAGTGGCATCAATAACAACCTCCTGATTGATTTTTCTCAAACCAAGACCTGAAAGTGATGCTGCGTGCTTCTTTAATCTACCGAAGCGGCTTTTCACCAATTTGATTCTGACTTTATTCTGTTTTTCACTCATGATTTATGTAAATATTTTAGATACCGGAATTCCTCTTGTTTTTGCGATCCTCTGCGGAGAGCGCATAGAGTCCAAAGCATTAATTGTGGCTCTGACAAGATTTATTGGGTTTCTAGAGCCGTAACTCTTTGCCAATATATTCCTAATGCCAACACATTCGAAAACTGCCCTCATTGCACCACCAGCAATAATACCTGTACCATCAGCTGCAGGTTGCATGTATACCTTTGTGGCACCATGCCTACCATTTACCTCGTAGTAAATAGTGTCGTCTTTCAAAGAAACCTGATGTAAGTCTTTTCTAGCAGCCTGCATTGCTTTTTGAATAGCTAGTGGGACTTCTTTTGCTTTTCCATATCCCATGCCAATTTTTCCTCTACCATCACCAACAACTGTTATTGCTGCAAAACCGAATTGTCTTCCACCTTTTACTACTTTTGCAACTCGATTGACTGCTACCAGTTTCTCTATTAACTCGTCAGCTTGTTTTTCTATATTCATATTCATATTTAAAAATCCAATCCATTTTCTCTAGCAGATTCAGCCAGAGCTTTAACTCTTCCGTGATACAAGAATCCTGATCTATCAAATGCCACTTTATTAATTTTTGCTTTCTTTGCTTTCTCGGCAATTTTCTGTCCTACGGCCTTTGCTATATCAATCTTTCCTTTAACCTTATCTCCTAAGATATTCTTAATCTCTGGGTCGAGACTAGAAGTTGCAGCAACAGTATGATTATCAGGCGCTATAATTTGTGCATAGATATGATTTGAAGATCTATGTATACACAATCTGTGAGCTTCCAGCTCTTTTATTTTAGCTCTAGTTTTTTTTGCCCTTCTTTTTCTTTTATCAATCTTAGAAATCATAATCTTATTCTTTAAACGGCTTTCTTAGTTTCTTTCAATGTAATGTGTTCCCCTTTGTACCTAACGCCTTTTCCTTTGTATGGTTCAGGCGGTCTTATTGCTCTCAGCTCAGCTGCAACTTGTCCAACTTTCTGCTTGTCTATTCCTGCAATTGTAATTTCAGTTTGAGAGGGGGTTGAGATCTCAATTCCTTCTGGAATTTCGTAGTTAATAGGATGAGAAAAGCCTAATGTTAGATTCAGTGTCTTACCTTGAGATTTTCCTCGATATCCAACACCGATAAGTTCTAGCTCTTTTATATAACCTTCGGTAACCCCTATTACCATGTTTTGAATTAGGCTTCTATATGTACCTGCAACAGCTTTAGAAAAGCGCGTTTTGCCGTTAGATGTGACTTTCACAGCACCATCTTCGATTGCAACAGATATATCACTAATTAAATCGAGCGATAACTCACCTTTAGGGCCTTTCATTTTGAATAGATTTTCAGCATCAACGATATTCACTTCGACCGCTTCTGGTAAAACTACAGGTTGTTTTTCTATTCTTGACATTTGATAACCTTCCTAATTTAAGACACGACACACAAGACTTCGCCACCTTGTCCTATTTCTCTTGCTTTTCTATCACTCATGACGCCGGCTGAGGTAGAAACAATTGCAACACCCAAACCTCGCATTACTCGTGGAATTTCAGATGTCTGCTTATAAATTCTCAACCCAGGCCTGCTTACTCTATCAAGCTTCTCAATGACAGGCTTGCCATCAAAATACTTAAGCTCAATATTTAAATTGCTTTTATTGCTTTCACCCTCTTCAGAGCTGAATGCTTTAATATAACCTTCCTCTAAAAGCACTGAAGCAATGCTCTCCTTCATTTTTGAGTGAGGCATAGAAACACTAGAAGCGCTTATCTTATGGGCGTTCCTAATTCTTGTTAACATATCGGCAATTGGATCTGTCATTGTCATATCTATTTCCTCTTTATTACCAACTTGCTTTATGCAATCCTGGTATATTCCCTTTCATTGCTTCTTCTCTGAGCTTGTTTCTTCCAAGTCCAAATTTTCGGTAGTATCCTTTTGGTCTGCCAGAAATTGAGCATCGATTTCTTAATCTTGATGGGCTCGCATTTCTTGGCAATTTTTGTAATTTTATTCTCGCTTCATTTTTCTCTTCGTAAGATGCATTAACATCTCTAAGAACAGCTTTGAGAGATGCCCTTCTTTCAGCATGCTTTTCAACGGTTCTCATTCGTTTGAGCTCTCTCTCAACAATTGCTTTTCTCGTCATTCTTTTTCCTCAACTTCAGTTTCTTTATCTTCTACTGCTGCCTCTTCAACAACTT
>PBDY01000024.1 GCA_002717445.1 Gammaproteobacteria bacterium | reverse complement strand
TTGGAATACCAAGCATATACAGTAACTAGCTCTACATTCTTACCCATTTGTTTTGTAATGAATAAGTGGATAAGTACAGAGACTAGAAAGCTAGCACCTACCATTCCTAGTGACTGAATAATAATACTATTGGCAGTTAAACTATCAGGCGACAAATCTAATAGAACACCACAAATGAGTACGAATGTTCCACCAACTGAAAGGAAAATACTTAAAGGAATATTATTCACAAGCTGATATGAGGATGAGTTTTTTCATGCAGTTCTTCTTTTTCATTTTTTAGAGTGATTTTAATAGTGTTTTGATGTTTGAAAGGATATTGGGGTTGCCCTTAAAGCCTTTTATCGATTCATCCGGCTTATTCCAATCATGGGCCGAGTCAGTAAAAAAATTAGAGTCTACTTTGACCCAGCTAGAGTCATCCAAAGTCCCAACTTTAATATAAACAATATGCGAAAGCTCTTTTGAATAACTCATGACACCCGAGCCGCAATTTTGGCAAAACCCTCTTTTGATATGAGAGCCAGAAGATCCCTTGCTTTCAAAATATTTTAATTCGCCTTCAATGGTAAGATTTTTTTTTGCTAAAAATAATATCGTAGCTTTACCTGAACCAGTAGCGCGTTGGCAATCTTTGCAGTGACAATGGTGAGCTGAGATTACTTTCTCTTGTAAAAAAGAATAGGATATTTCTCCACATTGACATCTACCGGTTTGGTTTCCTTTCACGATCACACTGAGATTAGGATGAGTGTTTTCATTCTTCTATTCTATCTCCCATCTTTTCCAATACTATTTTTTTACATTGTTTGTATTCAAGAGATTTAAATTGACTGTCTGAAAGAACAAGCGTTTCGTCAACCACAAAGTTTATGCAGTACGCTGGCATTTTTATCTCTTTTTGTTTTTCTAGTCTGTTTTTTGTTTCCAAGCTTGGACAAGGAGCGACAAGTATCCCGGATTCATGAACAGTTGAGTCATTACAAAACGATAGCAATTGTGCTTGTTTCTGGGTGGAACCAGTATTGGCGGTTTCCATTTCGGCACAAGAAGTTAATAACAGCCCAATAATCACGATGAGTCTTTTCATTTTATTCCCGGTCGACCACCGTATGGGTTTCCTCGACTTAAACCACCCTCGTTGATTTTCCTGAAATCTTTTTCTTCCACTACTCTTCCATTTGTGGAAAAAGTTTTCCAGACACCCACCGGGTCTCCTTCATTGTATTTTTCTCTTGCTTGCATCTGTCCGGTTTCATAAAAGAATTCCCACGTCCCGTGTTTCTTTCTATTTTTTACTTCACCAGTCAGATAGGTCTCTCCATTTTTATGGTTAACGGTGAACTTTCCATCCGGCGGAAGATCCTGAGCATTGACATTAAAACTCAACAGCAATGCTGAGATGAGGAAGAGCCTTTTCATTTGATTTCACGATTAATGAGATCCGACTGCAGGAACTGAACTTTGAGTTCTCCCTCTTCAATCACCAAATGGACGCTCTCCATCCAATAAGAATGAATGGACTCATTGCTCGATGTTTCAAATACACCGTAGTTGTAATAAGAGATGTGCGCCGAGTCAGTATTGAGCGTGACCTTAAAATCTGAGAGGGTCCACTCTGTCTTTACAATGGCTCCAGTCGCCTCGTTCACAAAATCATGGAATGATTCACCGTCAAGGTCGAGCCCATCTTCAAAGATTTGAAAATCATCGGAGATCACTCTGGAGAATGCTTCTTGATCATATCGCTCGACATTGAGCAGATAGAAAAACTCCTCCAGCTTGGCAATGGCTGTCTCCTCTGAGAACTCGATGGAAAATGAGTTAAAAGACACCAATAAGAGCGGTATTGCAAGAAGTTGCCTCATCACTTAACCCTCCTTTTTCTTGATTTTTCATCAATGAGTATGCATTGAAGATAATGGCTGCCATCGTCTCTTTCTCCGGTAACAATCTCGGTTTGGAAATCACAATATTGGCCGATGGTTTGCTCAATGTTCCATGCATCTATTGGCCCGCCTTTAGACACGGCCCAGAGCAAGTCACCTTTTTTACATTGTTTATTGATGGCATCTTTAAAGTCATGAAAATTATCTCCACTCACCCAGCAGTACCTCTCATCATTGTTTGATGCAGCCCAGGCAGGGTTAAAAACAAAGAAAGACAGAATCAGAAGAATCATAAAAATGGTAAATGAAGTGTTTCTTTTGATCTGTTTCTCGCTCAGTCTTTTCATTGAATCTGTCCTTTGGCAATCACCAGGTGAATGTTCTGAGTATTGGAAATGGATTCAAGAGGATCCTCATTCAAGATCACAAGATCGGCCAATTTCCCAACCTCGATTGTTCCCATTTGATCCTCCATGCCGAAAAATTCTGCAGGAGTGATTGTGGCCGAACGGAGCACCTCAAGATTGGACAGTCCAGCCTCAGAAAGCAATTCCAGCTCTTTATGCAGACTGTAGCCCGGGGTCAGATAGCCAATGGGTGTATCGGTACCGGCAAGGATCTTGACTCCTTCCGCGTGCATTTTGTTGACCAGCGATAAGCTCCAAGCATCAAATTTGATGGCATTTTCAGTGGCATCAATTTTTGCCAAACTCAATGATCCCTCCATCCAATTATTCTTTGCAGATTCAGGCAATTCTCGATAAGTTTCTCGCCATTTTGAATCTGCATAAAAGCGTCTAGAGTCAAAGGTATTAATGGTAAGTGTGGGGGTTTGAAACACCCCGTAGGCTGATAATTTTTTAATGATTCGAAGACAGCGTTCATCATCGGTGTTATCAATGGCATAGTATCTTTGGGCAGAATGAATCTGTGTTCGAAGTGCCGAGCCTGCTAGTGAAGCTTCGTTCTCAAGACTGTTTTGTCGTTTCCCCAAGAGATTATCAGCATCTTTAGCGCAAGCAAGATCCATGTTTCTCACGTGTTGCATTCCACCGAGCCCGGCTTCAATTGCTTCTTCAAGGTCGATACTGAGGGGCACATGACCGGTCACTCTTAAGCCATTCTCTTGAGCCACACTGAGCAATTCTAAATAAGTCTCACGGGTCAACATTTCATATGATTTCAGGAACGTGACTCCTTCAGCCATCAGCCCATCCACAACACCACGAATATTTGAGTGTTCATCGATGCCAATCGATAAGTTTGGGAAGCCAGGCTCCATTCCTTTATAGACTCTGTCCGCTCCATCAATCAATGGGCCCGCATAAAAAAGCCTTGGGGTTGTGCTTGGATTCTCTTCGATGAAATTCAGTGAAGGCTGCAGTTTTGATATGATCGCACCCGTGTCCCTTATACTGGTCACTCCATTTTTCAGATAAAGTTTAAAATGTGTTTCATGATCGATCTCAGGTATGAAAGTCAAGTGAACGTGTGCATCCCAAAGGCCTGGAATGAGATATTTACCATTGCCATCAATGATTTGTGAATTTTCGACATTAGACTCTGATGCATTCCCAATCGACTGGATTACTCCATTCTCAATGAAGACAGTTTGCCCATTTCGTGCTCCACTTTTTGCATCAATCAACGTGATATTTTCGATCACGATTCCCGCTTGCAGAGAGAACAATTGCAGTCCAATCAGTAGCGTGAATAATCTTATTTTTGTTTTCATATGCCCTCCGAAATCACAAAATCCCTGACTGAGCAATCGGTTATATGCTTCAACGCTTCTTGATATTCCGCACCTGCATAGACTGCTTCAGCAATTTCAAAACTTGGAAACTCAACCAATACTGTTCTTTCAAGCTTTGCGTTTTCCTTATTGGTTTGTTGGCCGCCTCTCACTAAAAATTCCCCATCATTCTTGGTTACTATCTCTGTGGCAGCCTTTGCATATAATTCAAAGGCTGTTGGATCATGATATACACACCTAACTATCCAGTAACCTTTCATATGGCCAAACCTCCATGCCATGTATCGCATTTCGAATATCCATGCTTAGATTAACACTTCCAACCCTTTCCTCGGTTTCAATATTAAAAACAGTGATGGAAGAGGGCGAAGAACCCATTGCGATATGATTTTCATCGATGACACACAAGCCTCTTGCAAAACCTTGTCTGGCCACACGACTGTCATCAAAATCTTTATGAGTCAATTCTTCTTCTGGGAAAAGAGGCACCCTAAAGGTTGCCTCTGAGCCGTCTCTTTTCACCCACCTAAGGCAGTTACTTTGCGTGTCATTAAAAAGAACACCATCTCTGAATGGCCTTGAGTTATGTGTTCCCTCAGGCAAGCTGCAGAACTCCGATGGATTGAGTTCGCTGTCCATTCTGATGAGTGTATTGGTCCTTAGCCCGCTCACAAACAGCCCTTTTTTTGAGCATCTTACGTTGTTGAGATGTAGATTATTCGAAGGCTCTGGGCCATCCTCAGTATTTGGATCATACAGTTGTGATTTCCATCCCTCCTGAGTCTTACGAAGGTGCAGTCCACGAGTAAATTCATCTCGGTCCAAATCAAAGACCAATAGAGAATCAAATCCTGTCGACGTGATAAATAGCAAGTTTTCAAATCGATTGATTTCATGCGCATGTTTCAAGAATCTATTCTTATACGATCTTTTAACTTGAAAATTACGATCATAGACAAAAATCTCATCGCTCGCCGCAATATAGATCTCATCCGTTCTGAATTCGATGCCTCTTAAGCCTCTATCCCAACCTCTGCCTGTAAAATCTATGCCTGAATCGTCCCAATCAACAACCAAGTTCGCCTCTTTTTTCTGAAAATCCACAAGATAAATGCCCCCATGACTTTCGCCTTGCTGGCTTCCTCTGACAACAGAACTTGCTATGATAGTAGGTAACTTATGCATACCTTATTGTAATCCATATATAATTTCTGAGCAGAGGTTTAATCAACGTTTTTAAATATGAAAAGAAATAAACACAACTATTTTTCGGCATTGCTTTTTATCCTTTTTGCGTCATCTGTGCAGTCTCAGAATGTTACGGAGGTTTACTGTGGCAAATTATTGAATACAGCAACTGGAAGCTGGACCAAAAATGCCTTAATTAAAGTCGATCAAGCCTCTGGGAAGATAAGAGAACTGGGCACTTATGCCAAAGTAAGTAAGGCTCTAAAAAAGAGCAGTTTGGATCTGTCCGATCAGTATTGCTTGCCGGCGCTTATTGATATGCACACCCACCTTTCTGAGGATGTTTCAGGAGATCTCATTGAGTTTTATTCCATATCGCAAGAAGAGCAGCTGAAAATTGGTAGAGAAAATGCACGCATTACTCTCATGGCTGGCTTTACCACAGTCCGTGATGTTGGCGTCTATATCGCTTGGACGGATAAAAAGCTTAGGGATGAGATAGAAGAAAAGAAAACGCCTGGACCCAGAATGAAGGTGGCTGGCTACTATTTAACCATTCCAGGAGGTGGAGGAGAGGTAGCAGTGCCTGGTTATAAAGGCGATGTTCCTGATCACATCAGAATGGGTGTTGCCAGAGGGGCGGATGCGTTTCGCGAAAGAGCAAAACAAGCGATAGAGGGAGGCGCTGATCACATCAAACTCATTGCTTCAGGCGCAGTGCTCGCATACGGAAGTTTGCCTGGCAGCCCGGAAATGACCCCTGAGGAAATTTCAGCCGTGGTTGAGGAGGCTAAGAAGACAGGGACAAGAGTGACCGCTCATGCGCATGGGGCGCTATCAATCAAGCAGGCCATATTGTCAGGCGTTGATAGCATTGAGCATGCATCGCTAATTGATGACGAGGGGATTGAGCTTGCAAAGAAAAATCACGTTTCACTGACAATGGATGTTTACAACGGAGACTATATCAACGAAATGGGTCTGACGGATGGCATGCCAGAAGAGTTTTTACAAAAGAATAGAGAAACCACAGAGATACAAAGGCTGAATTTTAAGAAAGCTCATGAGGCTGGGGTGAAAATTGTTTTTGGAACCGATGCCGGAGTTTATCCTCATGGACAGAATGCAAAGCAATTTAGTTACATGACTAAATATGGAATGACTAATCTTGAAGCCATTCAAGCGGCCACAGTCAGAGCTGCTGAAGTTCTAGGAATGGATCAAGAAATAGGGAGAGTCAAAGAAGGATTCTTTGCAGATATTATCGCGGTAAGTAATAATCCATTGACCGATATTAGAAGTCTTGAAGACATACAGTACGTAATTAAGGAGGGCTATCTTTACAAAGATAGAAATAAACAGTGATCAGAAAATCAGTGCTTTCAATTTTTTTTACCGTATTTGCCGCAAGCAATCTTTATGCAAATCCAGATTTATCAGCCCCATCGGTTGTTTTAACAGATGTATCTTTTTCAATATCAGTATCAGGCCACGATTCTGAACGAGTCTGTGATTATAGACTCGAAGTGGAAGAGAATTTGATCGAGCCATCTCGTTGCAACTCAGGAGAAGACATCGAATTTGAATTTTTGAGATTCACAAAAGCTTCATCGGACTCGGCTAAACTTATACTGGATGCCAATGTTGTAAGTCAAACAAGCATCAACGTGCTTCCCGGGTGGGTTTCACTAATGCCGCCTTTGATCTCAATTCTTATGGCTTTAGTTTTCAGAAGCGTTGTTCCAGCACTCTTTTTAGGTGTTTGGATTGGATCATTTGCAATTACGGGATTTAAATTCGATTCTGTTTTAGAGAGCCTGCTAAATATCACTTCTGTATATGTCAAAGATGCATTGGCCAACCCCGATCATGCTGCAATCATCATTTTCAGCCTCATGATTGGTGGTCTTGTTGGGATCATATCTAAAAATGGTGGCATGCAAGGCATCGTAAATAATTTATCCGGCTTTGTGAATTCCTCCAATCGAGCTCAGTTGGCAACTTCATCTCTGGGAGTTGCCATTTTTTTTGACGATTATGCCAATACACTTGTGGTTGGCAATACCATGAGGAAGGTTACGGATAGTCTCAAAATCTCAAGAGCGAAGCTCGCATTCTTAGTCGATGCAACCGCAGCACCAATTGCTTGTGTTGCATTGATCACTACATGGGTTGGATATCAGGTTGGAATGATCGAAATTTCTGTGAGTCAAATCAGTGAAATTGAGCAATCCGCATATTCCTTATATCTCAATTCAATACTCTACAGTTTCTATCCTTTATTTATGCTGTTGTTTGTTTTCTTAGTGGCAGGCACAGGAAAAGACTTTGGAAAGATGTATCAGTATGAAGTTGCTGCTCGTTCCGGCAATGACCCGTCTATTGAGAAAAAAAGTAAGGGGTATACAAATGACGATGAAACAAAACAGCTTGAACCAAAAGATCCATCCAAAGCAAGAGCCTACAATGCATTCATTCCAATCTTAATGTTTATTCTGGCTACAATTGCAGGACTTTACACGACTGGTGAGGGAGAGAATGTTCAAGACATCATCGGCTCTGCAGATGCTTACACTGCATTGCTATGGGGTTCATTAGTGGGCGTCATGACGGGCTTTATGCTGACGATTCTTCAACGTATTTTATCTTTGGAAGAAACGGTGCAAGCTTGGTATGAGGGCGTGAAATTTATGATTTTTGCGATTATTGTCCTAATTTTGGCATGGTCTTTGGCTCAAACGACCGAGATTTTACAAACCGCAAACTATTTGGTTTCAATATTGGGCGAATTGTTACCCGTTCCATTGATTCCAGCGGTGATTTTCCTTTTGTCAGCTGCGACCGCTTTTGCTACAGGCTCAAGCTGGGGAACAATGGGAATCTTTTATCCCATTGTGATACCTCTGGCTTGGCAAATCATGTTTATAAATGGTGTTGCGGACATGGACCACATTCATATTATTTATTCGTCGGTTGCATGTGTGATTTGCGGAGCAGTTTGGGGCGATCATTGTTCACCCATATCAGACACCACAATTATGTCATCCATGGCGTCTGGCTGTAATCACATTGACCATGTTTCAACCCAACTTCCCTATGCTTTGAGCGTAGGCACGATCGCATTACTTCTGGGAACCGTTCCCACTGGATATGGTGTTTCGCCATTGATCATGATCCCAGCAGGACTATGTTCCATATTTATTTTGTTATCAATTTTTGGAAAGAGAGTGGAGTGAGGAATGGAGAAAGTTTCATCAAATCGAATTTTTAAGGGGGTTCATGAAGTTTGGTCACATGACTCATCGGCAACATCATGCAAAATGACATTTTCAATATATCTTCCAGATAATCCAGAAGGGCATAAACAAAAAACATTGATCTGGCTGTCTGGCTTGACATGCACTGAAGAAAATTTCAGAGTAAAGTCCGGCGTTCAAAGATATGCCTCTGAGCACAATATGATTATTGTTTCTCCCGACACCAGCCCGAGAGGCGAGGACGTTCCTGATGATCCAAATTATGATTTTGCACAAGGTGCCGGTTTTTATCTCAATGCAACTGAGAATCCTTGGGCAAAAAACTACAAAATGTACAGCTATATCGTAGATGAGTTGGTTGAAATCATTGAAGATCATTTTCCGGTTGATGCTGATCGTCTGGGCATATCTGGGCATTCAATGGGCGGTCATGGGGCATTGACCATTGCCATTAAGAACCCAGACATTTTCAAATCTGTTTCAGCATTTTCTCCAATCTGTAATCCAACAAAGATCCCTTGGGGAGAAAAGGCATTCACAAAATATTTAGGGAGCGATGAGTCTTCATGGGATGACTACGATGCTTGCAGTCTCATTGAAAGCCAAGGATGGCCATCAGAGATTTTGATCGATCAAGGCGAGGAAGATGAATTTTTAGCAGAACAGCTAAAACCAGAAGTCTTTGCGAATGCGTGTAAGGAACAAAATGTTGGTCTGGATCTAAGAATGCAGCCTGGATACGATCATAGTTATTTTTTCATCGCGACCTTCATTCAAGATCACATCGATTGGCATAGTCAGAGGCTATAAAACACTCTACCTGAGCTCATTCAGATACCATTTGATGAAACTGCGTGCACTTTTCTCTTTGTCTGTGTAAGGCCCGGGTTCATATTTGAATGAGTCCACGCCTTTTTGGTTATTGACGATGATGGTCTCATCAGCATATGTCGTCACATCCCAAAGCCACATGAGTTTTTCCATGTCATAATCTTTGCCTTCTTCAGCATCTTTATTGACAAGCCAGTAAACATCACACTGGCATTTATCCAAACTTGTTGGTGTAAATACATAACCCACAACGTGATCGCAATATGCAAGAAAATAGCTCACTGGTCCAAGATTAAAGTCAGAACACCCTTGGTTAAAGTCTTTAATATTGCCCAATAGAGGCGCAAGCGGTTTGCCATCTTCACTGCCAGTGATATAACCATCAAAGAGCGCATATCTTGAGTAAGCATACTGCTCTTGATCTTTGTCTTTATTTGAAAAGTCTTTGTCAACTTCTATGTCTTTCAATCCGCAGCTCTCTAAATTGCTTCTCATTTTTTCTTGCGCCTCGTCAAAGCCAGGCTCGTCTTCAATCTTGAGAGTATGAGACAGGGAGTATTCCGGATGGGACGGAGCACAGTGATAGCACTCTTGATAGTTTTCCACTGCAAGCTTCCAGTTGGAAGCAATGGGATAGTTTTTATGTGCCGCAATTTTCATGTCTGTAAACCCAAACATGTCAAATGGTTCTTTAAGATCTCTTCTTAAGTTATCAAGTGATTGGGGGTCATCCGATAGATTTATGAATAACATTCCAGCAATAACCTCTATATTACAAGGGTGAAGATTGAGAGTCGCTTTATCGATTCCATCCCTCAAACTCTTTGCAGCAAGAAGTTTTCCATCTAGGTTAAATGTCCAGCTGTGATAGGGGCACGTTAAGCGTTTTACATTGCCGCCTTCATTTAGGCATATTCTAGAACCTCTATGGCGACAAACATTAAAGAAGGCTTTAATTTCATTTTCTTTATTCCTTAAGATTATGATTTCTTCTTCGAGCAACTTATATAAGAAGTAATCCCCCTTATTTGGAATCTGAGACTCATGCCCAGTAAAGATCCAGCTGTTGAAGAGTATTTTTTTCTTTTCTAGGTTAAAGATGGATTGATCTTTATAAAATTCCTGATCCAGTGACCAATCCTCTTGATGTTGACTTAATAAATTTTCAATATTTTTCATGGCATTCCATAAATTCGCTATGAATCTATCACAAATTCAAGGCTTGTTTAAGCTTAAATGAATCCAAGGGCGATTGTTTTTTTGTCTCTAAATCCTATAAGAATTCAATGATTGATGAATTGATATAAATCATTTTCTTCGTTTTGATCGGATTTTAAGATTATCTCTGCTTGGTTCGGGAAATTTAAATATCTTTTTGACTTCTGAAAAATCATCATGCTTGTGCGGTATTGACATAGCATTCACAAAATAGTCTTGAAAAAGAGGCTCCGTTGCGGTCTCAATTTTTTTTATTTTTGTCACTTCATCCTCAATTTCTTTTCGACTCTTTGAGTCAAGTAAAGCAATTCTGGCACCAGTGCTTGCCGCATTCCCAGCTGAAGTTACTTCGTGGAGTATACAGTTCGGTATTAACCCAAGAGCCATGGCATATTTGACATCGATGTGGCTCCCAAATGCTCCAGCAAATCTAATCTTATCCACTTGTTCGATTCCGATTTTATCCATGAGAAGTTTAGCGCCAGCATAGAGCGCAGCTTTTGCCAGTTGGATTGCACGTATATCATTTTGTGTGATAATTATTTTTTGATTTCCTTCAAACAATAAGTATGAAAAAGTTCGACCATCTTTAAAGATTCGATCGTTCAACGTTTTATTCTTTTGCTGAATCAGCCCTCCGGCAGAAACGATTTCAGACAGAAACATTTCAACAATGGCTTCTATTATTCCTGATCCGCAAATTCCAGTAACGCCTATGTTTTCGGTCTCTTTTTCAAACCCTTCCTCATCAGACCATAGGTCAGAGCCAATCACTTTAACCTTGGCAACAAGTGTTTGGTGGTCAATTCTGACTCTTTCTATTGCTCCAGGCGCTGCTCTCTGGCCAGAATTAATTTGTGCCCCCTCAAATGCAGGCCCAGTGGGGCTTGATGCGGCAAGAACTTTATCTTTATTGCCAACCACGATTTCGGCATTTGTTCCCACATCCACGATCAAGCTATATGAGTCCTGTTGATAAGGTTTTTCTGTCAATATCACTGCAGCAGCGTCTGCTCCAACATGGCCAGCAAGGCATGGAAGGGTGTAAACCGATGCATTATCATTGATCCCTATATGAAGATTCTTTGACAACTCAATAACTGCCTTAGCTGTCTTGAGTTTAAATGGTGCTACACCCAATGGGACTGGGTCATACCCAAGAAATAAGTGATGCATGACTGGATTCCCAACAACGGTTGCTTCAAGAATATGTATCGGATCTATTTGATTTTTATCACAGGCCTTTAAGATCAAACCTTTGATTGCTTCTCTTACCGCTTGAGTCAATTTTTCTTCAGATCCGGGATTAAGCATGCAATAAGAAACACGGCTCATTAAATCCTCCCCAAATCTTATTTGTGGATTCATTGAGCCTTCGGATGCCAATACCTCACCAGTTTGGATATCACTGAGATTAACCGCTATTGTGGTTGACCCAATGTCGATAGATGCGCCGTATATCTTTTCAACCAATCCTGGCCAAAAATCAACTATCTGTGTGTTCTCTCTGACAGCAATGGTTATATCCTTAACCTCAAGAAATGATTTGTAATCAAAATCGTTTGAAAGAATTTGATCGATACTAATTCCCCAATCATGTTTTAGTTTCTCAATAATCAATTGCTCAAGATGTTCATTTGAATCAATCGATGATTCACTTGTATCAATAAGATGAAGTCTCGATAAAGGGTTGATGGTTACCGATGTCGCTTCAAAGTCTTTTCTGACGACTTGTTTGTGAAGTTGACTTTCCTCGGGAATGTCTATGACGACATCACCAGAAATGATTGTCTGACAACCAAGCCTTCTTGACTCTTCCAATCCTTTTCGGTTTGAGTATTTGATTTCTGATTCGGTTAATTGATTAAGGTTTTTGAAACTTGAGTGAATGCCATGTTTCGCGAATTCGCCTTCAGTCGGTTGAATCTGGCACCTTCCACAAATTGCTCGGCCTCCACACACAGAATCGAGATCGACACCCAGGCTTCTTGAAGCATCTAATATTGTTGTCCCCACCTGAAAGACGCCTCTTTTGCCAGAAGGCGTAAAGATTATCTGAAACTGATCTTGTTCAGCCATGGCTATTGATTTAGCGCTTTGACCTTCTTCTTCGGGTTCTTTTCGACTTAGAACTGGGCTCTCGGTAACCTGCTATCCAGTCTCTGCATTCTGGATCATTGCCCATCACCACATTTGCTCCTCTCACAGACTGCATAATTTCTTTCTCAAGTGGATTTGTGATTGCACTGGTCATCCCCGCACCAATAGCCATGGCAATAAACGCTGTATTAAGACCAAGCCTATTCGGCAACCCAAAACTTAGGTTTGAAGCGCCACAAGTTGTATTTACTCCCAAGTCATTTTGCAGCATCTTGATGAGTTCCATCACTTGTTGTCCTGCTGAGTTGATGGCACCAATTGGCATAACCAAAGGATCTATAACGACATCTTCTTTTGGAATTCCGTAATCCATTGCTCTTTCGACTATTTTCTTTGCAACTGCGTATCGCACATTAATGTCTTCAGATATTCCAGTGTCATCATTGGAAATTCCGATCACAGCACAGCCATACTTTTTAACGAGTGGCAGCACTACTTCCAGTCTTTCTTCTTCGCCTGTTACTGAGTTCAAAAGAGCTTTGCCTTTATAAGCCTCAAGGCCAGATTTCAAAGCATCAATTATGGATGAATCAATGCATAACGGTGTATCAAAATTATCTTGGATAAGCTTGATGCTGTCTGCAAGAATCTTTGGCTCATCCGCCAAAGGCACTCCCGCATTCACATCTAACATTTGAGCTCCGGCAAGAACTTGTTCTTGAGCATCATTAAGAACGCGATCAAGGTTTCCTGCTTTCATTTCCTCGGTCAGGAGTTTTCTCCCTGTGGGATTGATTCTTTCTCCTATTACAACAAAGGGGTTTCCTGAGCCTATCGTTATTTCTTTTCGATCAGAACTTATAATTGTTTTTGTCATATTCTTCCTTATTTTTCCTTGATGCCCTTTGATTTTACTGTTTTTTCAAGCAGGTCATCTGAAAACATTGTTTCTAGCAATTCAATCTCTCGATCAACCATAGATTGAGGATCGCCCGTTTTAATATTTTTGATATCTCTTCTCCAATCTGCCATATAAGCATCGCTTGAACCTTTCCCAGCTCGCATTGCAGCCCTATCGATTGCTTCTGCAAATCTTGGGCTCATTTGTTTTTTGAATTTCCCAGATTTTGTTTTAAAGATTATATGAGAGGGGATATCGCGCCAATATACTTTAATTAGTTTGCCCATCTATTTTATTGCCTTATTCAGTTGGTTTTCAATATTTTCTAAACCAGTATAGTGAATCGTAAAATCAAGATTCAGATAATCAGCACAAGCCTTGGCTTTCAACTCTAGATCATTATTTGGTTTCTGCGCAAGATAGACAACATTTTTGTAATTCTTGAAATACTCATCTCTTAAATGAGGGTGTTGTGAAATACCAAGACCATCAATCACAAGACGTTCAAAATTCTTAACCAAGAAATCTGTAAGATAGAATGTTCCGATTTCTCTATTGCTCAACTCTTTAAACGTTTTTGATCCAGCATAGAATTCGTAACAATGCGCACCGTCTAATCGTTCGATGTCATAATCTTTTAACATTGAATCAATCAATCCACCGGTACCGCAATCTGCATAAGCCAGAAATATTTTTGAGTAGTCCTTAAGATGCGACTCAATGGCCTCTTTGATTTTTTTTGGGAGTTCTTTTGGTCTGTTATGAAGATCAGCGTTCAAGCACTGAAGGGTAAAGTTTTTCCAGTTGTTCAGTTTAATGATTTCATTAATCTCGTGAGCTATGGCGCCGCATCCGATGATGAGAATATCTTCTTTATCTCTCATCTTTTTATTCCTTGAAGAAATGGTTGATCAGAATCATCTGAAGAGTTTCATTATTGATTAAATTCAAACAAGAAGCTAAGCACTCCTTCTCCTTCTTCGTCTTTTTCTTTCGGGCTTCTCAGGAGTTGTGTTTGGGTTTAGGTAATTATTTATCATTTGAATGTTGCCTTTTGTCATCTCACCGAGATCTTCAATTACCTTATTTAACTCAAAATTCGTATCCTCTGAATCACCGCTCAATGCTTCAGACATTGCTTTCACATGAACATGTGTTGTGCCGCAGCATCCCCCAATGATTTTCGCGCCTAAGCTTCTAGCATACAATGCATATTTAGCCATCATCTCTGGTGTCCCAGAGTATTCAATCTCAGTGCCTTTGAATTCTGGAATTCCACAATTTCCTTTCGCCACAATTAATTGATCATCGTTTATTATTGACTGGTTGAAGCACATTATTGACCCAATAAGCTCTGAAGCCCCAATTCCGCAATTTGCACCATATCCAATGACAGCGGGTTTGTTTTTGTCTGCAAGTATAGCCAACTCTTTTGGCTCAAGACCCATCATAGATTTACCATGTGTATCAAAACTAAAAGTGCATATCGTTGGTAAATCAGTTTTTTGTGCGGCTTTAATGGCTGCATCCATTTCCTCAACTGAAGACATTGTCTCTATCCAAAGCATGTCACACCCACCTTTTTTTAAGGCCATAGCTTGATCCGTAAAGGCAGAAACAGCATCCTGGATAGCTAGCGGTCCTATTGGTTGCAGTATTTCACCTGTAGGTCCGATTGAGCCAGCGACCAGCACCGTTCTTCCAGATGAATCAGCATTCTCTCTCGCAATCCTCCCAGCTGCAATATTGATCTCTTTTACTCGATGTTCACAATTATGAAGTGCCAGTCGATATTTATTTGCTCCAAAGGAATTAGTAAGAATGATGTCAGAGCCAGCTTCTATAAAATTCTTATGATTGCTTGAAACTAATTCAGGCTTTTCATCGTTCCATAGTTCCGGAGGATATCCAGATTCAAGGCCCATATCAAATAGGTTGGTACCCGTTGCACCATCTGCAAGAAGGTAACCTTTTTCATTTAATAAATTTATAATTTTTTCAGTTTGCATGGTTTTCAAATCCAAGTTTATTAGCAATAGCAATCATTATTTCTGATTCATTCAATGTATAGAAATGAAGGTTTTCAAAGCCATTCTTCCTGAGCTTCTCACATTGATCAATAGCAAATTCTTCTGCTGCATTCTTTTCTTCATCTGCGGTTAAATTTTTTTCTATTATGTTTAAAATCTCAGCGGGGACTTCAACACCAATTTTTTTAGACATCTTTTCAATTCCTCTAAATTTTTTTATTAGCATAATTCCCGGGATAATAGGGGCGGTGAACCCTTCTTTGTCTAACTGATCCCTGTACCTTAAATAATAATCAGTATTCAGGCAAAACTGCGTAATAATCTGATCTGCTCCTGAATCAATTTTAGCCCTTAGAAAATCAATATCTGATTGATAGCCTTTTGATTCTGGGTGAGGTTCTGGATAGCCACTTATTGAAACAGTTATGTTGGCTCTAGATTTAATGTATTCAATCAATTCAATAGAGTTTCTAAATCCTTCTGGATGTGGTTCAAAAGCATTTAAATCCTTTATATCACCCCTCAAAGCAACAATATGCCTTACTCCAATATCTAAATAATCTTTGATAACTTTCTTTGTCTCATTCTTGCTCGCATCGACACACGTCAAATGTGCCGCAACATTCAGAGGCGTTTGAGTCATGATTTTTTTTATCACACTATGTGTTTTTTCTCTGGTAGATCCTCCAGCGCCATAAGTTATTGACACAAAACTGGGTCTTAAGCCAATGAGTTTTTGAACATTGGTCTTTAGTCTTTCTTCCATTAAGTCTGTTTGTGGTGGAAAAAACTCAAATGAAACTTTTAATGTCATAAAAAAAACCTCTTGTCTTGAAAAGCTAAGAGGTCAGTCATTTAAAATGAACTGCCTTTTTAGCATTTGTATACACCTGCAATTAGGCTTAAATCAGTGTTATTACCAGACTCTAATGTTTTTTGAGATATTTTTCCATAAAAAAAAGAGTTTTATGTTTAACCTTTTCTAATGATTAGGCAGTTTTAAGATATTATAATCTTTTATTAAATATTTAACTTCCCAGATATAAATGCCACACGTTAGCTCTTACTATGCTGCTTCAGTGAATCAAAAGTCACATTTTGAGTCATTAAGCTCAGATATAAAGACTCATGTTTGTGTCATAGGAGGTGGATTTACTGGACTCAATACTGCAATAAGTCTTGCAGAGAAAAACTACGATGTTGTTTTAATTGAGTCAGAGAAAATTGGCTGGGGAGCCAGCGGAAGAAATGGGGGACAGCTAATATCTGGCTTTACCTTTAGTGATTACTTCTCAAAACATTTATCTTCCGAAGAAGCGCACCAAATATGGAAGATTGGAGCAGTGGCAACAGATATTGTTAGACAAAGGGTCAATCAATATGGAATTTCATGCGACCTAAAGGAGGGATTTATTGAAGTCGCAATGAATGCCTCTCAGATGAGAGAATTAATAGAGCGCAAAGAGGATTGGCAAACGAAAGGTTACAAGCATCAACTTTCGATCGTTGAAGAGAGCAGCTTAAAAGATCATGTCATATCGGATCGATATATAGGAGGGCTCATAGATTCTGGCAGTGGTCATTTGCACCCATTGAATCTTTGTCTGGGTGAGGCTCAGGCTGCAAAAAGTTTAGGCGTAAAAATTTATGAACAAACCAAAGCTCTCTCATTCGAAGCAGGGGAGACAGTTACGATCCATACAAAAGAAGGCTCAATAAAAGCAGAAAATCTTGTTCTGGCTGGAAATGCATATATTGGAAATTTGCAGAAAAAACTGAGGAGGATGATATTCCCCGCAAGCAGCTGCATTATTGCAACAGAACCACTAAACGATAAGATGATCAATGAAACTCTCCCCTCAGACATGGCAGTTTGTGATCTGAACACCATTCTTGACTACTATCGCCTTTCATCTGATAGAAGGATGCTGTTCGGAGGTCGATACAACTACAGTGGCGCAGAGCCCGATGATGCAGGAATCCGGAAGCACATCAGGAATAGGATGTTGAAAGTATTCCCTTCCCTTGAAAATTTGAAAATTGATTATGCTTGGTCAGGCAATGTTGCTGTAACAATGAACAGAATTCCTCAATTGGGCAAGCTAGATCGGAATATATTTTATGCACAAGGTTACTCAGGACATGGCGTGGCACCAACCCATGCCGCTGCAGAGATTATTTCAAATGGCATTGTTAATGAAGACAAATCTCTGAATATACTAAATAGAGTTCCACACGTGCAGCTTCCAGGAGGGAAGTGGTTTTCCAGTCCTGCCATGGCTATTGGGATGATGTATTATCAATTCAGGGACTTACTCTCGAATTACATTAAATAACTATTCCAGATCGTTCAACTGTTCTGGGTATTGCCGATAGATTTCTGGGTGCCATCAGGTGGGCTCCATGAACGCCCTCAATTTCCTTAAATGACTCTATTAACTCGGCACAAATATCTGCCCCTTCTTGAATCTGGTCATTGGATTCCTCCATTCTTTTGATTACAGATTCTGGCATGACCGTTCCAAATAATTTGTCTTTCATCCATTTGGCAGATTTCTCACTTCTTAAAGGCCCAATCCCAATAATAAAATACATTTTTTCTGATAGGCCAGCATCAACGATTCTTTGCATGTATCTTTTTACAAGTTCAGCATCGTAACAAAATTGGGTCTGAATAAATTTAGCCCCAAAAGATGCTTTCTCACTGAGTGCTTTGGGGTCCCAATTATCTTTTGGCTCATGGACGATTGCTGCACCACCCGGGAAAAAACTCGATTTTGTTTGAAGCTCTTTTCCAGACATGGTTACTCCGTCATTATTCATCACATCCATAATAGAAAGCATGGTTTTAGAATTGATATCAAAAACAGGTTTCGCATCCTTCTGGTCGCCATTTTTTACAGGGTCACCAGCAAGGGTGAGGACATTGTCTATGCCCAAAGCAGACGCGCCCATCAAGTCACTTTGGATTGCCAAACGATTTCTATCCCGACAGGTGATTTGAAGTATCGGGTCAATCCCCTGATTCCTTACAATGGCAGACCCTGCAAAACTTGACATGTGTGCGGTTGCGCCTGGGTTATCTGTCACATTGATTGCATGCACAGAACCTTTGAGAATTTTTATCTTCTCTTCCATCTCGGTTGACGATGCACTCACAGGTGCAGGAATCTCTGCAGTAATTGCAAATTCGCCAGAGCCGAGGACATCTCTGAGTTTTAGATATTCTTCAGTCATATTCATTATCCCTTTGATATGAGATTTTTAATAAGGCCAATGCCCATGATTATATACACAACAAGAAGGGGAGGTGAGATAAGTAGAACAATTGTTTGAAATGGTTTGAGCTTATCAATTCCCTGAAGGTCTGGCGAGTCTGCTACACCGATCAGAAGAGCAAAGGGAAGGAGTGCAATGAAGAAAGCCCAAAATATCCTATTCCAGGCATCTGGATCTTCCCCAGCTTTCATTTTCTTAGTTGCTGATGAGGCCAATGTGTAAGCGCCTGAATCAAAAGTTGTTGCCATAAAAACCAAGCAAAAAATACCAACAAGCGGCAATATCCATTTGCCCAGGACCATTCCCGAAATGCTTCTTGATACCATTACAGCAGGACTTTCATTTGTCCAGATATCTATAATGGGCATTAAGCCATTCGTTTCTAAGTAAATGGCATTGTTTCCCATAATCATGAAGAATAGAGATGTTCCCATTGTGCCAAATCCAAGTGCCCCAAGTATCATAGACCTAATTGTTCGGCCTCTAGAAATTCTTGCAATAAATATTCCGACGAATGGACCGAGACCAAAAAACCATGCCCACATAAATATCGTCCATGCTTTTGAGAATTCTGACTTGCCAAAGGGTGGCGGGCCTAAACTCATCTTGAGAAAATTCTCACCCATAAACAGAACACTCTGGAAGGAGGAATTTAAGATATAGGAAGTTGGACCAAAGATCAGAATATAAATCAATACCAAGAATGCTAAATAGGCACAAAACTTACTCAATTTCTGGATCCCTTTCTCAAGGCCAAAATAAGTACTGATCGAATAAATGACCAAGCAAAGCAGCAGGCAGGATATGGTTACAATCAGGCTTTGCTCAATTGAGAAAAATTCAGTAATGGTTGCACTTACAACGGGTGATGTAAGGCCTAATCCTGCACCCAAAACGCCTACTAGTGCAATCATATATACGAGGTCAATCAACCTCGCTAAAAAAGTATTTTCACTGCTGCCAAATAGTGCTTCACAGCCAGTACTGGCTTTAAGACTCGAAGCGCCCTTAACATGGTAGCTGTAACCAATCGCGACTGCTGGGAAGCAATATATTGCCCAGCCAGTAATGCCCCAATGAAACATGCCATATGTGGATGCCCATGCGATTGATTCTTCTGACCCCGGCAAAGCATTGAATGGTGGTTTTAGGAAATAATCCACCCATTCGGTTGACCCATAAAGGACCAGTGAAGCCCCTATGCCAGCACAGAAAAGCATAGAAGACCAACCAAAAGTACCGTATTCAGGTTCTTCATTATCTTTTCCAAGTTTTATATTTCCATAGTTACTGAATGCCAAAAACAAAAGAAATATGAGTGTTAGAAGGCCCATGACTAAATAGACACCCCCAATAGTGCTTGCAATGTAATCATATGCAGAGTTGAGATATTCATTGGTAGCAGCTGGGGCGATAAACATCGGCACCAGAATAGATAAAGATACCAAGACAGTCAGTATGAAATTGGTCCAATCTATATTGTCTTTTTTGATAAAGATTTTTTGATCCTTGAATTGAATGAATATTAGTCTAGGCAAAAACAATAATTAGTCTAGGATAATTTAAAAACAGACTCTTTTGAATTCGCAAAACCCTATTTTCCATTTCTGACGAATATTGAGTATGATATCAGGTCAAAAAATGGTGAATCATTAAGTCGGAAAAATTATGTATCAGACATCAAAAATAGTAATCAGCCCAAGGGTCAGAAAGTCCCCATATTTTGATTCAACCATGAAGTATGGAGCCTCAGCTTTTACTATATACAATCACATGTATATGCCCATTGTTTTTGAGGGCCCAGAAAAGGATTATGAGAATCTGCTCAAAGGTGTTCAGCTTTGGGATGTCGGAGTGGAAAGGCAAGTAGAAATCAAGGGGCCAGATGCCTCCAAATTAGCACAATACATAACACCTCGTGACATCAAAAAGTGCAATGTTGGACAAGCAATGTACGCTCCACTGCTCGATTTTGAAGGCGGCTTCATCAATGATCCAGTAATGCTTAAACTGGCAGAGGATCATTTTTGGTTCTCACTTTCAGACAGCGATGCACTTTTGTGGACTCAAGGAGTAGCCTCGGGTAAAGGTTACGATGCAGAGATTTTAGAGCCAGATGTCTCTCCTTTGCAAATTCAGGGGCCGAAATCAACCGAACTCATGTGCAAGGTATTTGGCGAATGGATAGAGGAGCTTGCATTCTATAAATTCAAGGCAGTCAATCATGCTGGAATACCTATGGTAATAGCAAGAATGGGATACAGCAGAGAAAGGTGTTACGAGATTTTTCTTCAAGACGGCAGCAAAGGAAATGAACTATGGGAAATGCTTTGGGAGGCGGGCAAAGGCCTAAATATCTCCCCTGGAACCCCAAATCAAATATTTAGACTGGAGGCAGGCATTCTTAGTTTTGGTGCAGATATGCATAGAGACAATAATCCATTCGAAGTGGGTTTGGACTGGATGATAGACCTTGACCAAGAAGATGATTTTATCGGCAAAGAAGCACTCAAGAATATTAGACAGAAGGGCATCACAAAGAAATTAATGGGCGCTGAGATTGCAGGACCAAAAATGGAGTTCTTTAATGAAGAGAATCTAGATGTTTCTATTAATGGAGAAGTAGTAGGCTCGATGATGTCTGCAGTTTTCTCTCCTAGATTCAAAAAAAACATATGTTACATCATTCTAGACATAGAGCATGCTCATGTGGGCAAATCAGTCGATATACATACACCTAATGATGAGCTAAAAGCAGAGCTCGTTGAGTTGCCTTGGATAAAAGAAAGAGCCTAATATGGATCGCTATCATCCACCCGTAAAAGATATGATGTTTGCCCTCAGAGAAGTTGTTGGCAAGAAAGATTTAGAGTCAAACCCTGGCTTTGAGGATTTTGACCGTGAGTTTCTTGAAACCGTATACGACAGCGCATCAGAAATAGCTTCGGAAATTATAGCGCCCACCAATAAAGATGGCGATAGGATTGGTGTTTCCATAAAAGACGGCGAAGTCACTGTCCCTAAAGGATATGCCGAGGCTTTCGATGCCTATATAGATGGTGGATGGCCAACATTGAGCTGCAACCCTGAATACGGTGGTCAAGGCATGCCAGCATCAATCTCAATGCCAGTGAACGAAATGGTTATGGCTGCCAATTTTTCATGGGCGCACTTGGTTCTTCTAACTAACTCAGCAATTAGAGCTGTCGATGCTCATGCAAGCGAAGAACTTAAAGACCTTTACTTGGAGAAACTAATATCTGGAAAATTTACGGGAACCATGAACCTGACAGAGCCTCAAGCAGGATCGGATCTTTCAGTCATGAATACAGTTGCGGTGCCGAATGGTGATTGTTACAAAATTACGGGTCAAAAAATCTTCATTACTTGGGGCGAGCATAGCCTGTCTGAAAATATTATCCACCTAGTTTTAGCAAGACTGCCCGATGCGCCTGATGGCGTAAAAGGAATTTCTTTATTCTTGGTGCCGAAAATTAAACTCAATGAAGACCGAACCCTGGGGGAGCGAAATACATTAAAGGCCGTCTCAGTTGAACATAAGCTTGGCATCCATGGTTGTGCGACCTGTGTGATGAGCTTTGAGGAAGCCGAAGGATTTCTTATTGGTGAGCCTAACCAAGGACTGGCCTGTATGTTTACAATGATGAATGATGCAAGAATTGGAGTAGCGTGTGAGAGTGTTGCAATCGCAGAAAGAGCCTACCAACAAGCCGTTAACTATGCAAAAGACAGAATCCAGGGAAAAACCCAATCAAGCGAATCTCGGGTCGCCATCATTAATCATCCTGATGTAAGACGAATGCTGCTCACTATGAAATCATTGATCGAAATCATGAGGGTCATGGTTTATGAAAACACTTTTGAATGCGATCTCGCAGAATCACAACCAGAGCATATTAAGCGAGCAGACCTTCTTACTCCCATTACAAAGGCTTGGTGTAGCGAATTGTGTCAAGACATCACATCCATTGCTCTTCAAATCCACGGTGGAATGGGTTATGTAGAAGAAACCGGTGCTGCGCAGCACTTTAGGGATGCCAGAATTACAACAATCTATGAGGGCACGACCGGAATTCAGGCAAATGACTTGATCGGGAGAAAGTTCATCGGTGACAACGGTTCAGAAATGAATGATTTATTGAATGAGATTGAGACTGAAATAGAGGGTTCAGATATTGACATCGAGATGAAAACTGAACTCAATCAAGCAATTCATCGGGCAAAAAATGTTTCCAGTTTTATTCTTGAGAATTTCCAAAAGGATCCAAATTTGCCCGGATCAAGCAGCTACAATTTTGTAATGATGATGGGTTATTTGGTTGGGGGATGGATTGCAGCGAGAAATATCACTGCTGCTAAGAAGGGTTTAAGAGAGAGTGATGATTCGGAGTTTTACAATGCGAAGATCATTTCATCCAGCTATTACATTGAACAGTTCTTGCCTCTTGTGAGCAGTTTTGGAAGCTCAATAATGCATGGTTCTGAATCGATGATGTCGATGCCAGACGAACAGTTTTAATCCATTATTTTGCAGCAAGAATTCTCTCGACTAGATTGGAATGTGTCCCAATTATTTCTGACCACTCTGTTTTCAGCCAAGGGGTAAATTCACTTGGTCTTTCTTCAATGGATTGAGTCAATTTCTCAATGGTTATGTATTTCCAATCGCTGATTTCACTGCGATCAATTTGGGGTTTTTCATTGCATTTACCAATGAAAACATGACACAACTCATTTTCACTGCCGATGTTCTTAAATTGTTCTTGGTATTTAAACTTGAATAAAAAATCAAGATTCGTCTCTATGGATAATTCTTCTTTGACTCTTCTGTGTGCAGCATCTTCTATGTCTTCGCCAAGCCTTGGGTGGCTGCAGCATGCATTTGACCAGAATTGACCCCAAAGCATTTTTTCTTTACTTCTTTTTTGTATGAGCACTTCTTTTTTGTCATTGATGATAAAAACTGAAAATGCTCTATGAAGGAGGCCATCTCCGAGATGGCAGTCTTCTTTCAGTGCTGATCCTACCTCTCGGTCATTTTCATCAACCAAGATCAATGCTTCATCGATGTATTTTTCAGTCACTGTCTTGCACTGAGAACTGAATCGCCTTAAACCCTTCATTGTCAAAAGCTTCAATGATTTCTAATGGGTTCTCTGAGACTGCAATCATTGCTCCACCGCCACCGCCACCAGTGAGCTTTGCACCAAATGCTCCTGCATCTCTGGCAATATGTATCATTCTTTCAAGTTCGGGCGTTGATACCTGAAGTGTGTTCAAAAGCCCTTGATTGAAGTTCATGAGTTCACCAAGTTGTTTAAGGTCATTGTTCTGAATTGCTTGAATCCCTTTAAGCACGATCGCATCAATGTCATTGAAAACACCTTCATACATCTCTTGATTGCTTTTCCATTGGCTTCTTACATGTGCGACTGTTTTTGCTGTCAAGCCTTCCGATTTTGAAAATGCCAAAACAAGGTCAAAAGGTTCTTTGATCTGCAATCTTTCTTTAAGGGTATCCTCATTCTTTCTGTAAATCAGAGGATGGCCATACGTTGCAATGGTATTGTCAATCCCGCTTGGGTTTCCATGTGCTATCTTTTCAGATTCAAATGCCATTGCATTGATTTCTTGTTCGGAGAGTTCCATTCTAAAATATTGGTTCAATGCCTTAATGATGGAGACAGCCAAGACTGCTGAACCTCCAAGACCCATTCCACGTGGAATATCAGAAAAGACTTCAATCTTCATTCCAACATTGCTGAGATCCATTTTCTCTAAAATTAAAGCAGCAGGTTTTTCGAATGATTGACGTTCTTCTGGCTTTTTATCCAAACGATACTCAACCCCCCAGGATGGAATCATTAAAAGAACACCATCGTTTGCCTTTTCAACTTTCACACGAATATTCAGAGGAATAGGAACAGCAATGGCATGACGACCATAAACCACAGAGTGTTCCCCTAAAAGAATCGCTTTCCCTGAGGTCACCGCATCGAATTCATCCGTTTTAATCGGTTCTTTTTTTGTCAGATTTTGAACGATTTCTTTGGCTTTCCAGACTTTGATTTCGCCACTGACCAATAATTCTTCAAGGACATCATCAAATATTTCATGAGGCGCATTTGCCGCTTTTACAACATTCCTTGCATGCAGAGTCATATGACCCTTTTGAATGCCATCGGTTGATAATGCTTTTAACGCAGAGAAGTTTTGAGCAAGTCCAACGGCTGCCATGACACCGGATAGCTCAGTGGCTGACTCAAGATTCATGATTCTTAGATTGAGAGCCACTGCGGGATTCGATTCGATAGGTGCTCCAACAATGCCCACCTTTAATGGAACTTCAATTGAACCAACTAGATCTCCGTTGTCGTCTTTTTTCCACTCAGAAAGAGAGGAGTATCTTCCATGTCTTGATGCATAAGCATGAGCACCCGCTTCTACTGCTCTCCAATCATTTCCTGTTGCAAGAGCAACAGCATCAATTCCATTCATGATGCCTTTGTTGTGCGTTGATGCTCTATAGGGGTCTGCTTTGGCAAAATCTGAAGCGATAATGATCCCATCTCTTATTTGCTCAGAGTCATAGCCGGCCCTGGATAATGAGCCCAATGGGATTCTCATTTTGGCTTTAGCAATGCATTGATCCGTTAAGTTGGATAGGATTCTTAGAAAGACTTTCCCTTCAGTGATGCTTTCAATCAACGGTGCGATGCCCTCGCACATGCCATTGACCAAATTGGCTCCCATTGCATCTTGAGTGTTGACATTGATATTCAAGACAAGCATTTCTTCCTCGAAGGATTCCATTGGGTACGTTTTTATCGAGAAATCAATGGCGCCTCCGCCCCTGGCAACCATCCGAGGATGAAAGCTATTGGCAAGATCAATGATTTCTTGTTTGCGTGATAAAAGATCATTTCTTGCCTGCGCTAAATTCTCTATACCAACCACTTGAATTTGACCGGTCAGAATTGGGTCTGAGCACTCCGTTGCAAATCCACCGCCTGCTCTTGAGATTTTTGCTGCCGCACTCAGTGCCGCAACAATCGATGGTTCCTCAACAGCCATAGGAATGACATATTCTTTCTCATTGATCAGAAAGTTGAGGCCTAAGCCGATCGGTATACCCATCACACCGATTACATTCTCGATCATTTTATCTGCACTCTTAATATCCAGCTGTTGTTGCTGATTTTTCAGAAGCGTGTAGTCTTTTTTTGAAATGAGGCCTCGCTCAAAAACAGCATCAAGACGCTCATCGATGGGCATCTTATAAAAATTTGGAATTCTCGATTTATCCATAAGCTCTTTACTGGCTGTTTAAATAGACGATCAGTTTACTCAGAAACTGAGTAAATTGTTAAAAATAAGGCCCATTGAGATGAAAAAAATCTCTTACTGGGTTAGATTAGTGGGTCGGAGCAAAAAAGAATGGCAGTGAATAGAAATAAACCATGGTTGAAGAGTTACCCGGAGGGTACACCCGAATTTATTACGTTGGATCCAAGAAAAACGATCGTCAAATTACTGAATGAAGCTGAGTCGAGTTACCCTGAAAACGATGCTTTTGTGAATTTTGGAATGTCATTGAATTACAAGGATGTTTCAGCTCAATCTAGGAAATTTGCAGCCTATTTGCAAAATGTATTGGGGCTTAGAAAAGGAGATCGTATTGCAATGATGATGCCAAATTTATTGCAATATCCCGTTGCAATTTTTGGTGCATTGCGTGCAGGCTTAATTGTCGTTAATGTCAATCCGCTCTACACTCCAAGAGAACTAGAGCATCAATTGAGAGATTCTGGAGCGAAAGCCATATTGATCTTTGAAAACTCAGCACACGTTTTGAGTGCTGTAATCGAGAATACTGATATCGAACACGTGATCATTACTAAGATTGGGGATTTCTTGGGCCCAATTAAGGGATCATTGATGAATTTTGTAATGAAATATCTAAAAAGGATGGTGCCTAGATACTCCTTGCCTGGGAAAATTGATTTCAAATCAACGCTGGGAAGGCCAGTAACCGACTTGGATCAGCCGCCAATATCAATCAATGATTTGGCATTTTTACAATATACAGGGGCAACCACAGGCCTTTCAAAAGGAGCGATGCTTTCGCATGGCAATGTGATCGCAAGTCTCGAGCAACTTGAGGCCATGTTGCTTGATTTAATTGATGAGGAGGGTGGGGACATCTACATCAATGCACTGCCCATCTATCATATATATTCACTCTCGGTATTGGTTTTGGCTGGCTATACGAACGGAGGACTGAATGTCCTG
Organism: Gammaproteobacteria bacterium; assembly: GCA_002717445.1. Taxonomy (GTDB): domain Bacteria; phylum Pseudomonadota; class Gammaproteobacteria; order Steroidobacterales; family UBA11654; genus CACPJA01. Next base: position 2,119 of record PBDY01000024.1, on the reverse strand, counting down.
ATTACAAACCCGAGGGACACAGATGGATTTGTTAAAGAAATTAAGAAGTGGCGTTTTACCTTCTTCAATGGCGTAAACACGCTGTATGAGAGTTTGCTTAATCACCCTGATATTAAAAATGTCAATTTTGACGCTATGAAACTCTCTGGTACCGGAGGATCTGCATGCAGACAATCAACCGCAGAGAGGTGGCAGGAACTCACCGGCAATGTCTTGCTCGAGGGTTATGGACTTTCAGAAACATCACCCAGTGTTTCAGTGTCTCCTGCATATTTAACCAAGTTCAATGGCTTTGTTGGATTGCCCGTGCCCAGTACCGAAATATCTATCCGTGATGAAACCGGCAAGCAAGTCAGAAGAGGCGAGCCAGGTGAGATTTGTGTCAAGGGTCCACAAGTGATGCAGGGATATTGGAATAATGAAGAGGCAACAAAGGAGGCCATTGACGAAGACGGTTTCTTTAAAACAGGCGATATTGGAACTTTGAATAGTGATGGGTTTATTAAAATTGTAGATCGAAAGAAAGACATGATATTGGTCTCAGGATTTAATGTTTATCCCAATGAGATTGAAGATGTTGTCAGTTTACATCCCGATATCATCGAGGCTGCATGCATCGGTGTGGATGACGAAAAAACGGGTGAAGCAGTCAAGCTCTTTGTTGTGAAAAGTAATCCCAGCCTAAGTGTCGATGAAGTGATGGACTACTGTAGGGATAATTTTACAGGCTACAAGGTTCCAAAAGACATTGAATTCATTGACGAGCTTCCAAAATCAAATGTAGGCAAAGTATTGAGACGATCACTTAGAGAGTAGTTCTTCAATTCTCCCCCAATGTTCATCGCTCATCCAAGTTTTTTTAAATGAGTCAAGTTCCACATTTTTGAGTTGTTCATGAATGGATTTCTTATGTGTTGAGGTCACCGATTTTATTCCACGAATCACATCCATTGGTGCCAAGCGATATGTCTTTTTGATCTCATTTATTCTTGACTCCAATGCTTCGTGAGTCTCTGCCACTTCCTCTATGATGCCGGCCAAAGAAGCATCCTTTGCATTCATCATCTTTCCTTCAATGAGAATTGAAAGCGCCTTACTGCTTCCAATTCTGTCAATGAGATCGATAATGCCACCCCAAGCAGTCGTGATACCAAGCGATGAATGTATAAAGCCAAATTTGGCAGTTTCACAAGCAATTCTATAGTCACACGCCATTGCTAACTCTGCGCCACCACCCAATGCATATCCATTGATATTGGCGATGACCGGGACTGGGAAATATCGAATCTGATCCAGCAGTGCTCGACCATTCAATGCCATGGCTTCGGTTTCATTGTCTTCTCTTACTGAAGTCAGTTCTTTCAGATCCCCTCCAGCGACAAAAAACTTTTCCCCTGAGCCTTTGATCACCACGCACTTAAGGTCTGATCGATCTTTGTGTTTCATTAACGAATCATTCAAGCCTGCGATGATTTCATTGTTTAATGCATTGCCAGCATCCTCGCGGTCAATAGTGAGTTCAAGTACAGAGTCTTGAAATTCTTGCTTAAGACTCCTTGTCATTTAGAAATAAAGTCGCATGATGCATTCAGCAACACATGCAGGACGATCTTGATCTTTGACCTCAACAGAATACTCTTCCATCAACTCGATGCTTCCTTTGACCTCTTCAACCGAGATGAGAGTGCAGTTTGCTCTGATTGAGCTTCCTGAGATGACCGGTCCAGGGAAACGCAATTTATTGATGCCGTAATTGATGATATTTTTTGTCCCAGGAAAAACCGGGGTTGTGGGATCCACCAAGCCTCTAAGTTTGGGATAGAGCGACAAAGTATAATAACCATGTGCGATGGTTGCCTTAAACGGTGACTCCTCCGCGGCTCTGGATGGGTCAATATGGATCCATTGATGATCCTCTGTTGCATCTGCAAATGAATCGATCTTTTCTTGTGTGATATCCATCCAGTCACTCTGGTGAATAAGAGTACCCAATTGGTTTTTAAGTTCACTTAGTACAATTTCTTTTGACATTTTTTTCCTCGTTTTTTTTCTCCGAAATCAAATCCTAACAAATTAAGAATAAATCAATGAGTAGTAATTGTTATTGCGGTGAAATAAT
>PBDY01000023.1 GCA_002717445.1 Gammaproteobacteria bacterium | reverse complement strand
TAGTACGAGAGGACCGGAGTGGACGTACCCCTGGTGTTCCGGTTGTCACGCCAGTGGCATTGCCGGGTAGCTATGTACGGAAGGGATAACCGCTGAAAGCATCTAAGCGGGAAGCCCATCCCAAGATTAGGTTTCCCTGGATCCATGAGATCCCTGAAGGGTCATCGGAGACTACGATGTTGATAGGTCAGGTGTGGAAGCTCAGTAATGAGTGAAGCTAACTGATACTAATTACCCGTGAGGCTTGGTCTTATAACAATCAAATAACTTTACTACAGTGATGTATTAAGCTAAATTCTTTTTGCTGGCGACCATAGCGTGTAGGTACCACCCGATCCCATACCGAACTCGGAAGTGAAAATGCACAGCGCCGATGGTAGTATGGGGTTTCCTCATGTGAGAGTAGGACATCGCCAGTTTATATTTAAGAACGAAGATGATTTACTTAAGTCATCTTCGTTTTTTTTTAACTAAATGAATCAACAAACTTCAAAATATTTAATGCTTATTCGGCCTAAGAACTTTTCAAGTAATGAAGAGACGCTTGCCTCGAATGATTTTCAGAATCGGCTAAAAGAAACATCGAGTTTAAGCTCAATAAGAGAAACCGTAGATTCTGAATTCAGCAATATGAGCAATATATTAATGGATCATGGCATTGATCACATAGTCTTTGATGATATAGATGATTTGGGAAGTCCAGATGCAATATTTCCCAATAACTGGGTTACATTGCATGAAAGTGGGACTGTTGTTCTTTATCCAATGATGTCACCCAAAAGACGAAAAGAGAGAAGACCGGATATCACTAGACTCCTTTCTGACGATGGTTTCTTAATCAGTAATACCATTGATTTGAGCTATCTGGAGTATGAAGGCCAGTTTCTTGAGGGTACTGGCAGCATGATTCTTGATAGAGTTAATAAAAAAGCATATGCCTGTATATCTTCAAGGACAACAGCGGAGGCACTTTCTGTTTTTTCTAATGCGATGGATTATGAAATCTTTGAGTTCCGATCGACTACCGACATACCCATTTATCATACAAACGTCATGATGAGTCTTGGTGAAGATACCGCACTGGTTTGTTTTGATGTCATTAAAGAAAAAGAATTATCTACCAAGCTAAGATCGGAACTGACAGATTCGGGAAGAAGCGTGATCAATGTGTCTACAGATCAAATGAATCAATTTTTATGCAATTCGCTTGAGGTTAAAAACAAGAATGATGAGAAATATCTTTTGATGTCTGAGATTGCAGAAAATGCTCTTACGGTTAGACAAAAGAAAATGATTAAAGACCGAGTCAAGCTACTTTCTTTCCCGATTCCCACTATTGAAAGATATGGAGGAGGGAGCGTTAGATGTATGTTGGCCGAAGTTTTTCTAAAAAAAGAGAGTAAAAATAATGTCTTGCAACCTTAAAATCGAAAAAGGCATTCTCTTTGTTTTGTTCGGTGCTTTCATTATAAGCTTCTCTCCTGTCATGGTAAGTGTGAGCGATCTTCAACCCACGGTAAGTGCTTTTTACAGAGTTTTCATTGGTTCAATATTTTTGCTTGCGATGGTTTTGGTAAATCGTCAACGGTATACCAATGCTTTTATAGTAAATCCTTATTTAATTTTTGCCGGCATCTTTTTTGCTCTTGATCTTTGGTTTTGGCACCGATCAATCTTATATATTGGACCAGGCATGGCGACATTAATTGTAAACTTTCAGATATTTATTATTCCTCTTTTGAGCTTCTTTGTATTTAGCATCACCCCTAATCGTTATCAGATGATTGCTATTTTATTAGGTATTACTGGCTTATATCTTACAATGAGCTATGGAGACAGCATCAGCCATGAAAACATAAGGCTTGGATTTATATTTGGCATTCTGACCGCGTTCGCTTATTCAGCTTATATATTGAGCTTGAAGAAAAATAATATTGAGGATGAAGCGGAAAGCTCACCAGTTACCTCTCTTTTATACGTGTCTATTATCTCTGCATTGATCTTGTTTATGGTTATTAACTATGAAGGTGTTTCGCTGGGTATGAATGGCCCTAATAACCTTTATTCAATGCTTGGATATGGAATCATCTGCCATGTCTTTGGTTGGTACATGATTATTCTGGGTTTAAAAACAGTGACTGCTACAACCGCTGGAATAATGCTCATTTCACAACCCATATTCTCCCTTATCTGGGATTATCTGTTTTTTTCTAGGATTACCACTAGTATAGAAATCATTGGTATTTCAATGGTTATTATCGCTATGATTATATGTGTCTCTGCTGAAAGGTATGAGCAAATTAGGGATTCAAATTAATGTTTCATCTTGGAATTATTTTCTTAATTACATATTTGGTAGGTTCAATTAATTTTGGGCTTATTTTAGGCTACATACACGGCCTTGATCTTAGAAGCCAAGGGAGCGGCAACGCTGGCGCCACAAATGCTTTAAGAATTTTAGGGTTAAGATCAGGGGTTTTCGTCTTTTTTGGCGACGCCTTTAAAGGCTACATTGCTTTATACCTTTGTGACATGATAGTGACAGAGACACAAACTCTTTTGTTTGCACCTAGTGACTATCTTTTTTTCGCATTGATTTTTTCATTCATTGGACATTGTTACCCAATTTGGTTTAATTTTAAGGGCGGAAAGGGTGCCGCAACGGCATTAGGGGCTTTTTTATTTATTGATCCTTATTTTATCTTATTTCCGGTATTGGGTTTTCTGTTCGTTTTTTTAATCAGTCGTTTTGTAGGTTTAGCAACAATTTCTGCATTCTTCCTGTTGTTTGCTCAAAGTTTCTTCATTGACCACGGTGTCCACCATAATTTGCATGCCTTTTCTTTGATTATTCTTCTTTTAATTCTTTACACCCATCGTTCAAATATTCAGTCCATGTTTGAAGGAACTGAAGCAAAACTCTGAATATGTCTAAAACCAAGTGCTTGCTAAAAATGATCAGAGGCAATCATGACCTCAAGATTACACATGATGAAATAGAAAAGATGATTGGAAATAGCATTGGCGAGGATGAGGCCCTTGATTTATATAGGTCCATGGGCATTGCCCTCAAACTGAATGGTGACTTTTATGAGTTTAGTAAGATCAACTTCCTTGAAAAAAGGGTGATCAAAGAAAAAATAGATCAAATAGAAAATGCTACGAGCATTCGGCTTGAAGTTGAGGAAATTATTGAAACCACCAGTAGGTATTTTACTGACGAGGATTTCAAACGGCATGAATATTCTCTGTGTTTTGCCGAGTTTCAAACCCAAGGCAGAGGAAGGGCTAGCAATACATGGTTTTCACCATTTGGTTCGGGCATTTGTTTCTCTGTGATTGGTTGTTTATCAAATGAATCTTCTCCGCTTGGATTAAGCATTTATTGCGGTATTTCTCTCGTAAGAATTTTAAGAGAGTTGGGCTATGAAGACGTTTTTATGAAATGGCCGAATGATTTGATCCATGATGGCAAGAAACTTGGAGGCATACTTATCGAGCTGAGCAGCAAGTCTTCAGAATATTACATGTTTAACATCGGCATTGGGGTTAATCATGATCTTCGATCTGAGCTAAATTCAATGCATGAAAATCATTTTCCGCCCACCGATCTTAGGCAGATTGATCATCGAGTTGATTTTTCCAGAAGCGAGATGTCAGGGATTTTTGCGAAAGCAATCATTGAGTCACTAATGAACTTTGATCAAAAATCAATGCAGAAAGCCTTCAGTTTATGGCCTGAGTTTGATGCGTTGCATCAAAAAAATATAAAGATCATTGAGGGTGATACATGCATAGAAGGCAAGAATTTAGGCATTGACGATACCGGCGCACTTCTGCTCGATCAAAATGGGATCATAAAGAGAGTCTATAATGGTCATTTAGTGGCCTAGAAAAACTTTCATTCACAGATAAAAAGTTTATAATTCACGAAAATTTATCAAGGTGATTTAATTAGTTTTGTTGCCGGAATAGCTCAATTGGCAGAGCAACTGATTTGTAATCAGTAGGTTGGGGGTTCAATTCCCTCTTCCGGCACCACAAAATTAATTGAAAATCTTGTTGACACCTATACCCCACAAAAAGAGAATAGTGGGTCATGTCCGCGGAGGGGTACCCAAGCGGTCAACGGGGGCAGACTGTAAATCTGCTGGCTTAGCCTTCGTAGGTTCGAATCCTACCCCCTCCACCACTGTAAATACAGGGGTTTTAGAGGAGGAAAGGGCTGAGCAATAGATGAGAATATTTTAAAAAATGAAGAGTTTAAAAAAAATAATTTCGGGTAGTTCCGCATCTAACTTGCGCGGGCGTAGTTCAATGGTAGAACCTCAGCCTTCCAAGCTGATGATGTGGGTTCGATCCCCATCGCCCGCTCCAATCCAATTTGGATGTGCTTTTGCCCACATAGCTCAGCAGGTAGAGCACTTCCATGGTAAGGAAGAGGTCACCGGTTCAATTCCGGTTGTGGGCTCAGAAATAGTTTTTCAATTAATTTAATATATATAGTTTTTCTAAACGGGAGTAACAAACATGGCCAAGGAAAAATTTGAACGTAATAAACCGCATGTCAATGTCGGTACTATTGGTCACGTAGACCATGGTAAAACCACATTAACCGCTGCATTAACTAAAACGATGGCAGCTAAATTTGGTGGCGATGCTTCTGCTTTCGAGGAGATTGATAATGCTCCTGAAGAAAGAGAAAGAGGTATTACTATTGCTACTGCACACGTCGAATATGAAAGCGATGCTAGACACTACGCACACGTGGATTGTCCTGGGCATGCTGATTATGTGAAAAACATGATTACAGGTGCTGCACAAATGGATGGAGCAATTTTGGTTGTATCTGCTGCAGATGGACCTATGCCTCAAACAAGAGAGCATATTCTTCTCGCAAGAAATGTAGGCGTTCCTAACATCATTGTGTTTCTAAACAAAGCTGACCAAGTTGACGATGCAGAATTGGTTGAACTTGTTGAAATGGAAGTCAGGGAATTGCTCTCAATGTATGACTTTGATGGTGACAATATTCCAATTATTTCTGGAAGCGCCCTTAAAGCTCTTGAAGGAGATGACAGTGAGATTGGATCTGCCGCAGTTGAAAAACTAGTTGCTACAATGGATGAATATTTCCCTCAGCCAGAAAGAGCAGTCGATGGCGATTTCCTAATGCCAATTGAAGATGTGTTCTCAATTGAAGGAAGAGGAACAGTCGTAACGGGTCGTGTAGAAAGAGGCGTAATTAATGTCAATGATGAGATTGAAATTGTTGGCATCAAAGACACTCAGAAAACAATTTGTACCGGCGTAGAAATGTTCCGAAAGCTTCTTGATCAAGGCCAAGCTGGTGATAACGTTGGTGTTCTTCTCAGAGGCACAAAGAGAGAAGAAGTCGATCGAGGACAGGTGTTGGCAAAGCCAAAGAGTATCAATCCTCACGTTAAGTTTGAAGCTGATATGTATGCTTTAACCAAAGAAGAAGGCGGTAGACATAAACCTTTCTTCAATGGTTATAGACCACAATTCTATTTCAGAACTACAGATGTTACTGGTGCTGTTACATTACCTGAGGGTACTGAAATGGTTATGCCAGGAGATGATACTAACATCACTGTTGAATTGATCGCGCCAATCGCAATGGAAGAATCTCTTAGGTTCTCAATTCGAGAAGGTGGCAGAACAGTTGGTTCAGGCGTAGTTACAAAGATAATTGAATAACTTATAGGCCAGTAGCTCAACTGGTAGAGCGGCGGTCTCCAAAACCGCAGGTTGGGGGTTCAAGTCCCTCCTGGCCTGCCAGTGACGGGTGTCATAGTGATTGAAAGCAATAAAGAAATAAATCAAGGATCAGAGATCCTCAAGTTGATGGCCTCGCTGGCTATCTTGCTTGGGTCTATATATGTATTCTATATGTATTCAGACCTCTCAGTGCTTATTCGAGCGCTCTTGATTATATTTTCAGCCGTTGTTGCAACATTGATTTTCTTTACTACTCATAGAGGCTCTATTTTTTGGAGTTTTTTACAAGGCTCAAGAGTCGAGATGAGAAAAGTGGTTTGGCCTACCAAAGAAGAGACTCTGCAGACAGCATTGACCGTTTTTATTTTTGTGCTGATACTCGGAATATTCTTTTGGTTGTTGGACTTCCTACTCCTATTTGTAACCACATTTATAAGAGGGTGATTTAAATGGAACATCAATGGTACGTACTTCAGGTATTCTCTAACTATGAACACAAAATTCAGAGGACTCTGACTGATCGTATTGAAATTACTGGTCTTGAATCAGAAATTACAGATGTTGTTGTTCCAATTGAAGAAGTTGTAGAGCTCAAAGGCGGAGAAAAGAAGACAACTGAAAGGAAGTTCTTTCCAGGATATGTCTTAATCAGAATGATTATGAATGATGAAACTTGGCATTTCGTAAAATCCATTCCAAATGTCATGGGATTCATCGGTGGGACCAGCGAAAAGCCGACCCCAATCACTGATAATGAGGCAATGAATATACTCAATAGAGTGGAAGATTCAGCGGACATGCCTAAACCCAAGTTTACATTTCAGCCTGGAGAGGTTGTTAGGGTCATCGACGGCCCATTCAATGACTTCAGCGGCGTAGTTGAGAATGTGAACTATGACAAGAGCAAATTAAGTGTCGCAGTACAAATACTTGGAAGGCCTACCCCAGTGGATTTAAATTTTAATCAAGTTGAAAAATCATAAAAAATCATGGCTAAAAAACAAAAGAAAGTTGAAAACATCATAAAGTTGCAAATTCCTGCAGGTCAGGCTAACCCAAGCCCTCCAGTTGGCCCAGCGCTTGGTCAGGCAGGCCTCAATATAATGGATTTTTGCAATGCATTTAATTCCCAAACATCTAATGCTGAACCAGGCGTCCTCATACCGGTTGTTATTTCGGTATATAAAGACAAGTCTTTTACCTTCATCACTAAGTCTCCGCCTGCATCGACATTATTGAAAAAGGCTGCTGGAGTGAATAAGGGCAGCGGAACACCAAATACTGAAAAAGTTGGAAAGGTCACAAAGAAACAAATTCAAGAAATCATAGAAATTAAAGGAAAAGACTTAAATGCAGTTGACGATGAGGCAGCATTTAATATAATCGCGGGCACCGCAAGAAGTATGGGATTGGAAGTGGACTAATTTTAGGGTACGAAATGAGTATTTCAAAGAGACATATAGAGAACAGAGAATCAGTAGATATTGAAACTAGATACGAATTATCTCAAGCAATATCAATTCTTCAAAACTCAAAGAAAACTAAGTTTGAAGAAAGCGTTGATCTTGCAATTAATCTAGGTATTGACCCTAAGCAGTCTGATCAGAATGTGAGAGGATCTGCTGCACTGCCAAATGGAACTGGGAAAACGCTCAAGATTGCAGTTTTCGCAGAAGGCGATGAAGCGACAGATGCGAAAGAAGCAGGTGCAGATAAAATTGGAATGGATGATCTTGCAGAAGAAGTAAAATCAGGAAACATGGATTTTGATTTGGTTATTGCAACTCCATCAAGCATGAAGCTCGTTGGCCAGCTTGGCCAAATCCTAGGCCCCAAAGGCTTAATGCCTAATCCTAAGGATGGAACAGTTACTAAGAATGTCAAAGATGCTGTAACCAATGCTAAAAAAGGGCAAGCCATGTACAGAAATGATAAAGCCGGAATCATCCACTGCTCAATTGGAAAAGTCGGATTTAAAAGTGAAGAAATTGAAGAAAACTTCAATGCTCTTATTGATGATATAAAAAAATCAAGACCATCTTCCACCAAAGGAATTTTTATTAAAAAGATCACAATGAGCTCGACAATGGGTCCAGGAATTAAAATTAAAGAATCATAAGAAGTATTTAGAAATGCCATTAACTATCGAACAAAAGAAAGAAGTTGTAAAAGAGTTGAATATTTTTGCGAATGAATCAGTGTCTGGCGCAATAGCAAAATACAGTGGCCTTAGTGTTCAAGACATGACACTTCTGCGCAATAAGGCGAGAGAATCCGATGTTTACTTGAAGGTTGTTAAAAATACACTTTCTAAGCGGGCATTTGAAGAAACAGGCTTCAAATGTCTTGTTGATGACTTAAATGGTCCAATTATTATTGCATTATCAAAAGAGGATCTGGCTTCACCAGCGAGATTATTCAAAGATTTCTCAAAAGACAATGAACAGCTCAAAACGATTGGATTAGCTATCAATGGAGAGGCATTTCCTGCATCAGATATTGAAAGAATTTCTAAATTACCGACCAAAGATGAGGCCTACTCAATGTTGCTTGGTTTAATGAAAGCGCCTATTGAGAAAGCAGTCAATTTGATGAATGAAATCCCAACTAAGTTTGTAAGAGTTGTGAATGCTCAGAAAGATAAGCAAGAAGAGGTTTCTTAATTAATTAAATTTGTATAAAATTCCCAATCCTTTTTTTGGGATGAGTTTAAGGAGATAAAAAATGGCAAAAGCTAACGTAGCAAGTAAAGAGGATGTTTTAGAAGCGATATCTCAAATGTCCGTTATGGACCTTGTTGAGCTAATTTCTGAGATGGAAGAAAAGTTTGGCGTCACTGCAGCAGCACCAGTTGCTGTAGCAGCTGCCCCTGCAGCTGGTGATTCAGCTGAAGAAGCAGGAGAAGAGCAATCAGAATTTGAGGTTGTTCTATTAGCAGCAGGTGATAATAAAATTGCAGCAATTAAGGCAGTGAGAGCAATCACCGGATTGGGACTTAAAGATGCTAAGGATTTAGTAGAAGGGGCTCCAAAACCACTTAAAGACTCTGTGTCAAAAGCTGAAGCAGAAGAGATGAAGAAGCAGCTTGAAGAAGCGGGCGCTTCGGTCGAATTAAAATAATTCAATTGAATCTCTCTGTTTAATGCTAGCTAATTAAATTTATTTTAACCCGAGTCAATCTTCTTGATTGACTTGGCTTTTTTGGGTGTTCAAAGATATGTCGTTTTCATTTACTGAAAAAAAGAGAATTAGGAAAGATTTTGGAAAACAAAAACCTGCTCTTGATGTTCCAGATTTATTGACTCTTCAAGTCAATTCTTACGAGTCTTTTCTTCAAAGGGATATTGATCCCGAAAAACGAGAAGATGCCGGACTACAAGCAACCTTTAATAACTTATTTCCTATTGAGAGTTTTTCAAAGAATGCGAGATTAGAGTTTGTTAGCTATAGGCTCGAAGAACCAGAATTCAATCAGCGTGAGTGTCAACTTAGAGGCCGCTCTTATTCTGCACCTTTGAGAGTTAAAACCAAGCTTATTACATATGACAAGAATACGGACAAAGAGACTGTAAAAGAGGTTAAAGACATCAAGCAGACTGGTGATACAACCGATGTTTATTTTGGTGAGATACCCTTAATGACTGAGCATGGAACATTTATTATTAATGGTACAGATCGAGTTATTGTCTCTCAACTACACCGTTCCCCAGGAGTGTTTTTTGATCACGATAAAGGCGTACACACCTCTGGAAAACTAATGTTCTCTGCACGAGTTATTCCCTATAGAGGCTCTTGGCTAGATTTTGAATTTGACGCAAAGGATAATATCTTTGCTCGAATAGATCGAAGACGAAAAATACCAGCAACTATTTTGCTTCATGCACTTGATTTCACTGATCAAGATATCATTGATATTTTCTTTGATAAGGACGCTTACCGCCTATCGAAAAAGGCCGTTGAAGTTGAAATTGATACAGACCATCTGAAAGGAACTGTAGCTGAATTTGATATCAAATTTGGAAGGAAACTAATCGTCAATAAAGGCAAAAGAATCAATGCGCTTCATATAAAGAAAATCAAGAAAACTCGGAAAAAGTACTTAGAAATCGAAGAGAGTGACTTGGTGGGTAAAACTCTTGCTCAGCAGGTTATTGACAAAAAGACTGGTGAGATCGTCGCGAGTGCAAATGATGAGATTACAATAGAGCTTTTAGAGGTCTTGAGAGAAGCTGGAATTAAAGATATCAAAACAATCTACATTAATGATGTCGACCAAGGTCCATATATATCAAATTCATTAAGTATCGATCCTTCATTTGATAAAGAATCTGCACTCATAGAGATTTACAGAATGATGAGGCCAGGCGAGCCTCCAACGAAAGAGGCCGCAGAAAACTTATTTACCAATCTTTTCTTTAATAATGAAAGATATGATTTATCTGAAGTAGGCCGGATGAAATTCAATCGAAGGGTTGGAGAAGATAAAGATGTAGGCAGTTCCGTTCTCTCTAAGGATGACATAATTAATGTTCTCAAGACGTTAATTAACATAAGGAATGGTTCTGACACTGTTGATGATATCGATCACCTCGGAAATAGAAGAATTAGAACGGTTGGCGAAATGGCTGAAAATGCTTTTAGAGTAGGTTTAATCCGAGTTGAGAGAGCTGTAAGAGAAAGACTTTCTCTCGTAGAACAAGAAGAGCTAATGCCTAGAGATTTGATTAATTCAAAACCTGTTTCTGCCGCGATAAAAGAGTTTTTTGGTTCTAGTCAGCTTTCTCAGTTCATGGATCAGAATAACCCATTATCAGAAATTGCCCATAAAAGAAGAATTTCAGCTCTAGGGCCAGGAGGCTTGACTAGAGAAAGGGCAGGATTTGAGGTTAGAGATGTTCATCCAACTCACTACGGTAGGGTATGTCCAATTGAGACCCCTGAGGGGCCTAACATTGGTCTAATCAATTCCATGGCAATCTATGCCAGAGTTAATGATTATGGTTTCTTAGAAACACCATATAGGGAAGTTGCTAACGGTAAAGCTACAAACAGAATTAAATATCTTTCTGCAATTGATGAAGGAAATTTTGTCATTGCTCAGGCCAACAGTGCTCTTGACCAAAAAAATAAACTCGTCGATGAATTAATCTCTGCGAGATATAAAAATGAATTCACTCTTATGCCACCAGAATCAATCCAATTTATGGATGTTTCTCCAAAACAGATTGTTTCTATCGCTGCATCTCTTATTCCATTTTTAGAGCATGATGATGCAAACAGGGCTCTTATGGGATCTAACATGCAACGTCAAGCAGTGCCTACTCTACTAGCAGATAAGCCTTTGGTTGGAACAGGAATGGAAAGAAAGGTTGCAGTTGACTCAGGGGTGACAATTGTTGCCAGGAGAGGCGGAATAGTTGATTCAGTTGATGCATCTAGAGTGGTTATTGCAGTCAATGATGATGAAGCCATCACTGGAGAGTCAGGGGTCGATATATACAATCTAACAAAATATACTCGGTCAAACCAAAACACTTGTATTAATCAAAGACCGCTTGTAAAGGTAGGTGATTTGATAGAAAAAGGCGATGTGATTTCAGATGGCGCATCAACCAGTCTCGGTGAGTTAGCAATCGGCCAGAATTTGTTGGTGGCTTTCATGCCATGGAATGGCTTCAACTTTGAAGATTCAATACTCATTTCTGAAAGAGTGGTTCAAGAAGATAGGTTTACCACTATTCACATAGAGGAGTTGCAGTGTATTGCCAGGGATACAAAATTGGGCTCCGAAGAGATCACAGCAGACATTCCAAATGTTGGGGATGCAGCATTGAGAAAGCTAGATGAATCAGGTATCGCATACATTGGTGCTGAAGTTGTGGCAGGAGACATACTAGTTGGGAAGATTACACCGAAGGGTGAATCACAGCTTACTCCTGAAGAAAAGCTCCTAAGAGCAATTTTTGGAGAAAAAGCCTCTGATGTCAAAGACACTTCCTTAAGGGTTCCTTCAGGCATGGACGGAACAGTGATAGATGTAAGGGTTTTCTCAAGAGAAGGTGTTGAAAAAGACGATCGTTCAAATGAGATTGAAGCTGCAGATATTGAATCAGTCAAAAAAGATCTGAAGGACCAGTTAAGAATTGTAGAGTCAGATATCTTCAATAGGCTGGAGAAACTTCTCTTAAATAAGACCGCTAAACTTAAAAGAAAGACTGTAAAAATCGACAAGGATCTTCTTGAATCTATGGAACAGCAAAAGTGGTTTGAAATTAAGCTTCAGAATCAAAAATTAAACAACGAACTTGAAACTTACTACAAGGCACATAAGGAACTAGAAAACGAATTTAAAGAAAAGCTAGAAGCAGCAAGAAAGAAAATCGAAGCACATGATGAGCTTCCTCCAGGCGTTTTAAAAATGGTTAAGGTATTTCTTGCGGTAAAAAGGCGCGTTCAACCAGGAGACAAAGTCGCTGGAAGACATGGAAACAAGGGCGTTATCTCCAGAATTGTTCCAGTTGAGGATATGCCTTATATGGAAGACGGAACGCCTGTTGATATTGTCCTAAATCCATTAGGCGTTCCATCCAGGATGAATGTCGGTCAAATCCTAGAGACCCACTTAGGATGGGCAGCAAAGGAGCTTGGCAGCAAGGTTAAGGCAATTCTCAAAGAAAAGGAGGGCGCTGATCGAGTGAAGGCACTTCGGAATTTCTTAGATAAAGTATATAACACGAATAAATTATCAGAGAAGGTTCCGCTCAATAAGCTAAAAGATGAAGAAATCTTAGAGCTGTCTGAGAATCTTAAGGACGGCGTGCCTATGGCGACGCCTGTTTTTGATGGCGCTGGTGAGAATGAAATTAAAGACTTACTCAAATTGGCTGATCTACCTGAATCTGGTCAAACAAAACTCATTGATGGAAGAACGGGTAAATTCTTTGATCGTCCAGTTACAGTCGGTTATATGTATATCCTTAAATTGAACCATCTGGTTGATGACAAGATGCATGCAAGGTCAACCGGACCATACAGTTTAGTGACGCAGCAGCCGCTTGGCGGAAAAGCACAGTTTGGCGGGCAAAGATTTGGAGAAATGGAAGTATGGGCTTTAGAGGCCTACGGTGCTTCTCATACTCTCAGAGAATTGCTGACTGTTAAATCGGATGACGTTCAAGGCAGAACTCGCATGTATAAGCAAATTGTGGACGGAACCAACGAAGTTGAAACGGGAATTCCTGAATCCTTCAATGTTCTCATGAAAGAAATTAGATCTCTGGGTTTGAATATGGATTTAGTCGTAGATCCTGCTAAGCGAACCAATGAAAAATAAGCTGGAAGCTGAATATGAAAAACTTACTTAATATTTTTAATCAAAAACCTTTTGCAGAAGAATTTGATCACATAAGAATTGGTCTTTCTTCTCCGGAAATGATTCGATCGTGGTCTTATGGCGAGGTAAAAAAACCAGAAACCATTAATTACAGAACTTTTAGACCAGAAAGAGACGGTTTGTTTTGTGCAAAAATATTTGGACCTGTCAAAGATTATGAATGTCTTTGTGGAAAATATAAGCGACTTAAGCACAGAGGAGTGGTCTGTGAAAAATGTGGGGTTGAGGTTACTCAGAGTAAGGTTCGCAGAGAAAGAATGGGGCATCTTGAACTTGCAAGCCCAGTAGCACATATATGGTTTTTAAAGTCACTTCCATCAAGGATTGGCTTACTGCTTGATATGACACTGAGAGAGATTGAGAGAGTTCTCTATTTTGAGGCTTTTCTTGTTACTGACCCGGGCATGACGGATCTTTCAAAGGGCCAAATGCTGTCTGAAGAACAATATATTGAAGCATTAGAGATGTACGGTGACGATTTTTCTGCTGCTATGGGCGCTGAATCAATACACGACATTCTTAAGGATCTGGACCTTCAAGACAACCTCAGGCAGATTCAAGAGGACATGGATGCAACTGCATCTCAGATTAAAATCAAGCGATATCAGAAGAGACTAAAACTCGTTGAGTCCCTTATTTCTTCTGGGAATAGGCCAGAATGGATGATATTAAAAGTTCTTCCAATATTGCCACCTGATTTAAGACCCCTTGTTCCCCTTGATGGAGGAAGGTTTGCTACATCAGATCTAAATGATCTCTACAGAAGAGTGATAAATAGGAATAATAGGCTGCAAAGACTTTTAGACCTCAATGCTCCAGATATCATTGTTAGGAACGAGAAACGGATGCTCCAAAAATCTGTTGATGCGCTCTTAGATAATGGAAGGATGGGAAGAGCAGTTACTGGATCCAATAGAAGACCTCTTAAGTCACTCGCAGATATGATCAAAGGAAAGCAAGGTCGATTCAGGCAGAATTTGTTAGGAAAGAGGGTCGATTACTCTGGCAGGTCTGTGATTGTTGTTGGGCCAACATTGAAACTTCATCAGTGTGGTATTCCAAAGAAAATGGCTTTGGAGCTCTTTAAGCCCTTTGTCTTTAGTAAACTGATATATCAGGGTGAAGCATCCACAATTAAATCAGCAAAAAGACTTGTAGAGCTTGAAGGGCCAGAGATTTGGGATATCTTGGATAATGTTATTCGACAGCATCCCATCCTACTTAATCGTGCGCCTACTCTTCATAGGCTAGGTATTCAAGCTTTTGAGCCTACCCTCGTTGAAGGAAAAGCTATTCAGTTACATCCTCTTGTCTGTAAGGCCTTTAATGCTGATTTTGACGGAGATCAAATGGCTGTCCATGTTCCATTATCTATAGAGGCACAGCTTGAAAGCAGGGCATTGATGATGTCATCGAACAACATACTATCACCAGCAAATGGTGAACCAATCATTGTCCCATCACAGGATGTGGTTTTAGGTCTCTATTACATGACTAGAGAGAAAATCAAAGATATTGGCGAGGGTGGTATTTTTGCAGATACACAAGAAGTGGAAAGGGCATTTCATAATGATTTCCTCGGTCTGCATGCAAAAATTAAGCTAAAGATTTCAACTCATAATGAAGAAAAACCTACAGAAATTATAGAAACTACTGCTGGTAGGGCTTTATTCTCCAATATCGTTCCTGAAGAGATCCCATTCGCTGCGATCAACAAAACTATGGACAGCAAGGAAATTTCAGGATTAATCAATCGTTGCTACCGTGAGGTCGGATTAAAAGCCACCGTTATCTTTGCTGACAAACTGATGTATCTCGGTTTTGAGTATGCCACCAAATCAGGTGTCTCAATCGCTCTTGATGACATGGTCGTTCCTGAAAATAAGGAAGAAATATTATCCGATGCTGAATCTCAAGTTAAGAGCATTCAGAACCAGTTTACATCTGGTCTTCTCACCCAAGGGGAAAGGTATAACAAGGTTGTAGATATTTGGTCTAGAACAAACGATCAGGTTGCCAATGCGATGATGGATAAGCTGGGCAAAGAAAAAGTGACTGACAGCGAAGGCAAAAAACAAGATCAAGAATCATTCAATTCAATCTTCATGATGGCTGATTCAGGTGCAAGAGGGTCTGCAGCTCAGATTAGACAATTGGCAGGAATGAGAGGGCTTATGGCAAAACCTGATGGCTCAATCATCGAAACTCCTATCACTGCTAACTTCAGAGAAGGACTTAATATTCTCCAATACTTCATCTCGACGCATGGAGCTCGGAAGGGCCTAGCTGATACAGCTCTTAAAACAGCAAACTCAGGTTACTTAACCAGGCGCCTCGTCGATGTTTCCCAAGACTTAGTTATAACAGAAGAAGATTGTGGAACAAAAGATGGTATGACAATCTCAGCCGTGATTGAAGGCGGTGAAGTTGTTCAAAATCTTAGTAATAGGGTACTTGGAAGGGTTTTGGTAGAGCCTATAAAAGATCTAGAGAATAAGAAGAATGTTCTTAAGGCAGGCACTCTGATTGACGAAACAAACGTTCATTTCCTAGAGGAGCATGGAACAGATTCTGCTGTCGTTCGCTCCCCAGTTACATGTGAAACAAAATATGGACTTTGTATCAATTGTTACGGAAGAGATTTAGCAAGAGGTACTCTTGTCAACATTGGAGAAGCAGTCGGTATTATTGCTGCACAATCAATTGGTGAGCCAGGCACTCAGCTGACTATGAGAACATTCCATATTGGTGGCGCTGCATCAAGTGCTGCAGCTCAAAACTCAGTTGAGGTTAATAATGATGGTGTTGCCACTCTATTTAACTTAAAAACAATCAAGAATGCCGATAAGAATTTAGTTGCAACAAGCCGTTCTGGTGAGATCATTATTTCTGATAAGTTTGGAAAAGAAAAAGAAAGATATAAGATTCCATATGGAGCAACCATAACTATCAAGGATGGGCAAAAAGTCAGTTCCGGTGATGTTATTTCAACCTGGGATCCACATACACATCCAATCATTACCGAAGCATCAGGAACAATAAAATTTGAGGATTTTATTGACGGTGTGACTGTTACAGAGCAAGTCGATGATATGACTGGCTTGAGTAACATTATCATCATGGACTCAAAGAAGACTGGGTCTACTTCAACAGTTAAACCTAGGGCTTCTGTTGTGAACGGTAGAGGTCAGCCGATCATGTTCTCAGGCACAGAAACACCTATTGTTTATACATTTCCTCCAGGCGCAATTATAAACATCCAAGATGGATCCAAGATCAATGCTGGAGATGTGATTGCAAGAATTCCTCTTGAATCTTCTAAAACGAGTGATATCACTGGTGGATTACCAAGGGTTGCAGATTTGTTTGAAGCAAGAAAGCCAAAGGATGCTGCCATCCTTGCCAAATATTCCGGTATTACAAGTTTTGGCAAGGAAACTAAAGGAAAAGTGAGACTCGTGATTACTGATGAAGACGGTGAATCGCATGAGGAGCTTATTCTTAAAACAAGAACACTGAATATCTTTGAGGGTGAAACCATCCAAAAGGGAGAAATAATTTCAGATGGGGAGTTGAGCCTTCATGATATTTTGGAAGTTCAGGGCGTTGAAAAGTTGGCAAAATACCTTGTTAAAGAAGTACAGGATGTATATCGACTCCAAGGCGTTCCAATCAATGATAAACATATCGAGATCATCGTTAAACAAATGATGAGAACAGTCGAGATTATTGAACCAGGCGACACCAAACTTTTACCCAATGAGCAGGCCAATAGAATTGACGTCCTAGAAACCAATGAAAGAATGGTTAAAGAGGATCTTCAGCCTGCGATATTCAGGCCATTGATCATGGGTATTACAAAAGCATCATTGGCTACGACTTCATTTATATCTGCTGCTTCTTTCCAGGAAACAACAAGAGTATTAACTGAGGCTGCAGTCAAGGGTTCTATCGATCAACTAAGAGGTCTCAAAGAGAATGTTGTTGTCGGAAGATTGGTTCCAGCAGGAACAGGATATAAGGCAGAGTTGGACGCTGCTTCTGCTGCTGAAGAAGAATTTTCACAAGCTTTGAAAGAATTAGAGAACAGCAATGAAGACACTGATCTAGAAGTTGCAGAATCATCTTAGATTTAACTTGAACCTAGATGAATAGAAGAATAGAATCCACCCACAATTTTTATAAATGAATGTGTTATGACAACTATCAATCAATTAGTAAGAAAGTCTAGAAAGAGGAAGGTTGTAAAAAATAATGTTCCTGCCCTAGAAGGCAAACCTCAAAAGAGAGGGGTTTGTACTCGTGTTTATACGACTACTCCGAAAAAACCAAACTCTGCACTCAGAAAGGTAGCGAGGGTTAGGCTTACTAATGGATATGAAGTCACGAGTTATATTGGTGGAGAAGGACATAACCTTCAGGAACACTCAGTGGTAATGATTAGAGGTGGCCGTGTTAAGGATCTGCCGGGCGTTAGATATCATACAATCAGAGGCGCACTTGATTGCTCAGGTGTGAACGACAGAAAGCAAGGTCGTTCAAAATATGGTGCGAAAAGACCTAAGGGATAAGCAATGTCTAGAAGAAATGCAGCTATAAAGAGAGAAATATTGCCCGACCCTAAGTTTTCGAGCAAAGTTCTAGCGAAATTCATCAACATGATTATGAGAGATGGTAAGAAAAGCACTGCTGAGAATATTGTTTATCAGGCGCTGGACACACTTATTTCAACTCTTGGACAAACAGCAGATAGCACTCCTCAAATATTCCAAGATATTCTGGACAAGGTCAAACCAGTCGTGGAAGTAAGATCGAGACGTGTGGGTGGTGCCACCTATCAGATTCCCGTGGAAGTTAGACAGGAGAGAAGAGAAGCTCTTGCGATGAGGTGGTTGATTGAGTCTGCAAGATCAAGATCTGAGAAAAGCATGAAAGTTAAGCTTGCAAATGAATTATTAGATGCCTCAAATGATCGAGGTAATGCGATCAAGAAGAAAGAAGATACCCATAAAATGGCTGAAGCTAACAAAGCTTTCTCTCATTTTAGATGGTGATCGCTGAATAGAGAGATTTCCTAATGGCTAGACAGACACCAATAGACAGATATAGAAATATAGGCATTATGGCCCATATCGATGCAGGTAAAACAACTACAACGGAGCGTGTTCTTTTCTACACAGGAATATCTCATAAAATTGGTGAAGTGCACGATGGAAATGCGGTTATGGACTGGATGGAGCAGGAACAGGAGAGAGGGATCACTATTACTTCTGCTGCAACAACTTGTTTCTGGCAGGGAATGGATCAGCAGTTCGATCAACATAGAATTAATATCATTGATACGCCTGGACACGTAGATTTTACAATCGAAGTAGAGCGTTCGCTCAGAGTTTTAGACAGTGCTGTCGCAGTTTTTTGTGCAGTTGGTGGAGTAGAGCCACAGTCTGAAACTGTTTGGAGACAAGCAAATAAATACTCTGTCCCAAGAATGGCATTCGTCAACAAGATGGATAGAGCTGGAGCTAACTTTCTTAGAGTCGTAGAGCAAATTAAAGACCGACTTGGTGCCAATCCTATTCCTATCCAGGTTCCGATTGGTGCAGAAGAAAAATTCAAAGGTGTCATCGATCTCATTAGAATGAAAGCCATCAACTGGAATGAAGAAGATCTTGGATCAACATATGTTGCAGAAGATATCCCTGATGATCTTTTGGTTCAATGCGAAGAGTTAAGAGAGCAAATGATAGAAGCAGCAGCTGAAGCAAATGAAGATTTATTGAATGCATACCTTGAAAACGGTGAGTTGAGTGAAGACCAGATAAGAGAAGGACTTAGAGCGAGAACCATTAATAATGAGATTGTTCCGGTTGTTTGTGGGTCAGCATTTAAGAATAAAGGCGTGCAAGCAATGCTTGACGCTGTTGTATATCTCTTGCCATCACCTATTGATACTCCGGATGTTATTGGAATTCTCGATGATGATTCTGATGCATCAAGAAAATCTGACGATGATGAGAGTTTTTCTGCACTGGCATTCAAAATTGCGAATGACCCATACGTTGGAAATCTTACCTTCTTTAGAGTTTATTCAGGGGTTCTTAATTCAGGCGATACCATATTTAATCCCCTTCGAGGAAAAAAAGAAAGAATTGGACGTCTTCTCCAAATGCACTCCAATACTAGAGAAGAAATTAAAGAAGTCAGAGCTGGAGATATTGCTGCGGCCGTAGGACTTAAGGATGTTACCACTGGGGACACAATGTGCGATATCTCTAATGTGATTACTTTAGAGAAGATGGAGTTTCCAGAGCCAGTAATCTCTGTGGCTGTTGAACCTAAATCAACCGAAGATGAATCTAAAATGGGTATTGGCTTGCAAAAGCTTGCAAAAGAGGATCCATCATTCAGAGTTAGAACAGACGAGGAATCTGGACAAACAATCATATCAGGTATGGGAGAGCTCCATTTAGATATTATTGTCGATCGGTTATCAAGAGAATTTAAAGTCGATGCAAACGTCGGTAGACCACAAGTGGCTTACCGGGAAACAATTAAATCCCCCGTTGATCAAGAAGCTAAGTTTGTCAGACAATCAGGCGGTAGAGGTCAATATGGTCATGTTTACATCAAAATGGAACCACAAGAGGCAGGTGCTGGATATGAGTTTGTAAATGACATCTCTGGCGGTGCAATCCCCAGAGAGTTTATACCTGCTGTAGACAAGGGTATTCAAGAACAAATGGCAAATGGTGTAATCACAGGATTCCCTGTGGTTGATGTAAAAGTTACACTCTATGATGGATCATTCCATGATGTTGACTCAAGTGAAGTCGCGTTTAGGGTTGCTGGATCAATGGCATTTAAGGAGGGGGCGCTCAAAGCGAACCCAGCTCTTCTTGAGCCAGTAATGAAAGTTGAAGTTGTAACGCCTGAAGATTATATGGGAGACGTGAATGGTGATCTAAATAGGAGAAGAGGCATTCTACAAGGAATGGATGAATCTCCAGCTGGAAAAATCATCAGAGCAGAGGTTCCGTTGGCTGAAATGTTTGGTTATGCAACAGACCTAAGATCAATGTCCCAAGGACGAGCTACATATACCATGGAATTTGAGAAATATAACGAGGCTCCAAAATCACAAGCTGAAGCACTCTCTGTAAATAATGAAGGATAATCATGGCAGATACACAGACAATTAGAATTAGACTAAAATCCTTTGACCATAGGTTAATAGATTCTTCTACCAAAGAGATTGTAGAGACTGTCAAAAGAACAGGATCACTTGTTTCTGGCCCTATTCCTTTGCCTACTTCTAGAGAAAGATACACAGTGCTTGTTTCACCGCATGTGAATAAGGATGCTAGGGATCAATATGAATTGACCACACATAAACGTGTGATGGATATACTTAATCCAAGCGATAAAACAGTTGATGCTCTAATGAAGCTTGAACTGCCAGCTGGGGTAGATGTTCAAATTAAATTGAACTGAAAGTGAAAATTGATATAATTCCCGAACGCTAGACGGGCCAGAGATTATTTTTCTCTGATAGGCCTAAAAATAAAGGGGTTGAGAGACTTAACTAGCGTTTTTGGAGATAAAGGTTCGAAGGAATTAGGAATTGATTATAAACCTATATAAATCAATAACTTGTGAACGACAGCTCCAGTAAATGAGTGAATGAAAAATATAATTATAAAAATAATTAATACAAATATAGAGAAAGCAAGTGATAGGCATTGTAGGAAAAAAATGCGGAATGACAAGAGTCTTTACAGACGATGGTCGGTCTGTGCCTGTCACAATTGTTCAAGCAAGTCCTAATTTAATAAACAGAATCAAGACTGAAGCAACCGATGGATACAATGCTATTCAGGTACTAACAGGCCAGGCTACAAAGAATCCTAAAAAACCAGATGCTGGCCAGATAAAAGCAAACCCCAATGAAAAATTTTCACACAGGCTTCATGAGTTTAGATTAAACGAAAATGAGCTAGAGCAAGTCGATACAGGTAAAGAAATAACAGTAGATTACTTTGAGAAAGGCGAGCTAGTTGATGTGACTGGTAATTCAATTGGAAAGGGTTATGCAGGAGTAATTAAGAGACATAACTTCAAAACTCAAGATGCTACACATGGTAACTCTTTGGCTCACAGAGCGCCTGGGTCAATTGGGCAGAATCAAACACCTGGGCGAGTTTTTAAAGGCAAAAAGATGGCTGGTAGGATGGGTAATGTTAAAAAAACTATTCAAAACCTAGAAGTCATTGACATTGATATTGAAAGAAACCTTATTTTTATCAAAGGCTCAATTGCAGGACATGATAATAGCTTTGTAATTGTCACACCATCCATTAAGAGCAAACATGAAGAAAGAGAAATATTTAAAACACCTATTGAAGATCAAACCCCAGAAGTAGAAGCCCAACCAGAAGAGGCTCCAGAAACAGAAGAAACCCCAGAAGTAGAAGCCCAACCAGAAGAGGCTCCAGAAAC
>PBDY01000022.1 GCA_002717445.1 Gammaproteobacteria bacterium | reverse complement strand
TTAGAGGTGTTTATATGCTGGCAATGTTAAAAATTCATCAAACTCTGAATTCGTTGACATTTCCTTAAATAGATTAATTGCTGGTTGAAGGTAATCACTCTCAAAACCTCTGGATGATTGCAATTGATTCATTTCCTCCTCAAGTACTTGAGTGAAATACTCTTCCGTTATGGTTTTATTTGAATCTGAGATTTTCGCATGATGATGAATCCACTGCCATATTTGTGAGCGGGATATTTCTGCTGTAGCAGCATCCTCCATTAGATTATAAATCGGAACACAGCCATTGCCTGAGAGCCATGCTTCGATGTATTGAATGCCTATTAATATATTTTGTCTCAAGCCATCTTCGGTAATGGTCCCACCGGGTACTTTCATGAGGTCTTTTGCATTCACAGAGACATCATTCCTCTTGTTAGAAATCTGGTTGGCAGATTCTCCCATTGCTTGATTGAAAGCATTCATTGCAACTTGTGATAAACCGGGGTGGGCAATCCATGTTCCATCATGCCCAGCATTGGCCTCTCTTGACTTGTCGGAGGCAACTTTATTCATAGCGATTTGATTTTGTACCTCATCACCTCTGATTGGTATTTGAGCCGCCATTCCACCCATGGCATGGACATTCCTTTTGTGACAAGTTTGAATCAGTAAATCGACATAGCTTCTCAAAAAATGTCGCTCCATGGTTACCTCGGTTCTGTTGGGTAGAAGAAAATGTTGGTGATTTCTAAATTTCTTTATAAAACTGAATATATAGTCCCATCGACCACAATTAAGCCCAGCAGAATGATCCTTAAGCTCAAAAATAATTTCATCCATTTGAAAAGCTGCAGTAATCGTCTCAATCAGAACAGTAGCCTTGATTGTCCCTCGATCAATATTCAAAAAATCTTGGGCGTGAACAAAAACCTCATTCCAGAGTCTCGCCTCAAGGTGGTTTTCAAGCTTAGGCAAATAAAAATAGGGTCCAGTCCCATGATTCAATAGAGCTTCATAGTTATTTGAAAGATAGACGGCAAAATCAAATAATGATGCAGAAACAGGCTCATCATTGATCGTCACATGCTTTTCATCAAGGTGCCATCCTCTTGGTCTAATGATAAGAGTTGCAATTTCATCATTGAGTCTATAGACCTTACCATCCGTCTCTCTTTTGAATTCAATGCTTTTATCGACAGCATCTTTAACATTCACATGACCTTGTATGATGTTATTCCATGTGGGTGAACAAGAATCTTCAAAATCACACATAAAAGTTTTAACTGGTGCATTCAGTGCATTAATAACCATCTTGCGGTCAGGCGGGCCAGTGATTTCAACCCTTCGATCTTGAAGATCTTTAGGAATGGGAGCAACGACATAATCACTTTTTCTAACCGCCTCAGTTTGAGACAAGAAGTCAGGAAATCTTCCATCGTCCAGCTCTTTTTGTGAGGCTTCTCTTTGTTCAAGCAAATCCTTTCTTTTAGTCTCAAAACTATCGTGAAGAGATTCAATGAGTGAAACAGTTGTTGGGTTAAGAATTTGTTTCTCGACCTCAGACAATGGATTCTTGATGTTTAGTTGTGGCGTCATTTCGTATTTAATTATTAGAACTAACGACAATTTTAGAGAATTATCTATTGAATTTTCACAGTAAAAATTTCACAATGTAAATTTCACAATGAATACTCTAATAAGAAACAGCCACCTACTTGGTGTGAAATTAAAAAACATAAGGAAATCAAACAGACTTACCTTAGAAGACCTCTCATTGAGGTGCAGCCAGATTGATCCAAAATCAGCACCCTCCGTCTCATATATCAGCATGATTGAAAATGGGAAAAGGCTGCCATCAGAAGATGTTTTAACCCTCATTGCAAATGTTTTTCAGAAAGATGAGTCTTGGTTTCTTGATGAAAACTTAGAGATTACAGTTCAATCCGACGATGAGGAACCTGTAAAAAATATCCCTCTTGAGCCAGGATTCCTTTACTCCAAGGATCTGCTTCAAGATGCAATACCTGAGTTACTCGAACAAACGGGCATTACGGGTAAACAATTTGCTCAGTTATTGATTCGCTCCTACCAAGAGAAGAATCAGAATCAATTCCCAGATATTGAAAAAATTGCCGATCAAGAATCTGAACAAATTCTTCCAATTAAGGTCAGTGATATTCGTCGTTTATATAAAAAACATGGCTTGAAGATAAAGTGGTTCAATCAAAACAAGATCAATACAAATTATCCGCATGGCAAAAATAAAATGCTTTTAAGATCATTTTTTGACAGCAAAAACAAAGTGTATATCAATGAAGCTTTAAAAGATGATGCAAAGAGATTGAAATATGACATGGCAACACATCTTGGTCATAAGATTCTTCATGGTGGAGATGGATTAAGATCGCCCATTACTTCTGGCACCAGCAGTTTCACATCAAAGAGTTCAAGTTCAATTGTGCAATCGCACGATGTTTTATTGGCCTGGCATGACTTTGAGTCCAGTTTTTTTGCAGGCGCTTTGCTTTGCCCTAGAAAGGCCTATAGAAATTATTTGATTAAAAATGAGCATCATATCTCTGCTAAAAATGATCTGAATCTATCGCCTGCGCTTTTGATGAGAAGAGTCACAGCCGTCTCCCAGTATCCCTATTGGCATTATTTTGAAGCCTATCAACCAGGATTTCTAACAGCAGTGTATAGGGGTAACGGCATACAACTCCCATGGGGTAATTTAAATATGGTGAATGACCCTTGTCCAAATTGGGCCGTCTTTCGATTATTAAATGAAGACTATGTTAAAAATCCGGAGTCTCAGATCTCCTTACTTAAGACAGATCAATCAGTGCACCTATATGCATGCCACTCCATCAGAATCAGTGATTCTGCCGGAAACTTAAAACTCTATTCCCTTGGTCTTGATTTGATTCCTGCATTTAAAGATCAGGGTTTTGACCATAAAGAACTCTTAGAGATGATTGAAGAGAGTTGCACGAAAGCCAATGGAGAGTCCTTATTGGAAAGTGATGCAATAACTGCAATTCAGCAAATTAGCCATATCCTAAAAATTGGGTGGATTCGAAATGCCCTGGATTCACCAGCCAGAATCATCTGCCCAAGAAGCTCTGGTTGCAAGAGAGAAGTCCCATGCAAATCCATCAGAAATCCTTATCGTTTAGATGAGATTAGTAGTCTAAAGGAAAATATACTTTTGCTTGAGAAAGCAAAGCTGATTTAAATCTATTCAGTTACAACAGGGATTGAATCCAATGAATCATTCTTCTCTATTGAAGACATCTTGGTTATTAAATAGTCTGCAATTTGCTGATACTTTTTACTAACAACAGGTAGGTTCTCAAAGTTAAGAAACAATGTTCCATCATCTGAGTAACTAGCCAGCTCAGGCGAAATTGGCAAATTTGAGATCAGGTCTACACCATGCTTTTCACAAAATGACTCCATATTTCCTTCACCAAAAATATAATGATCCTTGCCACAATCAGCGCAGTTGAAATAACTCATATTTTCAATCAACCCAAGAACTTCAATATCAAGTTTTCTAAAGGCTAGTAACGATTTCTCCACATCGATGAGTGAAATATGTTGGGGAGTGGTAACCAATATTGCTCCGGTTAAATTTGCTTTTTGAGAAATGGTTAATTGTGCATCTCCTGTTCCAGGCGGTAGATCAATGATGAGGTATTCAAGATCCTTCCAATTGGTCTGAAAAAGCAATTGATTGATTGCTTGAGAGAGCATCGGGCCTCTCCAAATCATTGCATCATTATTGGTTTGCACGAATCCAATGGACATCAATTGAATGCCATTTGATTCAATGGGCTCAAATGAATTCCCATCATTGGATGTCACTGATTGTCCTGGAACTCCGAACATTCTTGGAATACTGGGTCCATATATGTCTGCGTCCAATAAACCAACTTTCGACCCTTTCTTTGATAAAGCAATTGCTAGATTGCTACTCACTGTTGACTTACCTACCCCGCCTTTGCCTGATGCAATGGCTATGATTTGTGTATTTGTCTTCACGGTTTTATTTTGAAAGCTTTCGTTTGATCTTTTTAAAGATGGACTTTCCCCAATTGATTCTATCTTCCCTTTCGGTTTGTTTTTGTGAAGCCCTGATGCTCCCAAAATAAAAGAAGATTCCCAGAGATAGAACAATCAGTATTGAATAGAAAAGATCAGAACCCACTAATCTCTCGAGTTAAGCTTTGCAAGTAAGCGAAGAATTTCGAGATAGAGCCAAATCAAGGTCACCATTAATGAGAAAGCGCCATAGGCCTCTAGATATTTAGGAGCACCCTGCTCTGCAGCTTGTTCAATGAAGTCAAAATCAAGCACTAGATTAAGTGCCGCAATTGCTACCACAACAAGGCTAAACCCTATACCCATGAGACTATTTGAATGGATAAAGCCAATGGAGCCTCCAAAAAAGCTCATTATGAAGCTCACAAAATAGAGAACACATATACCGCCTGTTGCTGCAAACAACATCAGGCGAAAATTTTCAGTAGGCTTTATTAATCCTGACTTATAAGCAAGCAATAAGGCTGCGAGCGTTCCAAATGTGAGTGCGACAGCTTGCATAACAATGCCGTCAAAGGCAGACTCATACATCGCTGAAATACCGCCTATGGCTAACCCTTGAAGGAGTGCATATATTGGTGCAGAAATATTTGCTGAAGTCGGCTTGAATATTGTAACCATTGCAGCAATAAAGCCACCGATGAGTCCAAAAATCATTAGGCCAGACACCGAGCTGGGGTCGCCGGTATTAAAGAAGATATTCCAAGTCCATGCAGCAGACAATACACATAACAATAGATAGAAACCTGTTTTATTGACTGTTCCTGATAAAGTCATAACTTCGTTCGTAGTGAAATCAGATGAACGGTGTGTAAATGCTTTACTTTTAAAAGCTGGGTTACCTGATTTACCAAACATTTTGAGTGCGCGGTGGCGAGCCATTATTTTCTCCTATTTGAAACTACTTATTTGAGATCTTGACGACGATTTCAAGATCTTGAATCTGGGTATTATCTGGAAGTCTTGGGATATTTTCGACGTTCATATCGTCGACAGCTATATCGACTAATTGTCCAGTATCAACGTTGAAAAAGTGATGATGTGGCGCAGTGGTAGAATCATAATAGGTTCTAGTGGGATCAACGGTAACTTCGCTGACAATTCCACATTCTGTAAAGGCATTTAGCGTGTTATAAACGGTTGCCTTAGAAATGGAATAACCTTTTTGTTTTAGTTTTTCATGAACTTGTTCGGCAGAGAGGTGATTAGGCTTGTCGAGCAATATCATACCAATACGCGTACGGGCTCTTGTAGGCCTTAAGCCATAGAGCTTAAGCTTTTCTTGAACCTTCGATTTTAACTGAATTACATCATCCATAGGGTTATTCTAAATTGGATTCTTTATTTTTCCAGTATTTTCAATGCCTTATTATACTGCTTTTTTTTCCTGGTTTAAAAACTCTGTAATCAACAGCATCAAAATTCCAATTGTAATAAAGCTGTCTGCCAAATTAAATGCAGGGAAATAAAAGTCATTGTAATAAAAAAGAATAAAATCTGTGACGGCGCCTTGGATGATACGATCAATAAGATTCCCAATGGCTCCACCTATGATGAATAGAATCCCCGCCTCCTCAACCTTTGACCATGGATTTCTCAACAAAAGAAAAGTGAAGAACAAGATGGCAAACACTGAAAGAATGATCAAAGGCAGTGTTTGCATGCCCGATTGATAATCAAAAAGACTGAAAGCAATGCCTTTATTAAATATTAAAGTGAAGTCTAGAAAGCCAAGAAGCCTTGATCTCTCATACTCCTCTATAAAAGAAATGATTGTGCTTTTGGACCATTGATCAATAAAAATGACAGCTGCGATGATCAATAATCTAAATGCAGCAAGCCTCATTTAGAAAAAAGATCTCTCTTCTGGGGAATCAGTGATATTGCTGATGCATCTGCCACAAATTTCTGGATGTTCGGCTGAATCCCCAACTGTTTGTTGTCGATGCCAACATCTTCCGCATTTCTCGTCATTAGATTTATTTACTTCTACTCTAACCTCATCATTAGATTCATTGTTATCATCAAGGCGAAGATCTACTGAAGAAGTAATGAATAAGAATCTCAACTCTTCTGAAAACTGGCTGAGAAAATCATGGGTGTCTTTTCCGGCAGAAATAATCAAATGTGCATCAAGTGGAGAACCGATTTGTCCATCGTCTCTTGCAACCTCTAATGCTTTGAGGGCAACAGTATTGATCTCATTCAAACGATCCCAATCAGTGCAGGATTCAGTCTTTGTTAACTCTAACCACTCAGAAAGAAAGACTGACTCTTCTTTTCTTTCTGGCATGTGTTTCCATATTTCTTCAGCGGTGAACGATAAAATTGGTGCAATCCATCGTGTCAGTGACTCTGAAATTAAATATAAAGCCGTTTGTGCAGATCGTCTTCCGGCTGAATCAAGCGGCATTGTATAAAGCCGATCCTTAAGAATATCCAAATAAAAACCGCCCATATCATTCACACAAAAGTTATGCAGTAACTGAATGATTTTATGGAATGAATAACTGTTGTATTCATTCATGATTTGCTCATTCAGGAGTGCTATGCGTTTTACAGCTAATTGATCAAGCAAAACCAATTCATCAACTTTCTGTTGATCTTTTTTGGGGTCGAAATCACTTAGATTACTCAGTAAAAATCTTGCTGTGTTCCTAATTCTTCTATAAGTATCGGCATTGCGTTTTAGTATCTGATCCGAGATCTTCATTTCACTGGTGTAATCGGTAGAGGCAACCCAAAGTCTTAAAATATCAGCTCCCATATTGTTGATGACAGATTGTGGTGAGACAGTATTTCCTAAAGATTTAGACATCTTATGACCTTTTTCATCAACCACAAATCCATGGGTGAGAACTTCTTTATAGGGTGCTTGATTATTAATTGCTACAGAGGTCAACAAAGAACTTTGGAACCAGCCACGATGTTGGTCGGACCCTTCAAGATACAAATCTGCATCATTTGTGATGTGCTCAAAAAGATGGCTGACCGTTTGATGAGCAATTCCTGAGTCCATCCAAACATCCATGGTGTCTGAAGATTTTTGGTATGAGCTTGCCTCATCACCTAAGAATTCTTCAGCATCGGCATCAAACCATGCATCGATTCCATTCTCTTCAATTTTGTCAGCGATCTGATGAAGTAATTCTGGGGTTTTGGGGTGAATGCTTTGATCGTCCTTGTGAGTAAATAAAGGTATGGGTACTCCCCAATATCTTTGCCTAGATATACACCAATCCGGTCTTGTCTCGATCATTCCATTGATTCGCTCTTCTCCCCACCCAGGTTGCCAATTAACATCTTTGATTGATTTCAAGCAAGCAGAACGGAAATCTTCATTTTCCATACTGATAAACCATTGTCTTGTGGTCCTGAAGATCAATGGTGTCTTATGTCTCCAGCAATGTGGATAGCTGTGTTCAAATTTTTCACTCGAGATCAATAAACCTGAATCATCCAGTTTTTCTATGATATTGGGTTCTGATTTGAAAATATGTTGATTGGCAAAGCTCTCCTTGTCCTCGATGAATACGCCATAGGTATTGACATAACAATTGAGATCCAAATCATTTTCTTTTCCCAGGTAAAAGTCTTCTTGGCCATGAGCGGGCGCAGTATGAACAGAGCCCGTACCATTCTCTGTGGTTACATGCTCCCCCAGTAAAACTGGAACAGTTCGCTCATCAAACGGGTGCTGTAATTGAAGTCCAGATAGATTTTCAGCTGAAATCTCTTCGAGCATTTCGAGGTTATCGACTCCCCACCTTTTTGTGATGCTCTCTTGAAGATCATTGGCAATGATCACCAAAATATCTCTTTCATGAAGCTTGAGACTAAAGATGGCATAAGTAATGTCTTTGCCCATTGCCACGGCTTCATTTGAAGGAAGCGTCCATGGTGTTGTGGTCCAAATTGGGACATACAATTTTGCCCCGCCTTCAATCTTCTTTGATTCCGTTCTTTTGATAAAATCAGAAGCATCGACCACCCTGAATAATACATCAACGGAGGTAGACACTTTATCGATGTATTCCACTTCCGCCTCTGCCAATGCAGACTGACAATCCAAGCACCAATGCACTGGCTTGTGTCCATGCATAACGTGATTATTGGCATATATCTCAGCAAATGCACGAATCTGCTCGGCCTCGTATCTTTTGTCCAATGTTAAGTAAGGATTTTGCCACTCCCCAGGTATGCCTAAACGGATAAAATCCTCTTTTTGTTCTTCCACTTGTCTTAAAGCATACTCGCGACAATGCTCTCTGAATTCTTTTGCAGTTAATTTGGGTCCAACCTTCCCTTTTTTCTTCTCCACTTGATGCTCAATTGGTAAGCCATGACAATCCCAACCCGGAAGATAGGGTGCGTCAAATCCAAACAATGTTTTTGACTTGATGATGAAATCTTTCAGTATTTTATTGAGAGCATGTCCGATGTGAATCTTCCCATTTGCATACGGCGGACCATCCAGAAGGAGAAATGGCTTTTTCCCATGGGATTTGTTCCTAATTTTTTTATACAGATCAATCTCATCCCAAAATTTAAGAATTTCAGGTTCTCTATTGGGCAGATTCGCCTTCATAGGAAAAGACGTGCCTGGTAGATTCAAAGTGTCCTTATAATCTTTCATAGATGCTCATTTGATGTGCATATTATAGTCGCTGGCTTGTGGTTTCAATACGTAAGTCCTTGAACCTGAATCCCAGAAGAAAAAGAATTGAAAAATAAATGATGACAGACAATGAGATCAGAAAGAATAAGGATCTTATCCTTTCAGCGATCCCACTGCTTACCCAAAGTGAATTATCTGGATTGAAAGTTATTAAGAAAGCAATCATTCCAATCGTGGCCAATGAAATCCGAAGAATATGTTTGAGGCCATCTTTATCTACCTCAATAAGGCCGTCATTAATCAACTGATAGAGCAATAATACCGCATTGGTGATTGAGGCAATTGAAAAAGAAAGAGCCAAGCCTAAATGAGGAATTTCGGAATTCTCGCTCACAAGGTAAGAAACAAGAACGATTGATAAAATAACATTTACCAATAGTGTAATAAGGCCATATCTGAGCGGCGTTTTTGTGTCTTCTCTTGCATAAAATGCAGGCGATAAAACCAAAACCATGCAAAGCCCTATGATGCCAACTGAATAACCTCTAAGACTTATGTCAGTCATCATTAAGTCATAACCACTGAAACTGCCTCCCAAGAAAATTGTGGAAATCAGTGGCCCAGAAAGTAAAAAAAGGCCAGCTGCTGATGGAACAGATACCAATAATGCGAGACTTAATCCCCAGCGCAGTGTTTCTTTGAATTGTTTTTGGTTATCCAAAGCATTTTCTTTAGATAAAAAAGGTAAAACTACTGTTGATAAGGCAACGCCGAAAACCCCAACGGGAAACTCGAGCAAACGATCAGAATAGTAAATCCAGCTGACACTTCCAGTCGCTAAAAAGGAGGCAATCAAAGTATTGATCAATAGGTTAATCTGAGAGGCTGAACTTCCAATAAGCGAAGGAATCATAAGCTTAATCACTCGTTTTACGCCAGAATGATTCCATCCCCATTTTGGTCGTGGCAAGCGGTCATAATTCTTCAAGAAAGGAAGTAAAAAAAGCAATTGCAAAATACCAGCGATGAAGACTCCAAGGGCCAATGCAGTTCCAGGTTTTTCAAATCGTGGCGACATAAGTACAGCAAAAAGAATTAGGACAATGTTTAAGATGATTGGGTTAAATGCAGTTGCCCAGAAATGTTTCTTGGTATTTAAGACTGCTCCGCATAAAGCAGTCAGTGAAATGAAAAGCAGATAAGGAAATGTCAACCTCAACATTTCAATTGAAAGCTCATAACGATCATTCCCTGCATTTGATTCTAAAAATCCTGGCGCAAATAAGAAAATCAGAAGTGGTGAGAAAATGACGCCGACAAAAGTAATGAAGAACAAAATAAGCCCCAATGTCCCTGCTGTCCTATCAATCAGCTCTCTGATTCCCTCCTCGTTCTCATTTTCTTCATAGTCTGAAAGGACGGGAATAAATGCTCTAGAAAATGAACCTTCAGCAAAAAACCGCCTGAAGGAATTTGGAACCCTGAATGCTACCAAGAAAGCATCCATCAAAGGAAGCGCGCCAAATAACCTCGCATAGATTATGTCTCTGATCAGCCCAGAAATTCGTGACAAGAATGTCATAAACCCAACCACAGTGGTCGATTTAAGAAGATTATCTCTTGCGATAGATTTTGGCATTATTTTCACTTAAAAGAATGATAACAAGATATCAGATCTTAATAAGTAAGGATTGATGAATAATATTTATTGACAATAACCCTAAAAATATAAAAGAATACACCCCTTTTTAACATTAATAAGCTTAATACTAGGTAATTAAATATGGCTAATACTCCCTCAGCAAAGAAAAGAGCTAGGCAAAATAAAACTAATAGAGACAAGAACATTGCGCTCAAAAATAGAATGAGAACCTCTGTAAAGAGAGTCTTGCAAGCTGCCAGCGAAGGAAACTCAGAAGAAGCTTCCAATGAGTACAAGAAAGCTCAGCCTTTGATTGATTCTCTTGCTCGAAAAGGTGTCATTCACCGAAATAAAGCAGCCAATCAAAAGAGTAAGCTTGTTAAAATAATTCAGTCGATTGGATAAAGCAGCTTAAGTCTGTTCTTCCATTTCTCGCAGTCGATTCATTACATCTTTGATTAGAGAGTCCAGGCCATTACCAGTAGCAGCACTGACTTGGTATGTTGGTCCTGTCCAACTGAGTTCATCAAGAATCGAGCGTGATTTTTCCTCAGCATCACCAATTAAATCGGTTTTATTGAATATCATCCACCTTTCTTTTTCAGAAAGTTCGCTGCTGAACTTTTCTAACTCTAGCTCTAGTTTTATTATTTCATTTGCAGATTGCTTAGCCGTATTGTCTTGACCTAAATCCACTAGATGAAGCAAAAGCCTGGTCCTCGATAGATGTTTTAGAAATGTGATGCCTAATCCAGTCCCTTCAGATGCGCCTTCAATGATCCCAGGGACATCTGCAATCACAAAGCTTTCATCGAAGTTTAATCTCACCACTCCTAGATTTGGATTAAGTGTGGTGAACGGATAGTCAGCAACTTTTGGCTTAGCTGATGAAACTGCTCTAATCAATGTTGATTTTCCGGCATTTGGATAACCAAGTAATCCGACATCTGCAAGAAGATTAAGCTCTAATATTATTTTTCTATGTTCGCCAGTAGTGCCCGATGTTGTCTTTCTTGGTGCCTGATTGATACTGGATTTGAATTTTGTATTTCCTTTCCCTCCAATTCCGCCTTTTGCCACCAAACAAGTCTCTCCATCTTTGACGAGGTCACCCATCAACTCTCCGGTCTCATGGTTGGTAATTTTAGTTCCACACGGGATCTTGATGTAGAAATCCTCCCCACTTAATCCGGTCCGATTTCTGGATTGTCCAGCTTGACCAGAAGTTGCCTGAAACTGACTTCTAACGCTGAAATCAATCAGGGTATTGATGCCTGTGGTCGCGACCAAGTAAACGCTTCCACCCGATCCGCCGTCTCCGCCGTCAGGTCCGCCTTTGGGGATATACTTTTCTCTTCGAAAGCTCGCCATTCCATTGCCGCCATTTCCTGCTCTGACGTTGATAACAGCTTCATCTATAAATTTCATTTTTTTACTGTAACAAAAAACCCCACGATTTTATGTGAGGAGAATTAAGGTGAGTGGAATTGAGAGCTAGTCTGAGAGAGGAGTGACTGTAGCGTATTGCTTTAGGCTTGGCCCTTTTTTTTCAAACTTCAGCTCGCCATCAATTTTTGCAAACAATGTATGATCCTTGCCGATCCCAACATTTCTACCTGGATGGAACTTGGTTCCTCTTTGTCTGACAATAATATTGCCGGCTTGAACTATCTGGCCACCATACTTTTTAAGGCCCAGTCTCTTGGACTCTGAATCTCTACCGTTTCTGGAACTTCCGCCTGCTTTCTTGTGTGCCATGATAAATCCTCTAAATGATTATTCTTTTTCTTCCTTCTTGGATGGAGCCTTCTTGACAGTGATGTTTGTTATTTCAACCAATGAATAATGTTGACGATGCCCGAAGTTTCTTTTGTAATTCTTTCTTCTTTTAAATTTGACCACTTCGATCTTCTTTGATTTTCCTTCCTCGAGTACCTTTGCTTCAACTGTTGCGTCTTTTAAGTATGGAGTTCCAATTTTAAGATCGGCACCTTCTCCCACCGATAGTACCTCATCAAATACTACCTTTTTACCAATTTCTGCATCCAGTTTTTCAAGCTTAAGCTTCTCGCCTTTTGTCACTCGGTACTGTTTGCCACCTGTTTTAATTATTGCGTACATTTTCTCTAATCAATCCAACGTAAAGTGAACGCAATTCTATAGATTAAAGCTTTTTTATTCAATAATTTTAATGGTCTGATATATTGTTCAATCTGACATCGAGAATGAGAATGATGAACACAATGAAAAGCGTAGAAAAAATTAGTGCTCAAAAAGCATCTCTCAATGAAATAAGGGACCTGGTTTCTGAAGAATGGTCATTGCTTGATCAAGAAATAGAGAAACAGTTGTCAAGCGATATAGAGCTTATAAACAGTATCTCTCAATACATTGTTGAAAGCGGCGGAAAAAGAATTAGGCCCCTGATTGTTCTTTTGTCAGCAAAAGCTTGTGGCGCATCCGATCTTGATCGTGTTGTAAAAGCGGCAGCAATGATCGAGTTTATCCATACCGCTACACTGCTTCATGATGATGTTGTGGATAATTCCGATTCAAGAAGAGGTATTAAAACAGCGCACCAGAGTTATGGCAATGAATCGACAATTCTGGTTGGCGACTTTCTTTACTCGAGAGCTTTTCAAATAATGGTGCAAATAAATCATATGGCCATTATGGAAGTCATGTCAGATGCAACAAATACAATCGCCGAAGGCGAAGTACTTCAACTGATTAACAGTGGAAATCCTAAAACCAATAAAGAGCAGTATCTTGAGGTGATTTACCGAAAAACTGGAAAACTGTTTGAAGCATCGATGGTTGTAGGTGGACTTTTGAATAATCAGTCTCAAACTGTAATCAATGCACTTCAAATCTTTGGTAAAGAAATGGGCATGGCCTATCAAATTGTGGATGATGTATTGGACTATACCTCCTCTTTTGAAATCATGGGAAAAGATGTGGGAGATGATCTCGCTGATGGAAAGGTAACTCTGCCAATGATTTATGCCATTGAACGCGCCACGCCAGACATGCAAAAAATAATCAGCGAAGCTATTTTGAATAAAGACTCACAAAATTCAGAAGAAATCATTGAATGCATTCAAACAACGGGTTCAATTGCTTCGTCAATCAATGATGCCAGAGAGAAAACAGAATCTGCATTGCATTCAATTCAATCACTAGACAACAACAAATATAAAAAAGCTCTGATCAGCTTGGCAGAAATAATTCTTGATCGCGCTTATTGATATCAAGATGAGTGAAAAAAATACAGTCATTTCTTTTTATAAATTCGTCAACTGGGGCGGCGTTTCCAAAAGAAAGAAAAATCTAGAACGCTTTTGCATAAAAAGAAATATTCTCGGAACCATCATTCTTGCCAATGAAGGCATCAATGGGACCATATCAGGCAAAGATCAACACATAAATGAAGTGGTGGAATTCTTAAAAACTGATCCCCATCTTGTAGATTTAGAACCCAAGTACTCGTACGCATCTAGCAAAACCTTTGCAAGGATGAAGGTAAAAATCAAAAAAGAGATCGTGACAATGGGTGTGAGCAATATTAATCCTTATGAAAGCACTGGTGAACACATTAAGAATGAAAAGTGGAATGAAATGATCGATGATCACGATACTCTGGTTATTGATACACGAAATCAATACGAATATTCCATAGGGTCTTTCAAGAATGCAATTAATCCAGAGACAAATTCTTTCAGAGAGTTCCCAAAATGGATCAAGGACAACCTTGAAAAATTAATGATTGATAAGAAAAGAGTTGCCATGTTTTGTACTGGAGGCGTTCGTTGTGAAAAAGCGAGTTCACTATTGATCAAGAATGGATGTGCCGATGTCTATCAATTGGATGGGGGAATAATAAAATATTTAGAAGATATGAATGAAGCCGAAAGCCTTTGGGATGGAGAATGTTTTGTTTTTGATGATCGGGTATCCATCAAGCATGGATTATTAGAAGGGGATTTTTCACTTTGCCATGCCTGCAGAATGCCTATCGATGAGGAAGATATTGTATCCGATCAGTACGTTGAGGGAATTAGTTGCCCAAACTGTCATGGAACTCATAGTGAAGACAGAAAAATGCGATTTGCTGAAAGGCAAAAGCAAATCAAACTCGCTAAAGAGAGGGGTGAGGAACACATTGGTAAAACATACAAAACCAATGCAATCTAAAACATAATCAAGCAGTCAGGATGTCTGACTGCCTGAAAGTCTTATAAATTAGTCCTGTATCAATACTAATAAATCGTCTGAGTGCTCCAGTATATCGAGTTTTGCGGTTGAAAGCTCTTCAGCCAAAATCTTATTGATAGCATCGTGCTTTTTGCCAAAATCTGAGAAGTTTTCAAATCCACAATCGATATAGTGTGCAATTTCAGGTCCCCAAGAATGAAAATAAAGGTTGCACGCTCCAAATGCTCTAGTGAATGCATCAAAGAGTTTATCCGCCCTTTCTTGTTTCTCTACAACGGTCAGATATGGTCCAAATTCCCATTTCATCCAAAGAAGATTGGTTGGTGCCTCTGTTAAATTGGCTTTCTGAATATGCAGTATATGATCGGTATGACCAGAATAATTCTGAGTAATTGCCATTCGGTCATCATCGGCATCTGATTTTATACGAATCGCCTCAAACTGATCAAAATCAGAGAAGAAGCAATATGCATAATACGCTCTTTGGCCTCCATACCAGTGGCGATAGAGTCCGCAATCATTGAATCCGTAAGATTCCTGATCTAACTGTAATTGAGCCAGTTCTTTCTCAAGGTCAGCTGGATTTTGACCCGGTGCTATTTCATATGTTGATAGCAACATATAGCCATTATCTTTAGATTCGTCAGATGCATGGCCATCAGCGTAAAGATCAAATGTGATCAATGCCAAAATTGTTAATATAATCCTCATGAAATTCCTCCTTTTATAAAGATCAGTTAATCCTAACTGATCTTTATGAGTCTTTTAAAAGAAAATAAAGGCCAAGAATCTATCCCAATAACAAAAAGCAATCAATCCAAACCTCTGAAATAGAGTGTTGTATGATTAATTGTAATGAAAATAGATGCAAAAATGAGCGCTTGGATCCTCCCTATTCATTTATATGCACTATTTATACCACTGATTTTTATCCCCATGATCAACCAGAATGAATCATTTCTATCTGCTCGTATCCATGATCAACAGAGTCTCTTCCTTGCTGTTTTATTTTTAATGGCGGGCAGTTTTTTTGAGGTATGCCAAAATCATTCTGATGAATGGTATGTCACAGAAAGTTCTGCAAGTGGTAATGGATATAGTTTGTTAGACGGTCTCTTTTCTTTTTCGATAGTAATGGGTCAGTGCCTGATCCTATACAGTTTCATTGGAGATCACACCTTGATCAAATGCTTATGCTTCTTTCTCGTTCTTGCGATGCCGATCATGTACTACAAAAAGATACTGCCTTTTTTACCTCTCACAATCATTGGAGCAGCAAACACCTTCAGTGCCTACTTCCTTTTTGAGCAAGAAATAGTTTTTCTGCAATTTCTTTTTATTGCGTTCACTGTGATTTTTTTCAATAAGCTCTTAAAAACTGAAAATCAGTTCTATCATGGGCTGACAACTTTATTTGCATCGAGCGGTATTATTTTCTTATATCTCGCAATTGAGATCTCTTCAAATGGATAGAAGAACATTCACAAAATTAATTGGCTTACTGGCAATGCCTTCCGGTAAGAGCTTTGGAAAGACACTCAAAAACACAAATATAGTGGTCATTGGAGCAGGAATTCTAGGGACAATGATCGCATATGAACTGATTAAGAGAGGATCAAGAGTCACACTGATAGACAAAAATTATCCAGCTTCTGGTGCAAGTGGAAACTCTTTTTCTTGGATCAACGCTACATACCCCAAAAAGCCCTATAGCTATAATCTTTTATCTCAACTAGGTATCGATGCCTATAGATCTCTGGAAAAAGAATTTCACTTTGATATCAAATGGAATGGATCACTTGAGTGGTTTAAACAAAGCAGTCAGCAAAAAAATCTCGTCGCTGAGATCAATGAGGTCAAGAAATATCCAACATTTACTCCTGTAGACCTCATCTCAAAATCGGAAGCTAAACGTATGGAGCCTAATGTTTATTTTGGAAATAAAAAACAAATTGCATATTCTAAATCTGATGGTGCTCTAGATACGGTTCAAGCAATTCAGATGATTCAGAATAAATTTGAGAGACTCGGTGGAGAAAGCATTTTTCCATGTGAGTTTTTAAAACTCAATCAACAGAATGGAAAAATCAAATCAATTGAAACAAACCAAGGAACGATTGAAACGAATCAAGCAGTCTTTGCCAGTGGGATTAATACTGACAAAAACTTGGGCCTAAATATCTCGTCGACTCCAACTCCTGGAATCATCTTGAGAACTGCACCAGTTGATAATCGATTTAATAGAATCATAGTAGGGCCGGGTGTGCACATTCATCAACAAAAAGATGGTGTAATCGTTTTGGGAGAGCAAGGCGGTGCACCGTTGACTCATATTGACCGCTTAAAAGAAAGACCGAGCATATTCCCATCTAAGGAATTTGAACAAATGCACACAGAAAGAATCATAAATACTGCAAAAAAATTCACCAGTGGGCTAGAAAATATCCACGTCAATCAAGTCTCAATCGGTTGGAGACCCTTGCCAAAGGATCGAATCCCAATCATTGGAAGAATAAAGAAGATGCAAGGCGTTTATGTGTCTATGATGCACAGTGGAATCAGTTTGGCAGCAATTGTTTCAAAATTGATCAGTGAAGAGCTTTTAGAAAATAAAAATATTCCTATTCTAGACCATTTTAGGCCTTCGAGATTTGGTTGATATGCAAATACAGAAATGTAAAATGGCAAGTAAATGAAAGCAGATAAAAAATATCTCCTTATTTTCGGCGGATTGGCTTCCATCCCTTTTTTAATTTTAGTTCTATTCAATGTTTGGGCCTTTCTCTCGATGCTTTTCTTTCCTGAATACAACCCTGTAGCAGTCATTTGCGGTCCAAGAGTATAAAATCTCTAATCCCTCTCGCCTTCTTTGTCATTATTTTTGGGCAGAAGAGTTTTGCAGAACTTGAAGTGAAAAATGCGTGGATTAGAACGGCACCTCCAAATTCAGAAAAATTCTCGGGTTATTTGAAGCTTAAGAATACTTCGTCGGATGAAATTATTATAAACAATCTAAAATCGAACGCTTTTGAGAAAATTGAAATACATTCTTCATCTATTGAAAACGGCATATCCTTAATGAAGAAGATAGATGGTTTGAAAGTGCCGATTCATTCTGAATTTAATCTAGAGCCAGGCAACTATCACCTGATGTTAATGAAGCCCAAGAAAGCCATCAACGAAGGTCATCTGGTTGAACTAATTATTTATTATGAGATTAAAGATGGAATCAAGATCCTCAGAAGCGATGCAATGGTTTTAAGGAATGGGTATGAATAAAAGAAACATCCTTTTTTTATTATTCATTCTCACTGGTGTCACCGTTCTGTTTACTTATTTTCAATCCTTGCCATCACTCTTAGAAAAAAAACCGACTTTAGTGACCGGTAAAATACTCAAACGACCAATGGAATTGAAAAGCTTTGAGTTGATCGATCAGAACAATGAGATCTTTAATAATAAAAGCCTCGAGGGAAATTGGACAATCCTTTTCTTTGGTTATACCAACTGTCCTGATGTTTGCCCAACCACAATATACAAACTTGCTGAAATCAAAAACGAAATACAAAATAATCTCTCTTCAGCAAAGCTTGTTACTGTTCTGGTGACACTGGACCCTGAGAGAGATACCACAGAAAGATTGGATGAATACATTGGTTATTTTGATGAAAGCATGCTTGGTGTCACTGGCACATACAAAAACATACAATCTTTCACTTCAGGTTTGAGTGTTTTTTACCAAAGGATTAATAAAGATGAGGGATATGACTTTAACCATACCGCCTCAATTTTTGTTTTCAATCAAGAGGGTTCTCTTTTCGCAACAATGAGTCCAGCAAATACGGTGGATGAATTAAGGGATGACCTTTACACAATCTTAAATAACTTCTAATGAGGTTATGAAAGCATCTTTGGGTCCATCCCTACGCTTTTCATTTGATCAAGCACAACCTCTTCATCGATTTCATAAATCCCATTATCTCTGGCAAAATCTTCAACATTATTGATGGCCATTTCAACGATGCCTGTTGGGGCTTTTGAAATCATGGCTTTGGCTTCTGCGCTCCAATTCATACTGACTTTTGAGTCAAAAGAATCATCTCCAGTTGATTGGTCAATCTGCTTCTTGGCCTGCTTTGCACGTTCTCTTTTCTTCCAATAATCTGAGTCCTTTGGTTTTGTGGCCTCCAGCACTGCTCTCGCATCGGGTATGGAAGTCATTATGGTGAGTAAACTGTCTAGATATTTGCTTGGTATCACCACAAACATCTCCTCAGGCTTTAATCGATTATTCATTCTTCCACCCAAGTCACCGGGCGTAATAACGACATTGTCATCGTGCCATGGTGTTGCGAATAGATCACTGCAGAATGATGATCCACATGCACCTCGAGGTGGCGTACCATCAATTACCGTTCTAGCCCCTCCTATAAAATTTGCCCAATGAGGATTGCAGACAACCACAATCCAATCGATGTCGACACTCTCTGGTACGTCCAATATTGGTGCGGCACCAATGCCAACAACCGTATCTTGAGGCAGGATATAATCTCCTGACTTTATCTTTTCAGCGGCTTCATCAGTATAGACAGGAATGTTTACTGCAAGATATTGTCCACTTCTAATCTCTTCTGTGCCCTCATGAACGCCTGCGGTGTAGACTCCAGTGGTGCAATCGTGGTGATGCTTGTCAAATGAAACAACTTCACCCTTGTCCATGGCGTGCCTTACGATGGAACAAGGAACCACTTTCTTTTTTTGATACTCTTCTGGGATCTCTGAATAAAAAAGACTAACTCCAACTGGATTGCCTCTCACTTTCCCCCTAAGAGAGTCATCTAATACACTAAGATCTCTCATTTATGTAATTATAGTATTTATATTTAAAAAAAGCGTTAGAATCAGCTTATGTCTTTTTGGAAAAAGAAAACCGATAGATGGATTGAAAGCCCAATGCACAATAATTGGTACCAGTCCAGCTCCTATTTCCTAAGCTCATTTGCATTAATCACCTCTGTCAATGAAGAAGGTGTAACAAGTATAGGCCCTTATCAACTGACATTCCCGTTTGGTGTAATTGAGCGAAGAGAATGGATCATGATATCAAGAAGAGGTTCAAACACATCAAAGAACCTATTACGAAACAAGAAGTGTGCCCTTAATTTTATTGAATATGATCAAAAAAAGATCCCGAATATTGTCGATCTTGGATATCCAGGACAACCTCCTGATGAAAAAATGGAAGACTGCTCTTTTGAGCTAGAAGAAACACCAACAGAGTCATTTGTCAGCGACTCAGAAAGACCAAAAATCATCAAAGAAGCTTTCCAAGTATTTGAATGTGAACTCAATGATAACCCAGAAGATTTCTACTATGCTGGAACAGAGCATACTGAATATTTGCTTTTAAAAATTAATCACATCCACCT
The DNA here is from genome assembly GCA_002717445.1 of Gammaproteobacteria bacterium. Lineage (GTDB taxonomy): Bacteria > Pseudomonadota > Gammaproteobacteria > Steroidobacterales > UBA11654 > CACPJA01. The sequence goes on along the minus strand of PBDY01000022.1, from coordinate 12,980 downwards.
ACGAGAGAAATGGAGGAATAATTTAGATAAAGGCAATGACATGGAGATACCAAATATGCCGATCAGCTTTGGCTTTAGAAATGCCAATCAATTCTGGTTTGCAAAACATAAAAAAGCTTTTTGGCTGCCAACACCAGAGAACAAAGGATCAAAACATGATGCAGTTATGTATATTGCGAATAGACTTGATAAGGATATTGCTTTCACTGAAAATGCTTGTAAGCAATTGACTGGGATACCAAAAGTCTTTTTAAAACCTGCACTGAAAAGCATTGTCAAAGAGGCAAAAGATCAGGGTATTACTTCGATTGATAAAGCATTTGTTGAAGAAGTGAATAATAAAAGGAAGTAATTATGCCTCATAGAACTGAAGATCTGTCTCAGCTAAGAGGGGTTAAATATCTCATCAGAGAGATGCGATACCACGAATTTTCTAGACAAAGTCTTGGAATAATTCTCGTAAGCATTTTCTGTTATTTCACACCGTTAAACCCGGCCATTCCTTTTCAAATAGAGGCGGGATATGTAATCGCCATAATTGGACTATTAATTAGGTTAATGGCATCAGGTTATGTGCTAAAAAATAAAGAACTTTCCACAACCGGTCCATACTCATTTGTAAGACATCCTCTCTATACTGGAAATTTAGTGCTGTTAACTGGACTGGCGCTCATTAATGGTTTGTGGTGGTCCTTTCTAGTTGGTTTCGTCTTTGCTGTTTTCTATTACCCAACTGCAATCGAATATGAAGACAGAAAGTTAAAGCAATTGTTTCCTGTTGATTGGCCTCAATGGGCAAATAATACGCCAGCACTTTTACCTAAAATCAATGGTGGCAATATAAAAAAAGGGTTCTCTTTTAAAGAATGGTCTTTCTCGAAAAGCTTAAAGTCAAACTACGAACCAGTCATTGTAATATATGTTATTACTTGGCTTATTATTCTTGCACTAAGATAGATTGAGAAAGTGGAGAATAAAGAGTTACTCAAAACAATTGCATTCAAGCTAAAATCATCAGAAGCTTCTGAGGCCCTATTTGAGGGCAATCAAGGCAAACTCTTCAAAGTTAAGCTCAATGAAAAAACCTATCTTGTTAAATCGGCAAAAATAAAGCATTGGTGGTCTACATGGGTTAACCGATGGAGCATTAAACATGAATACAATATCTATAAAAGACTCAAAAATGTGACAGGAATCGCTGAATGCTATGGTTTAACCAATGAGGGAGATTTGGTACTTGAATATATAGATGGAGAGTCATATAGAGATAAGCAATTTGAGTTAGATGGCAATGATCACTTCTTTAACTCTCTTCTAAAAATCATCATTTCAATCCATGACCTGGGTATTGCTCATGGAGATCTCAAAAGAAAAGACAATCTTATGGTTGATAAAAACCTAAAGCCTTATCTTATTGATTTTGGAACCGCTGTCGTCAAATATGATCGGAGTGGATATTTTAAAAACATTGTTTTTAATTTATTAAAAAAAACAGACCTAAATGCTTGGGTAAAGCATAAATACAAGAGGTCTTATGATAATATCTCAAGAGAAGATACGACTTATTATTCACCCACTTTTGTAGAAAAGTTTTATAGGAAATTTATCAAAAGGATATAAATCATGCTAGAACCTCCTTTGCTATATTACTGGATAATTCCGTTGATTATCTGGTCTGCGATATGGAAACTGACCGCGCTTTGGAAAGCGGCAAGAAATCGTCAACTGACATGGTTCATATGCCTTGCGATTTTCAACACGGCAGGTATTCTTCCGATCCTATATATCTATTATTACCAAACGGATAAATCCTAAAAAATAAATATGCAAAAATTAATGCAATCTCTGCAAAAAGGGTTGGTGAAACTGAGCTTTACCAGCATGAACTCTGGAGAAGGGAGAACAATAGTTTGCACACTCAATGAAAGGCTCTTAAGGAATCATCAGACGATGACTCAAGACCTCCAAAACGATAATATTCTGGTTTTCAAAACTGAATCAAATGAATGGGAAGATGTTCGACTTGATACAGTCACTTCGTGGGAAGAAGTTTTAGAGGCTTAAAGCGTGAAATACATATTAGATTCAGGAATGGGGACTGAACTCCATGATAGAGGATACAAAGTTCCAGATTGGAAAAAATCCATATGGTCAGCCCATGCTCTAAATGAAGAACCTGAGGCTGTGCTAGAAATACATAAGGCAAATATTGAAGCCGGCTGCAATGTGATCACCACTAATAATTATTATGTCACGCCAAATATCCTTAAAAGAGAAGGACTGGAAAACCAATTTGAATCTCTCACACAACGATCGATTGACTTAGCTATCGAGGCAAAAAAAGATAATCCAGATATTTTGATTGCGCTCTCTTTTCCTCCAATAGACACAAGCTTTAGGCCTGATCTCACACCCTCAAATGAAATCATTACTGAGTTCTATGAAAGAATAGGTCAAATTGCTAAACGCCAAGTTGACATTATCTTGTGTGAAACAATGAGCTCCATTAGGGAGGGTCTTTTGGCAGCTACAATAGGAAAAAACTATAGTAATAGAGTTTGGCTAAGCTGGACTGCAAGAGGGCTTTCTGGGGAGAGCCTGCCTAATGGAGATTCTTTAAGCGATGCGATTGAACAAGGCAATGAACTTGATATCGAATGCCAACTGTTGAATTGCCTGGCAATGGATTGCGTTACAGAACAAATTGAAATACTAAAAAAATCAAAAAAATTTGGTATTTTTGCAAATTCTGCTGTCCTAGATCACCCAGTCAAAGACTTGGGGCCAGATTGTGATGTGGATATTAATCATCATTCGAATACTAAATCAGTTTCGCCAAAGGAATACGCCAGAGAAGCTAAAAAATGGATTCAGGAAGGAGCATATGTTGTTGGGGGCTGCTGCAGTACTCGACCTGAGCATATAAGAGAAATCGCAAATCTTGAATTTTAAATCTTTATATTAACTCTTTCACTTTTTCGACAATAGAATTGGCGCTAATGCCGAAGTGATCTCTCAATGCTTCTCGAGTCTCGCTTAAGCCATAACCATCTGTCCCAAGTGTTATCAACCCTCCTGGGAAAAGATGAGAAATACTATCTGGAAGCAAAGTAATCCAGTCGCTTACAGATAAAAAGTGGCCGTCATAACCTTCTAGAATCGTCTCGGTGTAAGATTTCCTGTCTGAATTTTTTGAAGCACGATAATCTCTGTGTAAAAGATTGTAACTGGTTACACTCCAAATAAATGTTGGAATGCCCTCTTCCTCTAAAACCTTTTGTGCCTCAATGGCCTGTTGCATGAGACTCCCACTTCCCAGAAGGTGTATAGGCTTTCCTTTGTATTCTTTCAATAAGTTATCAGAGGCTCCCTTAAAACAATACATTCCCTTCAGAATCCCTTCACGGCTGTCATTTGGCATTGCTGGATGAGTGTGGTTTTCATTATAGACAGTGATGTAATAAAAAACGTCTTCTTGATCTTGATACATTCTTTTTATCCCATCTTGCATGATTACAGAGAGCTCATATGCAAAAGCTGGGTCATAAGTCATCATGTTAGGAACGACCGAAGCCAGAACATGGGATTGACCGTCTTGGTGTTGAACACCTTCACCATTGAGAGTCGTTCTGCCTGCTGTTCCACCAATTAAAAACCCTTTGGTCATGGCATCGCCGCAGGCCCAGACCATGTCTCCAATTCTTTGCATGCCAAAAATGGAATAAAAGATATAAATTGGAATCATTGGTAGCTCGGAATGCGAGTAAGCGGTTCCGGCAGCCATAAATGATGCCAAAGCGCCCGCCTCACAAATTCCTTCCTGAAGAATCTGCCCATCTTTTGCTTCTTTATATGGAGAGATTGTGCCTGCATCCACAGGTTCATAATTCTGCCCATCAGGAGAATAAATTCCCGCTTGAGAAAATAACCCATCCATACCAAAAGTTCTTGCTTCATCCGGAATAATTGGAACTAAATATGGTCCAATCTCTTTGTCTCTTAACATTTTTGACATCATTCTAACCAAAGCCAAAGTTGTAGATATGGACCGGTCGATGCCATCTGTAAAATCTGAAAATAAATCAAAATCAGGTGCCTTGAGAGATTTATACTCTTGATGCCTTATCGGTTGATAACCTCCTAAATTTTGCCTCATTTTATGCATGTATTTCATTTCTTCCGAATCTGGATTAGGAACATAAAACTTGGCTGCAATACATTCCTCTTCGGAAAGCGGTATTCCGAGTCTTTTGGCAATCTCGACTCTCTCATCGTCAGACATTGTTTTCTTTTGGTGTGCAATGTTTTGCCCTTCAGATCCTTCGCCTAAACCATAACCCTTTAGGGTTTTAACGAGGATAACCGTAGGCTTTCCAGATGATTTTGTAGCCCGATCAAATGCTGCGTATAACTTCTTGTGATCAAAACCGCCTCGCTTGATTGCCTTGAGCTCGTCATCGCTTAAGTTTTTCATGATAGACTCAAGCTCTTTATTGTCTTTTACCCAATGAGCTCTTTGATCTGCACCGCTTGAAACAGAGTACATTTGATATTCGCCATCAAGGACCTCATCCATTCTTCTTTGCATCACATCATTATCATCGATTGCAAATAGCGGATCCCATTCTGAGCCCCAAATGACTTTGATGACATCCCACCCAGAACCCCTGAAAACGGCTTCCAGTTCTTGTATGATTTTTCCATTGCCTCTTACGGGTCCGTCTAATCTTTGTAGATTGCAATTAACAACAAAAATTAAGTTATCCAGCTTTTCTCTTGCAGCGATATTGATTGTTCCGATCGTTTCAGGCTCATCCATTTCTCCATCGCCGAGAAAAGCCCAAACTTTGCCGCCTTTCTTAGAGAGTAATCCCCTGTTCTCTAAGTATTTTGAAAAACGAGCATAATAAATTGAAGACACTCCATTGAGGCCCATTGAAGCAGTTGGGCTTGGCCATAACTCAGGCCTTCTTCTTGGGTGAGGATACGATGGTAATCCACCCTCTTTTTGTAGCTCTCTCCTAAAATTGCCTATTTCTTCGATTGATAATCGCCCTTCCAAAAATGCTCTTGCATAAATTCCGGGAGATGAATGCGCTTGAATATTTAACATGTCGCCCTGATCGTTTTCGGATCTCGATTTAATGAAATGATTGAGCGCAACCTCTGTCATTGTTGCTGTCGAGGCATAAGTCGCTATATGCCCACCAAGTCCCTCGCCGAGGTCATATGCTTGAAGCACCATGGCCATTGCATTCCATCTGATAATGTTTTCTATTTTTGATTCCATTTCCATATCACCGGGGTAACTTGGTTGCTCTGATAGTGGAATGGTATTTCTATAAGGGGTGTTTAGCGTGGCTTCTGAGAGCGTGATCCCATGGCTCAATGCGTAATTTTGCAATTCCCTGAGAAGTTCTTTGACCTCTCTTTCTGAGTAGCTTTCCTTCACTGCTTGTAAAGACTCAATCCACTCATTAATCTCCATTCGCCATTGGTTTTGGAATTCGTAAGTGTCGCTCTGATCTTTTGAAGCAACTTGGGTATTTTTTTCAGATTCAGCCATTTGTCATTAAGCAACCATTGGATTATTCGCTTCTCGCCATAAAAAAATATTACTTTACCACGAGAATTATACTTATGATCAGGAAATGAGATAATATTATTCCTTAAATCATTGGATTAAGTATGCCTGATTACAGATCAAAAACATCAACACATGGAAGGAATATGGCAGGAGCAAGAGCTCTCTGGCGTGCAACTGGCATGGGTGATGATGATTTTGGAAAACCAATCATTGCAATCGCCAACTCTTTTACTCAGTTTGTGCCGGGCCATGTTCATCTCAAAGATTTGGGTCAAATGGTTGCTAGAGAAATTGAGAAATCAGGTGCAGTTGCCAAAGAATTCAGCACCATTGCCGTTGATGATGGAATTGCAATGGGGCATTCAGGAATGCTATACAGCTTGCCTTCTAGAGAATTAATAGCGGATGCAGTTGAATACATGGCAAATGCTCACTGTGCAGATGCGCTCGTTTGCTTGTCTAATTGTGACAAAATTACTCCTGGAATGTTGATGGCGACAATGCGGCTGAATATACCAACTATTTTTGTCTCTGGTGGACCGATGGAGGCTGGAAAAGGTTTGGTGAAGGGGCAAGAGGCAAGCTTGGATTTGATTGATGCCATGGTTCTGGCCGGAGATCCGAGTGTTTCTGATGAAGAGGTTGAAAAAATTGAAAGATCGGCGTGCCCTACATGTGGTTCATGTTCAGGAATGTTCACTGCCAATTCGATGAATTGTTTGGTTGAGGCTCTGGGGCTCGCACTCCCTGGGAATGGAAGCGTGCTTGCAACACACATTGATCGCAAGGAGCTTTTCCTAAGGGCAGGAAGAATAATTGTCGAATTAACCAAACAATACTATGAACAGGATGATGGCAGCGTTCTTCCAAGAAATATAGCGAATCTAGAATCATTTGAAAATGCCATGACATTGGATATAGCCATGGGTGGTTCAACCAATACCGTCCTTCACATACTTGCAGCAGCCAAAGAGGCTGAGCTTGAATTCGGAATGGATGACATTGATCGCTTATCGAGAAGGGTTCCAAACTTATGCAAAGTTGCGCCAAGCAGCAGTTTTCATATGGAAGATGTTCATAGGGCCGGTGGCATCATGGCCATTCTGGGAGAACTTGAGAAAGCAAAATTACTCAATTCTGACAGCAAAACAGTTCATTCAGAGACAATGCTGGATGCCATAAATAAATGGGATATTAATAGGAAACCATCTTCTGAAGTCGAGGAATTCTACTCAGCAGCGCCTGGAATGATTCCAACGACTCAGCCATTCTCGCAAAATAAAAGATATCCGCAACTGGATACGGATCGAGAAAATGGATGCATTAGGAATTCTGACAATGCCCACAGTCAAGATGGAGGTTTGGCAGTATTAAAAGGAAATATCGCAACCGATGGTTGTATCGTAAAAACGGCTGGCGTGGATGAGAAGATCCTAACCTTTAGTGGGCCTGCAAAAGTTTTTGAAAGCCAAGACGATGCGGTTGAAGCAATTCTCGGAGATGAAATTGTTTCGGGTGATGTATTGGTCATTCGATATGAGGGACCCAAAGGTGGTCCAGGCATGCAGGAAATGTTATACCCAACCAGTTACTTAAAAGCCAAAGGACTGGGTGAAAAATGTGCACTGATCACGGATGGAAGATTCTCAGGGGGGACTTCCGGTTTATCCATAGGGCATGTGTCCCCTGAAGCAGCATCAAAAGGTTATATTGCTCTCATTAATGATGGAGACATCATTAATATTGATATTCCAAAAAGATCCATTGAAGTTGATCTCTTGGATGAAGAGTTGGAGATGAGAAGGAAAGAAATGGTTTCTCTTGGGAAAAAAGCTTGGAAACCCAGTAAAAGAAATAGAACCGTTAGCTTGGCGTTGCAGGCGTATGCATTATTGGCATCATCCGCATCGGATGGGGCTGTTAGACAAATAAAAGGAATCATTGACAATGAGTAGCGCAAAAGTAATTGGCGTCTTTGGTGGCACAGGTGCCCTCGGTTCTGCATTATCAAGAAAATGGTCAGGATCCGGTCATCAGATCATCATTGGCTCAAGAAATGCAGAAAAAGCAATTTCTGTGGCTGAAGAGATCAATGCTGAAATTGGAAATAAAAATGTCACGGGAAGTGACTTGATGGAAACTGCAAAAAATTGTGAGATTGCAGTTCTTACGGTGCCCTACTCTAGCCATATAGAGACGCTTCAAAAAATTAAGCCATTTCTTGGAGGAAAGATTTTAATCGATACAACGGTACCGCTCTCAAAACCTGTGACAAAAGTAAACCTACCTAAATCTGGTTCCGCAGCACTCGAAGCGCAGTTGCTTCTTGGTGAAGGGGTTCATGTGGTGTCAGCTTTGCAAAATATTGGCTCTCATCTAGTGGGATCAGAAGATCCACATGCTGAAGTTTTGGTATGTGGCAACTCAGATGATGCGGTTGACAAAGCCATTGCTCTCATTACGGATCTTGGGTTAACGTGCTGGCATGCTGGCTCAATTGAGAATTCAGCTGCTGCCGAAGCGTTGACATCGGTTCTTATTTCAATCAACCAAAAACACAAATTGAAGTCATCGGGTATAAAAATTACCAGTCATTGACAAATAAGCTAAAAACCTGAAATGAACAAGAAATATGCTGGTTCTGAGCTCAACCTAACTGCGATTCAAAATATCCCAGAAATCAATCCGGATGATGATGTTCCTCACATTATCAATCGGTGCTTAACAGATCAAAATCTTGATCTTAAAAATAAAGACATTTTAGTTATTGCGCAGAAAATTATTTCAAAATCTGAAGACAGATTTGTTGATCTAAAAACAGTAAAACCCTCTGAGAAAGCATTAGAAATTTCAAAAAAAACCGACAAAGATCCAAGATTGGTTGAGTCAATCCTTGGGGAAGCAAACGAAATTATTCGTGCCGAAAAAGGCATTTTGGTTGTTGAGCATAAACTGGGGCACATACTTGCAAATGCTGGCATTGATCGATCCAATATTGCGAGAACAAGTGATCATGTCCTTTTGCTACCAAAAGATCCTGATGCATCCGCAAGAAAAATCAAAAATTATTTTCAGGGTCTTTACAAAATTAAGATTGGGGTTTTGATCACTGACAGCATTGGAAGAGCATGGCGATTAGGCACGACTGGTCATGCGCTGGGTTCATCCGGAATAAAAACTTTAATGGATTTGAGAAACAACGAGTTCGATAGAGACGGAAGATTATTACAGAGCACAGTCATTGGTGTTGCCGATCAAATCGCATCTGCGTCCACACTTTTAATGGGTGAAAGCTCTGAGGGCACACCTGCAATAATTGTTAGAGGTTTGGACTTGTGTGATGACTCTGATACGGTGAAGGATCTAATTAGGTCAGCTGAGGAAGATTTATTTCGATGAATTACAGCGACACAAAAATCGTTGCATTATGCGGAGGCATTGGAGGCTCAAAACTTGCGCTGGGCTTGAATAATACCCTTAAGCAGAAAAATCTAAGCATCATTACAAATACGGGCGATGATTTCTTGTATCTGGGTTTTTATATTTGTCCTGATATCGATACAGTCATCTATACCTTGGCAGGAGTGAGTAATCCGAAAACGGGATGGGGACGAGAAGATGAAACATGGAAAACATTGGATGTCCTGAAAGAATTGGGTGCAGATACTTGGTTTAAAGTTGGAGATAAAGATTTGGCACTTCACCTCTTTAGATCAAAAGAAACAAGAAACGGTGAACTGCTGACCACAATAACCAGAAAAATTACCAAGAAATTTGGCCTGAGAACCAATATCCTTCCAATGAGTAATCACACGGTCCAAACCGTTCTGAAAACTGAAGATGGGGAGATTTCTTTTCAAGACTATTTTGTAAGAAAGAAATGCAAGCCAAAGGTCTCCAAGGTTATATTTAAGTCTAAGAACCCAGTGGCAACAGATGCAGTGAAGAAAGCTCTGTTGGATAAAAATCTAAATGGTGTCATATTCTGTCCTTCCAACCCTTTTTTAAGCATCGATCCCATTCTCTCAATCGATGGGATACGAAAATTAATCGAGAATCACAATCAACCAAGGGTGGCTATCTCTCCAATTGTTGGCCAAAAATCCATCAAAGGCCCAACATCGAAGTTAATGAATGAAATGGGAATTGAGGTTTCTTCTGTGTCTATTGCAAAACACTATCAAGGCTTAATTGATGGAATGATCATTGATCGAAGCGATGAGAAAGAAGCAGAGAAAATCACAAAGCTGGGCATCGAAGTCAAACTCTCTAAAATCATTGTCAATACCAAAGAAGAAAAGATGAGATTGGCAGAAGAAAGCGTTAATTTTATTAAAGAGATTGATTCATAAAATGTGGGCAATCATCCCAATAAATACCTTTTCTAAATCACTCAGTAGGCTCTCCCCCATTCTTGATCTGGATGAGAGAATTGAGTTGGCAAAAAATTTATCGACCCGATTGATTCATATCCTTGTTCCAATGAAAGGGATCGAAAAAGTAATTGTGTTTACTTCTGAGACAAACTGGTCAAAAAAAATCAAGCATTCAAAATTAATCATCCATGAAGACAAAGGTCAGCAGTCCTTTAAAAGAAAAATTGATTCTGTTGCAGATATGGCTTGCGGGATGGGTGCAAAAAAATTGATCTACCTATCCATTGATCTCCCGCTTGTGGAAGAAAAAGACATTATACGAATGATTGAATCACATAGCGAAGGCCTGACAATTGTCGAGGCAAAAAAAGATGGGGGCACGAATGCTCTTATCTGCGACCTTCCGCGAAGAATTAGTTTTCAATTTGGCACGAATAGTTTTCGTAAACATGTGCAGGCCTCGAAAATCGAGAAATTAAAAACAAATATTCAATCCATTGAAGGATTGAGCTTTGATCTGGATGACCAAGACGATTGGGAATATTTGGTCAAACGGTATCAACCAGAAAAAAACCCGCTGAAGATATGAATTTAAGATTGTTTTGGGCTCATGAAAAAGCTATAAAAGATTGATGCCTAAACAAGAACTGAATCATTATTTATCTTTACTCAATTCCCATGAGTTGGATGATTTAATGCAAAAAGCCAAAGAGATCAGAGAAGCTGACACGAAGGTGATCACATACTCCAAGAAAGTATTCATTCCTTTGACTGAACTTTGTCGTGATGTCTGTCATTACTGCACTTTCGCAAAAGCACCCAAAAAACTCAAAACACCCTATCTTGAACCTGAGGAAGTCCTCGACATTGCAGAGGAAGGCAAATCGCAATATGTCAAAGAGGCTTTATTTACGCTTGGTGAAAAGCCCGAGTTAAGGTATCAAACTGCCAGAGATCATCTTAAAAAATTGGGCTTTAAGACAACGATCGAATATTTGGGCTCTATGGCGAAATTGGTCTATAAAGAAACGGGCCTACTCCCACACTTAAATCCTGGAAATATGACGGTTCAAGAAATGGAAATGCTTAGGGAGCATTCTGTCTCCATGGGTATCATGCTGGAATCGAGCTCAGAAAAACTTTGCAATAAGGGTGGGCCGCATTATGGATCGCCAGATAAATACCCTCAAACTCGACTGCAAACGATAAAAAATGCTGGAAAACTGAGAATACCAATAACCACCGGTATACTGATTGGTATTGGTGAATCCATTGAAGAGCGAATTCAGAGCCTTCTTGATATAAAAAAAATGCATGATGAATTTGGTCATATCCAAGAGGTGATCATTCAAAACTTTATTCCCAAAGAAGGCACGAGAATGAGAAAGCACACTCCTGCATCTCGAGAGGATCTTCTTTGGACGTTATCGGCAGCAAGAATTATTTTTGGAAAAAACATGAACATACAATGTCCGCCTAATCTCAATTCGGATTACCTTGATGAAATTCTAGATTGCGGAATCAACGATTGGGGTGGCATCTCGCCAATCACAATTGATCATGTAAATCCTGAATCACCGTGGCCACAAATTAAGCAATTGGAAGAAATAACAAATAATCAAGGGCTGGAACTTGTTGAGCGATTGGCGATTTACCCGGATTACATCAAAGATCAATCTTGGTGTGATAAAAACTTGCGTTCAGGCATCTTGGAGCTTTCTGATTCATCGGGTTATGGGAGGCATGATCAATGGCGCTGTGGTGAATCATCTGCGATTCCCGAATCTGGATATTACGGTAGCTGGATATTCAATGAATCAAGTCATGTTTCCAAGGAAATAGAAAATATCCTCGATAAATCTTTTCATGGAATCGACTTAAATCATCATGAAATTACCAAACTTTTTTATACCCGAGGTCCTGATTATCATCGGGTTCTTCGTCATGCAGATGAAATGAGACAAAAAATGAATGGCGAAGAAGTGACCTATGTCATCACTAGAAATATCAATTACACCAACATCTGTAAATATTCCTGTCATTTTTGTGCATTCTCAAAAGGTAAAACAAAGGAAAATTTAAGGGGTAAACCATACCTCATTGATAACGATGAAATTGCTAATAGAGCATCTGAGGCTTGGTCTAGAGGGGCTCATGAGGTCTGCCTTCAAGGGGGAATTCATCCTCACTATGATGGCTATACCTATATCAATATATGTAAGGCAATAAAAAAACGGGTTCCTGAAATCCACATCCATGCATTCTCTCCTTTAGAAGTCACGCACGGGGCAAACTCATTGGGATTGCCAGTGGATAAATATCTGGAAAAACTGAAAGAGGCAGGCCTAAGCACTATGCCGGGCACGGCTGCAGAAATTTTGGATGATGACGTCAGGAGAAATATTTGTCCTGATAAATTGGGTTCTAAGGAATGGATGAATGTCATTAAGGCCGCTCACAGAGTTGGCATAAGAACCACCTCCACAATCATGTTTGGTCATACCGAAGAACCTTCTGACTGGTCAACTCACCTCATAAAATTAAGAGAAATTCAAAAAGAGACCGGTGGCATCACTGAATTCATACCGCTGCCATATGTGAGCATGGAATCGCCCATGTATAAAAGAGGGAATGCGAGGCCTGGACCTACTTTTAGCGAGGTTTTGCTGATGCATGCAGTATCGAGAATAGCTTTAAATCCATACATCAATAACATTCAAGCGAGTTGGGTGAAGCTTGGAAAAGAAGGCGCGTTGAGTTGTCTCAACGCAGGGGTAAATGACATGGGTGGAACTTTGATGAATGAATCAATCTCAAAAGCTGCTGGAAGCATTCATGGTCAGGAGTTTGAAGCAAAAAGAATGCGAGCATTCATTAAAAATGCCGGCAGAAAACCTCGACTCAGAAATACACTATATGAGTCTATCGAATCAAAGGCAGACAGAGAGTTTGGTGTTGATTTAAGCATGAGTCCCATGCAAGGATTCATGGATAGCGCGCATCCTGTTGCCTGATTA
>PBDY01000021.1 GCA_002717445.1 Gammaproteobacteria bacterium | reverse complement strand
TTTCCATTGCATTGAGATCATTGCAGCGATTACTATCAAGAATTTTAAGTTGGAATATTTTTCAAGGACACAGTGGTACCATCATCTCTATGGCTTTAAAAGTAATAGGCGCAGGCTTTGGAAGAACGGGTACACTTTCCCTAAAGGTTGCCTTAGAAAAACTGGGTTTTGGTCCCTGTCATCACATGAAAGAGGTAATGTTAAGGTCGGAACAGACCGAATATTTCTATCGTGCCTCACTTAAAGAATCAATGGATTGGGATGAAGTCTTCAAGAATTACCACTCAGCAGTTGATTGGCCTGCAGCCGCATACTACAAGGAGCTTGCAGAAAAATATCCCGAGGCAAAAGTAATCCTTGGCGTGAGAGATCCGAGTTCTTGGTATGACAGCGCAAGAAACACCATTTACCAAGTTCACACACACTTTCCAAAATGGATCAAATTCATCTTCCCAAGATTAAATCGACTCTTCAAAATGATCAATATAACCGTTATTGGCACACCCTTCTCTAATCGTTTTGAAGACAAAGAATTTGCCATGCAAGTATTCAATGAACACATAGAAACTGTAAAGAAAAGGATTCCAGAAGAAAGATTGCTCATTCACGCTGCAAAAGATGGATGGGAGCCATTGTGCATATTTTTAGATGTTCCTATTCCCGATGAGCCTTATCCATGGGTCAATGACTCTAAGGAGTTTGAAAGAAGAATAGTGGTGATTAAGTTTCTTAAATGGCTCCCAATAATGATTCTATTGTTAATCGCTGGTCTTTCATTCTAATCAGGCTTCTAGAAATTTTTTAATATTTGGCCCAAAGTTCTCATGATCGACCAAGAAAGAGTCATGGCCATTTAATGAAGGCAATTTCTTGATGGAAACATCTTTAGCAGTGTTTTTAAATGCATCAAACACTTCTTCGAGACACTCAAAAGGAAAAATATAATCCTCATCCACACCCAAGATCAGAACTCGACCCACCTTGAATCTTTTAAAAATCTCCTCAAGACTCTCATTTCCCTCCATCAAATCAAACGTATCGATGGACCTTGATAGATAGAGGTATGAGTTCGGATCAAAATCAGATACAAAACCATCCGTTTTTTTCTTAAGATAATCCTGTATCTCAAATCTATTGCTTGAAAAATCTTCTGCCCTATGAGTCTTATCTGATCTCTTTCTGCCAAATCGTTGATTCCATTCTGTTGGCGATCGATAAGTAATCATACCCAGATACCTTGCCTGCTTCATTCCATCCAGTGGAAGATTTTTATCCTGATATTTCCCTTCTACCCAATTCTGATCTGATGTGATCAATAATCGCTGCAATGATCTCAATGCAATGGAAAATGGCCTGCACGATGCAGCTGTGGAAATCAGAATAAGGTTTTTTGTAATCGATGGAAACTGCTTTACTAGACTCATTGCCGTCATTCCACCCATTGAGGGACCAATGACTGTATTTAGAGTTTCAATGCCCAGCTCATCAATTACTGGTTTCATTGATAAAGCGATGTCTTCGATTGTCACTTCAGGGAAAGAAAGCCCATATTTTTCTTCTGTATCGGGCTTAAAGCTTGCAGGGCCGGATGAACCATAACAACTCCCCAGAGAGTTAATGCATATGACAAAGTATTTTCGAGTATCGATGTATTTATCATCGCCAACAATCTTTTCCCACCATCCAGGACTTGTCTCTTCTGAAGACGAGCAAATATGTGCCGACGGAGACAATCCTGTTGTGACAAGAATGGCATTGTCTTTTTTATCGTTTAGAGTTCCAGATGTTTCGTAAACAATAGTTAATGGATCATCAAACTTATCCCCATTTTTAAAGGTGAACGGGGGTTCAATAGCCACATATTTTTTTGATGCATGATTCATAAAATCTAATTATCTAACAAGAATATCCATCAAAACCAAATAAATAGTTATTTGCTTAGAATCAGATATTCTAAACAGAAGGAATTAAAGATATTAAAATCAATGACATAAAAACCAATAAGAGACATTCAAAAGATGATATACAGCGATATAACCGAGACCATCGGCAATACTCCTATTGTCAGAATCAATAGCATTGGACCAAAAGATCAAAATATTTTTGTTAAATGTGAAGCCTTTAACCCTCTCGCCTCAGTGAAAGATCGTCTTGCATTGGCAATTATCAATGATGCTGAAAAGTCTGGAAAGCTTAAACCCGGACAAACTGTCATTGAGGCGACTTCAGGTAACACAGGTATAGCCCTTGCCATGGTTTGTGCGTCTAGGGGCTACCCATTTGTAGCAGTCATGGTTGAAACATTTTCCATAGAGAGAAGAAAAATTATGAAAGCACTTGGGGCAAAAGTGATTCTCACTTCTGCCAGTGAACGCGGCACAGGAATGGTGAAAAAAGCGAGTGATTTAGCAGCAGAGCATGACTGGTTTTTAGCTGATCAGTTTAAAAACCCTGCCAATCCTGAGTACCATAAAAATACTACAGCTGTTGAAATCTTAAGTGACTTTAGAAATCGTGGACTGGATTACTTCGTGAGCGGCTGGGGCACAGGTGGAACCATAAGTGGTGTCGGAATAGTCCTGAAAACAGCAAGGCCAGAGATAAATATAATTGCAGTAGAGCCCGAGTTAGCACCTTTGCTTTCTAAGAATGAATGGAAACCACACAAAATTCAAGGTTGGACACCTGATTTTGTCCCGGAGGTCTTGGATAAAAAAGTGATTGATCAATTAGTTACTGTCAATGACGAAGCATCGATTGAAACTTCTAAGAAATTGGCTAGAGAAGAGGGAATCTTTACGGGCATATCGGGTGGTGCAACCATGCTTGCTGCGCTTCAAATGTCTGAAACTGCACCAAAACATAGCACCTTCTGTGTAATGCTACCCGACACAGGAGAAAGGTATCTATCATCCCCGCTATTTGCAGATATTACTGAAGATAGCGATGATGAATGGCTATCTAAGCTCTAAAGTTAGCTAAAGATTTTTTTAGATCTCTTTTTTGAAAACTAAAATGAATCGGCTTGTTTGGTCTCGAATATCCTTCTCAAAGACCATTTGATCTAATGGATCACTAGTATTCTCAAGCAGATCTGAATCGTCGTCAAAGTAAAATCCTGCTCTTGAGACCTCCTCAATGACAAATGCTTTCTCAATTCGATGAATAGAATGGCAGTCATCAATTCCATGGCCATCTTTTGCATGATGATCCAAAATACAGTAAGAACCGCCAGTTTTTAGAGAGTCAAAGATGCTCTGATTCATTTTTAAACGATCGGCTTTGGTCCAAACCGTATCGTGATAAGTCATGCTATTAAAAATGATATCCATCTCTGATGGAAAGCTTGGGGCTTCCATCTCTCCCACTATTGGAATCAAATTCTTTTGGGGGTATGTCTCTATGCGTTTATCTATTGGATTGCCTTTCCATCTTTCAACGCTTTGGGGGGCAGTGTGGGCATATACTTCACCACTCTCTTCTAGAGCATAGGCTGCAATTGCGCTCAGATAACCTCTTCCTGAATTCATTTCTCCGATCTTTTGCCCCTCTTGAATCCCAAAAAAATGCAATACATCTGCAGGCTTTCTGTTTCTATCTCTTTCAATATCTGTTTCTGGGCGATTCTGCTTTAATGCCTGTTCTATTTTCGATATTTCCATCAGTCTAATCTTTTATCTTCCTTCAATAAAATCTTCCCCGGTCTGGCATTTGTAAACTCTCCATCGTCCAATACTCTCATTCCATTCACCCAAACTGAGTGTATGCCATCCGATAGTTTTTTTGGTTCTAGAAAAGTGGAATTATCTTTGATCAGCTTGAGATCGATCAATAAAAAATCTGCATAGTTTCCAGGCTCTATCAGCCCTCGATTTTCAATACCTACTGTTTTTGCTGACAAGCCAGTCATTTTATAAATAATTCTCTCAATACTGCCTATGCCCTCAATGCCTTGATACTCGCTCAAAACTTTGGGGAAAGTTCCACAACCCCTCGGGTGACCACAAATAAGTTCGCCATCACTGCACACATTGGCAAATGGCCAATTCAGTAATTCTCTCACGTCACGATCGACCATTCCTTTTGCGACAACCATTTCTATTGAGTTGCCTGCTTGACTCAATCGATAACTTTCCTCGCTCAGGTTTGATAAGGCCTGAACTTCAGATATTCCCTTCATAGTGGCTATATCAGCAACTGTTTTATTTATGTATTCAGGATGGATTTCATGGTGGCTAAATCGAATGTCCTCTGCCGCAGACAATTTTTCCAAAATATAATTGGTTTCCTCTTCGTCGGTGAAGTTTCTCTCTGGATACAATGTTGTGATACTGCTCGACCATGCTTCATAGGGGTAAACATCAGCAGTAATATTTACTCCTGCCTCTCTGGCTTGATTCAGAATATCGAGCACCTCTTTCGTCCGTCCCCAATTAAAAACTCCGTTGAGCTTAAAATGATCAATATTTACAGGCACACCCGTTTCTTTTGCAATATGAATGATTTCATTGATTGCCTCCCAATACTCTCTATCTTCGCTTCTGATATGGCTCTTATATCTGCCATCAAAATCAGCGATCGCCTTTGTCAGCCTTACGACTTCTTCGGATGCAGAGTAGATGCCAGGATCATACTCAAGACCGGTGCTAAGACCGTATGCGCCCTCTTCCATGTCATCGTTAACCAGCTTTTCCATCAGCTTTATCTCATCATTGGTTGCTTCTCGTCTGAAGTCTTTACCCATCACTTGATAACGAATACTGTTGTGTGCTGAAAAACTTGCCATATTAATGGCAACCGGAATCCCGGAGAAATATTCTTTGAATTGTTTGAGCGAGAAGTAATTATTGCTTAAAGAAATGTATGTTTTAGATGCGGGACTATCTGAAAACCCATCCACCCCCCTCACAATTGTTGTAATCCCTTGCGTTACAGCTGATACAGCAAGTGGTTGCTCATCAATCCCAATATCATGATGGCTGTGGGTATCGATAAAACCTGGAACCAATGCCAATCCTCCTCCATCAATGATGGATTGATATTGCTTTGATGCCGCTTGACCCCTATAAACTTTAACAATTGATTCATTTTGGAACTCTACTGAACCATTAAAAGGAGGGTTGCCTGCTCCATCATAAATGATGACATTTGTGATAAGTCTTGAATCCTTTCCAAGGTCTTCCAAAGCGTCAGAACTGTTGGATAAAAAAGTGAAAATTACAAAAGTCAATGAAACAGAAAAGCAAAGATGTCTATTGATTATTCTCATTAATTTTTTTTAGTTATTTATATAATGGTCAATCTTATGTTGAATCATCCAGAAGAACAAATTGGATAAAGAAATATTAAAATCATTCAAAGCGCTCCGACCCAAGCCGTCCAAGGCTGATGACGTCATTGCACCCCCTTATGACGTGATTAACTCCAAAGAAGCATTTGAGTTGGCAAAGGGGCGTCCAAATAGTTTTTTGCATGTTTCAAAACCGGAAATAGATCTGGAAGGTGTTATTGCCTATAACGATCACAAAGTTTATGAGAAAGGAAAAGAAAGTCTTGAACAAATGATCAAAGATGGTGTCTTGATCGAGGATTCGGAAGATATGCTCTATCTCTATGAGATGGCAGACAATGATATCCGTCAACTCGGTATTGCAGCTGTTGGTTCTGTTGATGCATATGAGCAGGAGTTGATCAAGCGACACGAATTCACAAAGCCTGACAAAGAATTGGACAGAGTCAATAATATCTCTTCACTGAATGCACAAACCGGCCCAGTTCTTCTGACATACAAGGATAATGGAGAGTTATCAACCTTATTAGAGGCGGTCGCAGTGAGAGAAACACCCATTTATGATGTCAAAGCAATTGATGGGATCACTCATCGAATCTATCAAGTGAATCAATCTGACGAACAAGAAAAAATCCTGAGCCTTGTCAATTCTATGGATGCACTCTATATAGCTGATGGTCACCACCGTTCTGCAGCGGCTCGTGCTGTTAAGCACGCCAGGCAAATGGAGAACTCCAATCACACCGGTCAAGAGAGTTATAATTATTTTCTAACGGTCTCTTTTCCAGAGAGTCAAATGAATATCCTTGATTACAATCGTCTGATTAAAAACTCTCTGAGATTAACGATGGATGAAGTCTTGAGAAAACTCGACGAACACTTTGAAGTCACATCGGTTGAAGATGCATTTAAGCCTTCTGAAAAAAATCATTTTGGGATGTATACCAATCATCAGTGGTATTCATTGAAACTTCGACATTCACAAACTATTGATAATCCAGTAGAGGCGTTGGATGTGAGCATGCTTCACAATTTAATCCTTGAGCCAGTGTTTGGAATTGGAGATGAAAGAACCGATCCCAACATAGATTTCGTCGGTGGATCAAGAGGAATGGAGGGTCTTGAGCTTAGAGTGGATAGCGAAGAGATGGATTTTGCTTTCTCCCTTTATCCAACTCCAATTGAGGCATTGATTGATGTTGCAAATGCTGGAATGATCATGCCCCCAAAATCCACCTGGTTCGAGCCAAAACTATTGGATGGTCTACTCTCTCATCGAATCGATTAAGCTGAAGTTTGTCTTCCTGTTTTGACGAATTTTTGACACAATCTATAGTCAAGAAACCAATTAAAGGATTAACAAAATGGATGCAGAAGCAATAAAAGAAAAAGCAAATGCAGCAGCCGAAGGCATTACCTTCACAGACTGTGCATGTGAAACCTTAACTCAAGTACCTGACTTTGCAATGGACATGGCTATAAGCCACATGGTCAATGCTGCTTCAGATCAAGGGGTTGATTCAATTTGCTGCGAATTCTTAGAAGCCAATAACCCTATGGGTTAGATCTTTGGTGGAGATGGGTGGACTTGAACCACCGACCTTCGCGTTATGAGTGCGACGCTCTAACCAGCTGAGCTACATCTCCATAAATCACTGAAAGATGGATTTTCAACATCTAAATCCATTCTGTCAAGTGCGATGGAATAATTACTTATGAATAAAATGAAAATTATTAAAACTCTGGTACTCACCGCCTGCTCTATTTCATTTCTCTTTCCATTGAGTGCAAAGGAATTTCCAGGCAATTCATGGACTGTAAAAAATCCTAGTGAACTTGGGATTGATGCCTCAAAAATAGAAAAACTTTTTGACCTCTCCTTTCAAGATGATGCAACTCAGTCTGTGGTACTCATCAAAGATGGTTACCTCATTGCTGAAAGATATGCCGAGGGATACGACAAAGATTCTATTGGAACATCTTGGTCCATGGCTAAAAGCTTCTATGCAAGCCTGATTGGTATATCGATCGAAAAAGGAGAAATCGGTAGCCTGGATGACAAGGTCAGTGACTACTTAGATTATTTCAACGAAGATCGACAAAACATTACGATCCGAGAAGTGCTCGACATGACCAGTGGTCTTGAAAATCCTGATCACGAGCATGAGATCATGTTTTTTTTAGATGATCATTTAGGCTATGCCAAAAACATCAAGCGAGACAAAGAAACCAACACGGTTTTCGAATACAACAATGTGAATTCATTACTGTTGGGCGATATTCTACTCAAAGTGACCGGCAAGAAGGCTGACGATCTACTTAGAGAACGTGTTCTCGATCCAATTGGTACCAAAAACTATACTCTCTGGAGAGATGCTGCAGACAATGTCTTGAGTTATTGCTGCATCGATATGTCGGCAAGAGATTATTCACGCTTCGGCCTCCTCTTCTCAAGAAATGGATCTTGGAATGATCAACAGGTAGTGCCATATGATTTTGTGCAAGAAACCTATGATCCCAGATGGTTGAGCACCTCGGATCGTACTGGGATGGACAGAAGGGGTTATGGTCTTCACTGGTGGTTCTCTAAAAATGATGAAGAAGGAAAGATCATGAATGCCAGTGGCAAGTTTGGCCAATACATATTCATTGATCAAGCCAATGATGTGATTTTTACCAGAATCACAAAATATACTTCAACTGGTGGATCGCAACAGGATTGGGGGCCCATTCGTGAATATGAAATCAATAATATTGCTAGATTTCTATGGTTCTTCAGACTTCTTGAAAAGATTGGCTTCTATGATATAGAAAAAGACTTCAAATCGCCGGTTACACTTGAAGAAGGTGAGTCAAAAGAATTTTACCAAAACTATTCAGAAATAATTGATGCCATAGCGGGGCTTGGAAAAGACTAACTCCTTTTTAAAAACCAGTCATTAAACCTGGTCTTGATCTTAGAAGTTTGAACTTGGTATATCCCATATCTATAAATACCTTTAGATCAAAATCAATCATGCCCATTAGCTCTCTCTCTTTAATCAACTGTGAGCACTTAAAATCACCGCCCTTAAACTTATTAAGCTTTGATTGTGATCGATAACAAATCTTTGAAGGGCAAGTATATGCACAACCCCCATTGGCAAATAGGCGGATTCTCTTTTTATCCTCAATAGAGCTTAAGAAATCTAAATCATCATTAGAAACCATAGGTAAAACAACACAGGTAAATATTTTTAAGGCCTTATTAAGCTTAAATGAATTATTGATATTTTTTATAACACTAGCCTCTATATTATTGAATTTTGGAAAATCAGTTCTTAGCCATTCTGCCAATTCATCATTGGTACAAATAATTGAGTTAAGCTCATGATGATATTTTGAAATAAGGGGTGTGTTTATTTTGTATTCATCATAGTCAGCAAAATGATTTGTCAGTGGTATCCTAAAACCTATACCTGCATTGTTTAATTGACGTACGTCTCTATCTGAAAGCTCTGGATTTTGGAAAAATCTTCCACCATACAATGTAGATCTTTCTCCAAAACCAAATACACTCTCTATTTGATTCAGAGACAATTCTCCATAATTCTCTCTTAGAAAAGAAAAAATTGGCTTCCTAGGATTCTTACCTCTGGCAGATACAGTAAAGACAATAGATGAATTATTCTTGTTCATTTTTTATTTAATTATAGAATCCTTTTTTCTAATAAATGTAAATGACTAAAATCAATTACATAATCTCTAGTTTCGATAGACTTTAATTAATAAAGAATAACTAAATGCATTAAATGAATAGAAAAGAAATATTTGAGGTTTTAGGTGGGCTGTTTATAGCTCTGCTATTGGGTTTATTAATCTATTATCTTATATCCCTATAACACCAATACTGCAATTAGATCATAGATACACTGGCTGAATTGAGCCGAAAATAAAGCTCTTTATTTTTGTTCCTTTATTGGCTAGAAAACCCGCTTAATACTCTCAAGGGTTTGCTAGCAAACCCTTGAGAGATGATTCCTCCGGCAGTCTTTAGGAGGGGTTGAATTGAATTCACTGCCAGAGAAACCAATGAGAAGGCTAAAACTTCATATTGAAGCGAAGCCCAATATTTCTTCCTGGTAAGGGTACTTCATCTTTCACAAATGATGAGTGATTACGTGCAACTTCATCCAGTAAGTTTTTTGCAAACAGTGTGACAAGCATCTCTCCATCGCTATTGAAAATAGGAATTCTTTGAGAGAGTTTCAGGTCAACCATTTTGTATGACTCAGTCGGTGTTTCATTCAATGAAAGTTTTGATTGAGATGTGACATTCCTAAAAGTCATAGAGGCACTGGTTTCATCTTTTGCATAAGTTAGAGTGAATATGTGTCTTCTTGGATTTATCCTAGGGACATAAGTTCCGTCTTTGAACTTGGCATTGACGTAATCCATGCCGTATGAAAATGTCATAGAACCATCATTAAAATTTAAAGATCTGCCAATCTCAAACTCATAACCATTGAACTCTGCATCTTTTTGCATGTAGTTAGACAGGATCAGTCCACCATGACCTTCGTGATCATCTTCTTCATGCATCTCATGCTCTGCTTCTGTTTCATCTCTGAGGTAGATGTAATCATCGATATTATTTCTGAATATTGTTGCACTGGCAAAAACACCATTGTTTTCATAATCTAGCGTGAAATCTATATTATTAGAGGTTTCTGATTTAAGAGAAGCGTCTCCAACTTCAAATCTTCCGGTTGATAAATGCTCTCCATTCATAAACAGTTCAACAGCAGATGGTGCTCTTTTGACACTTGCAAGACCAAAGTTAAAGCTTGTATTTTCATTGATCACTGAACCAAGCGATAAAGCCAAGCTGGTTTCATTACGATCAATGTCATAAGCTTCCACCTCGTCTTCATCATGATCCTCATCATGGTCTTCATCTTCATCATGATGTTCTTCTTCCTCCTGATGGGCCACTGTGCCTCTTCGATTCACACGATCATGACGAATGCCTAGATCAAGATCCATACCCATAAAACGAGTACCCACATAATAGCCAATCATTTTTTCGCTAGAATCCACAGGATTCATGAAGGCCTCTGCTCCAAGAATAGAGACATCTTCACTCATATTCTGAAATACCATTTTCTGGGAAATTGAATCATCACCAAAATCCACAATCAGACCAAATTCGTCGGCTTCATTGCTGAACAATGTTGGGCCTTCTTCGTGCCCATGATCGTCATGATCACCTTCGTGACCCTCATCATGGTCTTCGTCTTCATGCTCCTCTTCTGCATGCTGCTCAGTCAAAGAGTAGTCCGTATTTCTATAGTAATAATTAATCCGATTTAATGGGCCGCTAGAGAAAACATATGAACCCTGAACATTGAATGTTTCAGAATCGGTAGTAGAAAAGATTCTTTCTTCTTCTCCATGCTCATCATGTTCTTCTTCATCTTCATGATCTCCATCGTGGTCTTCATGTCCTTCACCGTGATAAGGAATGCCATACAATGTTTCCATGTCTTGGAATGAGGCGCCAAAATGTCCCCAATCACCAACAGTTGACAGGCCAAATCGATGTGTCTGTGCTTCATAATCTGAATTTTCTAGATATCCAAGATCTTCATCATGATCCTCATCATGGTTTTCATCTTCATCATGATGTTCATCTTCATGGTCTTCCTCGTGCTCTTCTGAATGAATAACAGCACCCATTGGAATATCATACTTTTTAAATGAACCATCTTTAAAAGCATAGGAGATGTTTAAGCCGCCTAAATTATCCTTATAGCTAAACTGGCCAACCTTTCCATCGTTGACTGATTGAGTTTCTAAGGCCAACCTCAAATCTTGCTCCGCGAAATTTTCTTTTGCAATGGTGTCATCGACAACATTCACGATTCCACCAATTGCACCATTGGAATACATCAAAGACGAAGGGCCTCTGACGATTTCAATCTGCTTGATAGCATTCATGTCAATTTCATTTAGGTGGTCAGCACCCAAACCAGAAATATCACGAACGACGAGTCCATTGCTTAAAACCTTAACTCTGCTTCCGGACATGCCGCGAATGATTGGCTGCCCGACAGCAGCACCATAGTCTGAAGAAGAGACGCCCAGCAAATTATCGATCGATTCACCCAAGCTCTGTGTTGGCTCTGTGTCCAACTCTTGTTCACTGATGACATGCAAGGGATCTTTAATGTCATCAGCCGATTGATTGATATAGGATGAAGTGACCGTGATTTCCTCTATGGAATCTTGTGCACTCAATCCATTTGAAATACTGATGGATAGTAAAACCACTACATAAAAATAAAAATTCGTTCTCATGAAATAACCTCCTTTGATGAACGTTTAGAAATTAAATTTGATTAAATTTAACTTCTTGGAGGTGCGCGTGATTCAAATAGGCTGTTACTTGGTTTGGAATAAAAATTCTGAGTGAATGCATTGGTGAGCTCAGGACTGAACTCAATCCGTTCAATCGCTTCAGTTATATCCGTTTCAACTAAGTTGTTATTACTGAATGGACATTCCAGTTCATGTTCCGCATCGATATGAGTAACGTGTGCGACTGAATCAAGCGAGATCGTGGCCAGAAAGAAAAAGCTGACCAATAGATGACTGAATTTACCTAAGCGATTCATTTGATTATTTAAACATAGTCGTATTAAACATTAAACTTAAAATGCATCACGTCGCCTTCTTGCACTAGATATTCCTTGCCTTCAAGTCTTAACTTTCCGACAGATTTAGCGCCCTGCTCTCCATCGTGCTCGATATAGTCATCAAAACCAATGACTTCTGCTTTAATAAAACCTCTCTCAAAATCAGTGTGAATTGTCCCGGCAGCTTGTGGCGCCAATGACTGCTTTCTGATCGGCCATGCACGAACCTCTTTCGGGCCTGCAGTAAAGAAAGTTTGCAGATTAAGTAAATCATATGAGGCACGAATCAGTTTATTGATCGCAGGCTCTTCGAGATTAAGTTCGTCTAAGAACTCTTTCATTTCTGATGGCTCAAGGGTGCTGACTTCAAGCTCAAGCGAGACACAAAGTTTCAAAAGCTGAGCATCTTCTACCGACTTCACTTTCTCTCGCAATGCTTGCAGACCTTTTGACTCTTCCACAATGCTCGACTCATCAATGTTCGCAAGACACAACATGGGCTTCTTCGTCAAAAGAGAGAGCTCTTTCATGGTGCTCGCCTGACCCTTCTCAATATTGAATGTTCTTGCAGGGAGGTCATTGTTTAGATGCTCCAGAAGAGATTCTAAAAAAGCATGCTTAGCCAACATTGTCTTGTCACCGGCTTTAGATTGCTTGCCTGCTCTTTCTAGGTTACGCTCCACGGTCTGGATATCTGCGAGTAGCAATTCGGTATTGATGATTTCAAAATCATTCACAGGATTGATCTCATCGGAGACATGGGTGACATTCTTGTCTTCAAAACAGCGGACCACATGAATGATAGCGTCCGTTTCTCGGATATTAGCAAGAAACTTATTCCCAAGCCCCTCGCCTTGTGAAGCGCCCTCTACTAATCCAGCAATATCGACAAACTCAACGATGGATGGAATCACTTCTTCGGGGTCATTGATAGCAGACAATTGATCCAAGCGAGGATCCGGAACCATCACAACGCCAACATTGGGCTCGATGGTGCAAAAGGGATAATTGGCAGCCTCTGCCTTTCCTTCAGAAAGGATGTTAAACAGTGAAGATTTGCCTACATTTGGCAGTCCTACAATGCCGCATTTGATTCCCATATGCCTTGATTTATTGAATAGTCGATTTAAAGTGAGTGGAGTTTAACAAGTTATTCATCGAAATGGCGAAAATATTTAAAGCAACAACGGCTGGCAGCTTACCAAAACCGAATTGGTTGGCTGAAACAGAAAAGCTTTGGCCGGCTTGGAAAGATTCAGGCGAAACACTCACCGAAAAAAAGAAAAAATCGGCTGCAATGTGGATCGATGTACAAGAACAATCCGGGTTAGAGATCATCTCCGAGGGAGAGCAGTTTAGAATCCATTTTGTGCACGGTTTTTTAGAGACCATTGAAGGAATCAATTGGGATAAAAAGACACAAATGGGGATTCGCAATGACCGGTATGTTGTCGAAGTTCCTACTGTGACAGAGCCATTGATAAAATCGGGAAGCATTCATGTTGAAGAAGCGAAGTTTCTCAGGTCAAAATCAAAAAAGCTCACTAAATTTACACTTCCAGGACCCATGACGATATCGGACACCATAGCCAATGAGTTTTATGCAGACAAGAAAACAATGGCGATGGAGTTTGCGAAACTTTTGAATGATGAGGCCAAAACATTGTGCGATGCAGGCATCGATGTCATTCAGTTTGACGAACCTGCTTTTAATAGTTTTCTAGAAGAAAGCATTGAATGGGGCATGGATGCATTGGAAGTGGCCATCAAAGGCCTTGACTGCAAAACAGCCATTCACATCTGTTATGGCTATGGCATTGAGGAAAATCTAAATTGGAAAAAAACATTGGGAGATCAATGGAGACAGTATGAAAACCTTTTCCCAGCAATCAATCAAAGCAATATCAATCAGGTCTCCTTGGAATTTGCTGGCTCACGGGTACCTCCTCAATTGATGAGGCTGTTACCCGATAAAGAGATCATGGTTGGTGTCGTATCGGTTGTTGGGGATCATATAGAGACCTCTGAAGAAGTTGAGAAGAACATCATGGCAGCACTGGCTCATGTTGAAGTCGAGCGATTGATACCCAGCACAAACTGTGGGATGGCCCCGATCTCTGTGGATGTGGCAAAACAAAAACTAAAGGCGCTGGGTGAAGGCACTGAAAGGGCTGAGAAAAGAATCAGTTAAAACAATTCATGGTCTCATCCAGACTATTTTGCAATAACGAATCCATCACATCGGCTGCTTCATAAATGGACTGATCCAGAGCTTCCTTTTCGGCTTTTTTTGGTTTGGATAAGACATAATCGATGACATCATCTTTTTCAGGATGGCCAATGCCCATTCTGATTCTGACAAAATCCTTGGTTCCACATGCTTGAATGATGTTACGCAGACCATTATGGCCACCATGCCCACCGGAATACTTGACTCTGACCTCTCCAACATTCAGGTCCAGGTCATCGTGGATAATACAAATTTCTTGCATGCTGATGTTTCGGTATTTTCTAAGACGATTGACTGAAAAGCCACTCTCATTCATGTATCTCGATGATTTAAACAACAGAAACTCTTGACCATAAAGCGCTGACTTAAGTATTGATCCATCGGATTTCTTATCGTCTTTTAGCTCACCAAGCTGATGCCTATCTAAGAAACATTCAATCGAAAGATAACCGAGATTGTGACGAGTGTTTTGATATCGATCGCCTGGATTACCAAGGCCGACAAAAATTTTTGGAATGATGTTAGCAGGACGCATTGACTACAAGAGAGTGTTTACTGCTCTTGGTTATCCTCAGATTCTCCTTCTGCTGAAGGTTCAGCACCCTCTTCGCCATCAGATTCAGCTTCCATCCCTTCTTCGCCTTCAGGCACTTCTTCAACTTCTGGCTCTTCTTCTTGGATTTGCAGTAATCGAACTGCAACGATGGGTTCATTCACAGGCTCTTCTTGTGTCAAAAGCGAGAGCTCTACCCCTTGTGGCAGGACGATGTCTTCAAGATAAAGCATTTCATCCAATTCAAGCGACTCAACATCGACTTCTAGTCTCTCTGGAAGATCTTTAGGCAAGCAACTGATTTCGACTTCATTCATCAAAGGTGTAACTGTTCCACCATTCATCTTGACTCCGACTGCAATGTCATCATTAATGAATGCCAATGGTATGGAAACTTTAATCGCAACGTCTGATCGAACTCTTTGCAAATCCAAGTGCATCACTTGTCTTTTTGAGGGATGGACTTGAATATCTTTGATCAGAACCGATTCCTCTTTATCATCGACCGCAATAGACAAGATACTGTTAAGGAATGCCTCGTTGTTTAATTTTTTGAGCAATTCATTATGGCTAATGGACACCTTAACGGTGTCCTTTCCAGCACCATAAACCACAGCAGGAACCATGCCTTCACTCCTCATTCTTCTAGAATGACTTGTGCCAGCATCTTCCCTTGAGACTGTAATCAAATCGTAATCCGTAGCCATTTTTCTTCCTCAAATGTATTAATTCGAAAATGGTCGCAAATGATAACCGAAGTTAAGCGATGTGGCTAGAGAAAAGTGACGTTAAAATCACCCTACTCCGCATAAAGAGAACTGACAGATTGATCGGCGACAATTCTTTCTATAGTTTCACCAAGAAGCTGAGAAATTGTAAGTTGTCTGATCTTGCCAGTGTCTTTTGCTTCCTGTGTGAGAGGAATGGTATCTGTGACAACCAATTCATCGAGCTCAGAATCTGCTATTCTCTTAATTGCAGGCCCTGAGAGCACAGGGTGAGCAGCATAAGCCACTGTTTTTAAAGCGCCTTTTTCTTTGAGTGCAGCGGCCGCATTACAAAGAGTGCCAGCAGTATCGACCATGTCATCAAAAATGATTGCTGTTTTCTGATCAACATCGCCAATGATATTCATGACTTCAGATTTATTGGCCGCTTCTCTTCTTTTATCAATGATTGCCAGGCTTGCATTCCCGAGTCTTCTTGCAATCGCTCTTGCTCTTTGAACACCGCCAACATCTGGGGATACAATCACCTGATCGGGGTACCCTTGTCTCCACATATCACTCATCAATATGGTTGAAGAGTAAATATTATCGACTGGAATAGAGAAGAAGCCTTCAATCTGGTCTGCATGAAGATCAACCGTTATCAACCGTTTGATGTCAGCAGTCTCAATCAGGTCAGCAACCAGTTTCGCAGAAACAGGGCCTCTAGTATTTCTTGGCCTTCTGTCTTGCCTGGAGTAACCAAAATAAGGAATGACAGCCGATACTGAGTTTGCTGAGGCTCTTTTGCATGCATCCGCCATGAGTAGAAGCTGCATCAGATGTTCATTGCCTGGTTGGTATGTGGATTGGACCAAAAATACATCCATTCCTCGAATATTCTGCGAGACCTCAATACTGGTTTCACCATCGCTAAAAGTTCCAACCTGAATAAAACCAAGCGGTTCATTTAGGTATCTTGCAATTTGTGAACCCAGCTCTTTGGATGCTGGTCCCGCAAAAAGAACTAGTTTTTCTTTTTTCATTTTTTCTCAATCAATTGAGTCAATTTTAGCAGCTCTAAGTGGCTGGGGTGGTAGGATTCGAACCTACGCATCACGGGATCAAAACCCGTTGCCTTACCGCTTGGCTACACCCCA
>PBDY01000020.1 GCA_002717445.1 Gammaproteobacteria bacterium | reverse complement strand
TGCATAAATGTCTACACATACGGCAGCTGGAAGCATCCCCGACAGTATTTCTTTGCTGTTGGGGGGGCTGGGGTTTGCTGGCCTGGCAAAAAACTCAAAGGACAGCCGTTGAGTGATGGCGAATTCGAGTTGGATCACGATAGGCATGATGAGCACGGGGTCAAGTTGTTCACCTCGATAGGAGGTTACTCAGGCAGCTCAACTCGCACTGAAATCATCTTTGAGCTTGAGTTGACCATCGATGATCTCAAAATGGATGGCATCGTCTCCTGATAGAGCGAATGTGACATTTGATGTAAAGTCAGGATCAGTTATCGACAGATCTCCGATAATCACTCCAGCAGAGTTTTCTAAGAATGATGTCGAACTAAGCTGAATTGATCCTACAAGTAGGGTGAATTCTTGAGTGAACTCTTCTCCAGCTGCATCAGTCACAGTGACAGTGATTGTGATTGTTGGTTCGTCACCATATGAAACTGTGTTGCCATCTTTCAATTTAAGAATGCCATCAACAATTTCAAAACGATCATCACTGACTGTATAGGTGAAAGTGTCTCCTGAATCCTGATCGGATATAGTTAGCGCTCCAACATTAGCTCCATCCAATTGTTCGGGTATACCAAGGGAGGAGAGCTGAAGACCGTTGGGTGGATCATTGATATCATTGACTGAAATCGTAAATTGAAACGATGTTTTTGGTCCGTTCTCATCAGATGCGGTAATTGTGAGTTGGTAACTATTGCTTGATTCGTAATCGAGTTGAATGTCATCTTTAACTTTGAGTTCCCCACCAACAACTTCAAAATTTTCTGAGCCAGTCCCTGATATCGAATAGGTGACTATTCCAGAAGCTTGTGTATCATCAATATAAGTATCGACGGTTCCAATTGTTGCACCCTGATTATTTTCATCGACGGCTTTAGAGCTGATTGTCATGCTTGTTAGGGTGTTGTTTACAGTCACAAGAATCGTTTGTGACGCACTATTTCCATTTCCGTCATCAACGGTGACTTCTGCTTCATATACGTTGTTCTTGTCATCGTCTTTTGGATTTTCATAATCCGGTTTTTCGATAAAGCTTACTTCACCAGTCGAACTATCGATTTGAAACAACCCACTATCTGCACCGCCAGAAATGCTATATGTCAGCATATCTCCATCTGGGTCTTCGCCAATTATAGTTCCAACACTGGTTGTATTCTCATCTATAGCAAAATCCATAAGAGATACAATTGTTGGAGGATCTTGAATTGCATTGATTGTAAAAGAGACGGTTGATGAGTCCCTTCCTCCAGCCTGATCTGAAACTGTGTAACTGAAGGTACCGACGGTATCAATATCAGAATTTACATTTTCATCGGGAGTAAATGTAAGTCCAGTAAGTTCATTAATGGTTAAAGAAGAGCCTGCACTCAAAAGTTCACCAGATGCTGTTCTTACCTCTCCACCCGAAGGGACTGAATCTACTTTGATGGAGAGCGTATCGCCAGTATCAGGGTCTGTAGGTGCTGAAATATTCAGTTCAGTTGCAGCAGAATCCTCATCCAGTGTTACAGTTGAATTTGCAGCAGCGACAGGTGAACGATTGCTTGGGGAAGGGTTAACAACTGAGCCACCACCTCCACCGCACGCACTCAATGTAAGCGAAATGAGAGATGGAATGACGATATTTCCATTTTGGTTAGCGTTTTGTAATTGACGCTGTTTTTTTAACAACATCTCAAAACTTTCTTTCATTTCCAGATTGTTCATTATCGGTTTTTTTTGGCTTTCATCGACTCAGGTCGATGTTTTGAATTCTTTCAATTAACATTACCATAATGGTCTAAAGAATTAAGAAAAATTCGTTTCAAAAGATAACCTTTAAAATTAATATCAAGTGAAGTTAAAAAAGTTGTTTAAGGACTGAAGATCCTAAGTTCTTTTTACCAATTAATCTTTTCACCGTTGTATCTTACGAAAGTACCCGAGGATTCATGGTCTAGTCTTTCAATTTGTTTTAACATGCCTGCGATGCTTTCTTCTGGCTCAAGATTGGCCCCACCACCATTCATCCTCGTTTTCACGTATCCCGGACACATGGCAAGAACTTTTATTTCTTGATCTTTGAGAATGTCAGCCAATAAGGCAACCGATTTATTAAGAGCAGTTTTACTGGTGGCATAAGCGAAAGCTCTTTGGTGATCATCGGCAATTGAGCCCACGACGCTTGAGATAAATATCATTTTTTTATCGTGTCCTTTTTTGATTTGCTCTAGAAATGTTTCAGCCATTTTAACGGGGCCATATAGGTTTGTTTTTAGGACATCGGACCAAACGTCGTAGTCGATGCTCCCAAAATGTTGTTTATGCGTATTCTCAAAGTAGGGGAGCGGTCCAATGGTGCCTGCATTATTGATCATGACATCGATGACAATATCTTTTAAAAGCTCATTCAGCTCCAAAATCGAATCATGATTATTGATGTCTAATTTGACCACAATCAACTTCTCCTGATGCTCTTCAGACAATAATTGCAGTTCATCAATGTCAGTAATATTCCTGCATGCAGCATAGACATTATGACCAACACCTAAGATTTGTTTCGTGAATTCCAGTCCCAACCCTCTGTTTGCACCCGTGACTAGATAGTTTTTTTGATCACTCATAGAAGTTTCCTTTATTTAATGATGTTATTAAGAAATTGAATTTGATCACGTAATTCTCACAACATGCTTTCAATCAGTCAAAGAAAACTTAAAAATTTATTTGCGGAGAAAATTTTTCAGCGAATTAATTTACTGTTTATTCTATTCGGCAATCCATTGTCTAAATATATTTATTAAGTAAACAAATTAAGTGAATGAAAAATATATAAAACCCAATGGATCTTCAGGTCTGATTGAGTAATGAAATTTTCAATTTAATAAACATCAAAACCAATTTCACTTGACTGAAAAAATCATTCTGATTTATATTCAAAACGTTGAGGAAATTTGCAGCAAGTAGCTAAACAGTTCCATGACATATATCACCAAAATAGTTTTTATTGTGCGTTCCAGCACATCTGCTTAGGTGATTTGGCTGAAAATAATTAACCATCCATTTTTGTTTTTTAATGGAAAAAGAAGAATTACGGTTATTGGGGCTGACTGTAAATACCACCTCCCTTCACAGTATGTAGTCCCAATAATCTTGGTAAGATGATCTTATGAGTTGATTAATTTTAAGAGGAAATAGAATGAAATTAGTAACAGCAATAATCAAACCTTTCAAACTTGATGATGTTCATGAACGTCTCACAGATCTTGGTGTTAAAGGCATAACCATTACCGAGGTAAAGGGTATGGGTAGGCAGAAAGGTCATACCGAACTATACAGAGGCGCTGAATACCAGGTTAATTTTCTACCAAAGATAAAGATGGAGATCATTGTCACTGAAGAGATGACTGAGAGAGTCATAGAAACAATTGCTGAGAATGCATCCACAGGAAATATTGGTGACGGGAAAATATTCGTAACAGATCTAGAAGAGGTGATTCGCATTAGGACTGGTGAGACCGGGGATGATGCAATCTAACTATTTTAATTTTTAAGAGATGAACATGACCAAAGAGAACAGAATCAACAAGAAATACATTTTCAATCTACTCATAGCCTCATTCATATTTTTAAGCCCAGTCGATGCAATGTCGCAAGAGCTGGATTCGGGTGATACAGCATGGATTTTAACTTCAACGGCATTGGTCTTGTTCATGACGTTGCCAGGGTTAGCGCTCTTTTATGGCGGATTGGTAAGGGTAAAAAACATACTGTCTGTTTTGATTCAGTGTTTTGTTATCGCTTGTATTGTTTCTGTCATTTGGGTTATTTATGGCTACAGTATCGCCTTTAAAGGCTCGGGAATTTATTTCGGCGACCTCAGTTCAGTTTTCCTCAATGGGATTGGGAGAGATAGTCTCTCAGGAAGCATACCAGAGACATTGTTTGTCATGTTTCAGATGACATTTGCAATCATTACTCCTGCCTTGGTGATCGGTGCTTTCGTGGAAAGGATAAAATTTTCAGCCGTTTGTTTGTTCACAATATTTTGGGTCACTTTGGTCTATCTACCTGCTTGCCATATGGTATGGGGAGGAGGGTATCTCGGTTCAATTGGTGTGATTGATTTTGCGGGTGGACTTGTTGTGCATGTTACCTGTGGAGTTGCTGCTCTTGTTTCTGCAATCATGATTGGCCCAAGAAAAGGCTTTCCAAATACACCAATGCCTCCTCATAACAGAACAATGGTTGTGATCGGTGCAGCAATGCTTTGGGTTGGTTGGTTTGGATTCAATGCAGGAAGTGCAGTGGCTGCCAATGGCGATGCTGCAATGGCCATGCTTGTCACACACATCAGTGCTGCGATAGCTGCACTTGTTTGGATGTCGATTGAGTGGATCAAGCAAGGCAAACCAACGGTTGTTGGGATTGCAACCGGGATGGTTGCTGGACTTGCCACCATTACACCCGCAGCAGGAACGGTTGGACCAGAAGGTGCTTTGCTGATTGGATTTCTCGCTGGTTTGGTATGTTTTTACGCCACTCAACTCATTAAATCTATTCTTAAAATTGATGACTCTTTAGATGTTTTTCCAGTGCATGGAGTCGGAGGTATGCTCGGTATTATCATGTTGAGTGTTGTAGGAAATCCGGATGGTTTTCTCGGTTCTGGTGCATCCGGTATCTCGGAATCAGGTGCTTTTGATCAGCTGACTATCCAATTGACAGGAATCACGCTTATTTTCGTATGGACTGCAGTCCTTACATGGATCATTCTTAAAGCAATATCCTATATTACTGGTTTAAGGGTTGATGACGAGACTGAGTCTCAAGGACTCGACTTAATAAGTCATGGGGAAAGAGGCTACAACATGGAGTAAGGCGCGGCTTTACTTTAATCATTAGCTTGAATTACTTTAAATCCAATATAGAATCTTTAGTTATTAAAGGTATGAGTAACTAATTATGAAAGAAATTGATATCAAAAAGACCTGTAAGCTTCTTGATAATATTATGAAGTATGAACTTGCAGGCGTAGTAAGATATACGCATTCAGCAATGATGGTCAGTGGACCTTATAGGATCCCAATTGTTGAATTTCTTCAAGCACAAGCCAATGAATCACTCCTACATGCTCAAGAAGCAGGAGAGTTACTGAGTGGTTTAGAGGGGCATCCCAGCCAAAAAATTGCTGAAATCGAAGAAACGCATCAACACTCAATAAAAGACATTCTTGAAGAAAGTCTTGAGCATGAATTATTTGCTCTAAGTTTATACAACGAGCTGCTCAAGGAAGTCGAGAATAAGTCTGTCTTTTTAGAGGAGTTTGCTAGAAATAAAATTGGCCAAGAAGAGCAACATTCATTGGAACTTAGAAAGATGTTAAGAGACTATTCTTGATTCCAAAATACTAATTTTTTTCAGACCTCTTTTTTAGATAATTCACGAAACGAAATATCGGCCCAAAAGCCCAGAAAAAAAAGAACCCTCCGCGTTCCATTATTTCCAGTAGCCTATTGTATTTCATTGCTATATTGAAAAAGGCCGACTCATATTTGAATCGGCCAAGTTCATATCTCTCTTTTTTAATTAAAAGTTATATTTGTAAGACACTCTCCAGAGTCTTGGTAAATCCTGGAATTGAGTAATAAAACCCAGCGCCGCAAAATCCAAGGTTGAATGCGACAGTTTCTTATCAGAACAGTTTGTGCATCCTGCTATGACTCTCCAATCGCCTTCCATAGGTGTATATGTCATAGTGAGATCAATCTTACTGACTGCAGGCCTTAGACCAGCAGGAGTGTTGTTTTGATTATTGTAGTACTCGTCTTCACGATTAATCACACCAGTAAAATTCAACTCACCATTTTCTAATGAATGATCAAAAATTACACCCAACCTGTATGAAAAGTCAGGTGTTCTTTTTAGATCTTTATTTGCAATTCCTTCAGCACCTGGACGCAGTTCTGTATAACCGCCATCTAGAGTTGCGAAGTTCGCAAATATGGTTAGGTTATCATTTGCGGCATAGAGCATTTCACCTTCGAATCCATCTACTTCAGCATCGGCCTTATTGGAATAAACAAATGCTCCTGTATCCTGATCAATCGCAGTAATCTGGAGATCGGTATAGTCTGCATTGAAATAAGTTAAGTTAAGTCTGAGAGCATCATCCATCCACTCACTTTTAATGCCAAACTCAATGTTGTCTACAAACTCTGGCCTAAGATCAACAAAGTCAGCTGCAGCAGTAACCCTAGAGGCCCAACCACCGCCTTTAAAACTATCACCGATACTGGCGTAGTACATGACATTATCATTGGGCTGGTAATCAACAACAATCCGACTGGTGAACTCATCGACCTCAATTGTGGTCAGTGTTCCAAGTGCTTCAACAGTTGCATTATCAAAAGGAGCACCAATTGCAGCTGTGGATAACCAAGCGCTTCTGTCCATGAAGTTATCTTTTGTTCTGGCTTGCCATGGCACGCCATTAAGATCAAGGAATTGCTCTACATCTACAGCTCTCTCGTCATCGGTGTAACGGCCACCAATCGTCAGGCCCCATCCATCACCAAGATCAATATCAAAGTCTGCATAGACTGCAGTCGCTTCTGTAGTGTTTGTCATGTCTCGCATGAAGGTTCCTGCAACAGCGCCACCGAATAGGAAGAGTGCATCACCAAAGAGAACATGATTATCCTCCTCATAATATGATGCTCCAGCTGCCCATTGGACATTTCCAGTTGATCCAGTGAAATTTATCTCAAGACTGTTTTGTTCATGATTACTTAAATTTGGTATGGAGTATGCAGGCACAACTTGATCAGAGTAATCATTATTAAAGCTATGCGTTAAGTCATGATCCGAGGCAATGATTTCCATTTGTGTACCATTTTCGAGATCAACCGTTGCCTTAATACTGTATGCAGTTAAATCAGTTTCTGCCCAGGTATTTTCTAAGCCACTTTCGACTTTATAGATGTCATCACCGCAGCAGGCACTCAGCTTATTAGCACCCACAATACCGCCAGTATTATCCTCTGCTTGTTCCACGGTAAATAAAACTTCTGCTCGATCATTCGGTAGAAATAGAAATTGTGCTCTTGCACCAGTCGCATCTCTTTTCCATTGATCCCTATTGAGGGTAACATTTTCAAGAAATCCCTCACCTTGATCGATTGTGTATGCGGTCAATTTAGCGAATAGATTATCTGAAATTGGGAAATTAAATTTTGCAGATGCTTCAATGGTTTCATAATCACCGTATGCAACATCAACCCATCCTTCGGTTTCTTCAGTGGGCTTCTTTGTTATGATGCGAACTGCACCCCCGGTGGTATTTCTGCCATAAAGTGTACCTTGTGGACCTTTTAAAACTTCAACGCTTTCTAGGTCATAGAGTCTTGAATTGTTTGCAATTTGCCTAGACATAAAAACGCCATCCACAAAAGTTCCCACTGCAGGGTCCATTGTTGAGACAGACTCATCTTGCCCAATGCCTCTAATAAAATAAGCGGCTGCCTGTGGCAGACCCACATTATTCACACCCGTCATTCCAGGGATGTTCTTTACTAAATCAATGGTGTTACTGATATTTAGTTTTTCTATGTCTTCGCCTGAGAATGCAACGATTGAAATAGGCACCTCTTGCAATGATTCACTTCTTTTTTGAGCCGTAACAACAATTTCCTCGAGCTCTGCTGCATTAGTGAATGTCGATAATGCAACCAAAGGGATCATCAAAATAGCTTTAGATATAATTCTGAGAACTTTTGAGTTCATGGAATTTTCTCCTTAATTAAATTGTTTTCAAATTAAAGACTAGCAAATATACATGGATACACAATCGATAAAATAACCTAATTAATATCCATGATTTAAATTAAGAAGTTGAAATCTTGCCACTTTTGATTAAATCTTAAGGATCGGGAATAGGTATAAAAAGGAGGAATAAGTGCGACGTCTAATCAATGCATTCTTATTTATTTCTGTTTTGTATGGACTCTATCTTGCATTATTTTTTATCAACAATACCTTCATTCCATCCACCGGTTATGCGCCCGCAGT
Source organism: Gammaproteobacteria bacterium (assembly GCA_002717445.1). Taxonomy (GTDB): domain Bacteria; phylum Pseudomonadota; class Gammaproteobacteria; order Steroidobacterales; family UBA11654; genus CACPJA01. The sequence goes on along the minus strand of PBDY01000020.1, from coordinate 8,245 downwards.
CCTACTGGATAGAAATAATGAGCCCATAACCTTAAAGGAGAAAGATAATCCAATTGTCATATTATCCGGATGGGGTACTCCAGAGGGTTTTAACAAAGCTTATGATGATTATCTCTTTTGGAGAACATCGGGAGGAGAGCGAGTAACATCACCCAATCAAACATGCACCCAATGGCATGTCGGCTCTTTCCCCTTTCAGGTTGAGATATCACGATTGCCTTTTGCTCTCGGTAGAAAAGTCGATGGAATGGAAAGGCTTTGGGATGGCTTAGGCGCATACAAGATCAGTGAGGATGGCGAACAATATGTACCAGTGGTTGAAAACAAAGCGGGAGAGTTCCCCTTTGCTGGAGGCGATGCCCCTATTTTGTATAAAAAAGACCTTAACGGGGTAGAGATCATTGCCATGAAGGACTATTCATCCTCTTCAGCATCAGACACAGGCGGTTTCCCTTTGACGAGGTATTCCCCGGATCCAAGGAATGGAGAAGATTACCTGAAAGGCATCTATATCATCAAACAACCCAATGGAGTCAATGATTTCTATGAAGTGGATAAAGCCTATAAAGCGAGAGTCGCAGGAATGATGGGTTGGGATCTTGAAGCACCAGTTTTTTTTAATGAATACGATTCAACAGAGACTGTCAAGGACCCTTTTATAGCAGAGTGGATTGAGGATTACTTCAAAGAAGACATCAAAGTTACGGAAGGGTTTTATTCAAACATACCCGGTCAGACCAAACACCTTAAAGACACAATTGCTCGTGCTGCGAGGAACGGCTATAAAAATATCATATTGGCAAAACCCATTGCTGATCATAATATCTATGCAAACAACTTCTGGGATCTCAATCTTTCTTTGCAGTCTTTATGCAGGGCTGGCTTCAATGTCGATGATTACAATATCAATCAAGTCAGGATGTATGGCAGAACGCCTGAGTATAACCATATCATGCATCGGAATTTGGAACGCCATTTGGATCACATAGAGCCAGGCAGTGATGTTTCAGTGATTTATACAACCTTTGGTCTGCCTTGGCCAGGCTCTAACCCAAAGGGGCCAATGTCCAATGCCGCACCGTTTATCAATGAGGTATTTCATGAGAACGCTTACCTGAACTTTTTAAGTTTCAAAAGATACATTGAGCAGAATGAACAAGATCATAATATTTCTTTTTATAAAACTGGCGGTTTTGGCAATGAGGACGCAAGAACAAACAACCTCTATTCATATGCATTATTTAGTGGAACTCAGTTGGGATATAAGGAAGACCCCCTTCGCTATACAAATCTGAGAGAAGCAATTGAAGATGCAATTCTTCTTCAAAAAAAGGAAGAGGTGATCATTCAGTTATCCCATTGGGGTTATACGTATTGGGTTTTAATCATAAACATGAGAGAAGCACTGAATATTCCTCTCAATTCAATTGAAGAGATTCACAAAGGAGAGCTCAGCGTAACCTGGTGCGAGAAATACATTGCTCCTGGGGAATATGAACAAGTTTCTGCCATTAATCAAAGTTGCCCAGCCGGATACACAAGGCTCCAGCTGATGGAGGCATTTGAGGATTATTCAGATGAGATAGCGATCAATTATGCAAATAGAATTCGAGGTGGCATTGAGCGATTAAGCATTTTTCCAGATTTGGACATTAGTATTTTGGCAGAAGGGGAGATCACTAAGAGAAATGGTGGAACGGTTGAAATCAAGGAAGGCTTGCTGCAAGGAGCAAGAGTGGTTGTTAAGCCTGATCCAAACCCAAATATACCAGAATCCTACACTTGGAATAATCGCTGGAGACCATTATCGGATAATGATCCCAACACTGGCCCTGAGGCTGTTAGAGCAATCAATGAGTATACTGAGACCTCGGACTTCTTAGACAGTGCCAAGGATGATTTTAATGCTGTCATCGGATTTCAAAGGCTCTCTTCTCCGAAGCAGGTGATGCCAATTCACCCAAAAGCAATCTCAGAGACGGTTTTCTTTGGTCCTTACAGGACAACCTTTAATGTGCCTGCAGAAATCACCATTGCTTACGATAAGGAAAAAGTCACTGATCCAGAAAATATACTGCCGATGATTTTCAATGAGATAACAAAAGAGTTTGAGGCCCATCCCAGAGTGACGAAAAATTATAAAAACAAGATTGACCTAGAAAAGGGTACTTTGACTTTCGAAACCCAGGTATTGGGCCAATTCTCACTTGCAGAAATAGAATAACTAGAGCTCATAAACTAGATTGAAGATTAGAGTTTTATCAATCTTTTATGATGAATGATGCCAATATAAATAGTCCCGCCATAATACCCAGGCACATAAATATGTATTGCAAAGCTTCCATGATTCATACCCCTCTAAAAAAATGAACTTATTTATAGAGTACTGAATAAAAGCATAACTTTTAAGAAATCTTTTAAAGATTTATCTCAATAAACCAAGCAAAAGCTGTAAGTTTCGAATTTTCAGTCTCATGAGATCTTTTGGATCAAGGTCAGGACAAATGTCACATAGCATTGCTACAAGTTGCCTCTTAGTAAGGGGTTTGACCTTCTTTGATGCTTCTGCGGCATCTGCTATCATCTTCTTATATATCATTTTTTTATTAAGGTATTTCCTAATCCTAAAAAATCGTTTGTTATGATAATTGTATGAAAAAAATCATCCTTATATCAGCACTATTGTTCAGCTTTAAAGTTTTGGCAGAAGATATTTCGATAGAACACTTTTCATCTGAACAAACTGTCAAACAAGATTTTCCATTCTCAGATGCAGTTAGAGTGGATAACACCGTATACATATCCGGGATGATTGGAGAAGATGACAAAGGCAATCTAGTTGAAGGCGGTATTGTTCCAGAAGCCCATGCTGTAATGAAGAAAATGGGCAATATTCTAGATCACTTTAGCCTTGGGTACGATGATGTTGTTAAGTGCTTAGTGATGATTGATGACATTAGCGAGTGGTCAATGTTTAATTCAGTCTATGTGCAGTACTTTGATAAACCTTATCCAGCCAGAAGTGCTTTTGGTGCCGATGGCCTTGCAGGAAGTGCGTCTTTTGAATTGGAATGCATCGCTCATATTCAGAACTGATGTCATCATAGATGATGCCATTATGGGTGACCGTTTCGTACTTACAAAGCTCAGTTCTTAGAGAGCAACCTTGACAAAGCCTTACAAGTTAATTGACCCAAATATTACTACTCATTTTTCAGGCAATATTTTAACTACAATTAAGCTTACCTAATAACCTTATCATAGTGATGATCCAAAAAACGCTTATGACTTTGAGTGTGTGGATTAAAACACCAACCTTTATGATTCGATACTCCCCTGGGACTCAAAAGAATTCAATTGACTAGATAGAAATAAATCGTAAAACTGATCTGAGATTATTAACAACACGTTGTAATTAGGGAGGAATTAAATAATGCCTCGAAGAAGAGGTGGTCATAAAGCTAAAGTTGCAATACGATCAGCGCCATTATCAGAAAAATCAAAGCCTGTTCACCCAGGGGAATCAGGCGGTCAATATAAACCGCTAAACGAGCAGGGTGTTGTAGATATCGTTGAGAATAGCTTTCGTATTTTAGAAGAAATTGGCTTTAATCAAGCTACTCCTCATTGTATTGAGGTATGCACCGCTTTTGGAGCAGAGATGAGTGATGATGGTCGGCTCCGTATGCCTCGAGAAATAGTAAAAAAAGCCATCAAAATGAGCAATAAGGATTTGGTTCTATGTGCACAGAATCCTGCCAATGATTTGCATGTTAGCGGCAGTCGTGTGTATTTTTCTACTGCCGGCGCCGCAGTGATGATTGCCGACGCAGAAACCAAAACTTATCGTGATGCAATGGCTCAAGATTTATATGATATGGCTCGCATCGCTGACACATGTGAGCACATACATATGTTTCAACGAACCTGTGCACTCAATGACATTAAAGACAATTATGCGATGGACTTGAACACTGCCTATAATTGTGTCATGGGCACCACCAAACATGTTGCTTCTAGCTGGACGGAAGCTCATCATCTTGAAAAAACACTTAAACTCTTACATCTAGTAGCTGGCGGAGAAGAAGCATGGCGTATGAGACCATTTGTCAGTCAATCCAATTGTTTTGTAGTTCCCCCAATGAAGTTTGCTGAAGAATCATTAGAATGCCTGCGAATAGCTGTAGAGGGCGGTATGCCGGTACTGTTGCTTTCAGCAGGACAGGCTGGAGCAACAGCACCTCCCACCCTTGCTGGCACGGTCTCTCAAGCATGGGCGGAATGCCTCGGTGGCTTGGTTTATGTCAACGCCATAAAACCAGGAGCTCCTGCGATATTGGGCACGTGGCCTTTTGTCTCAGACTTAAGAACAGGTGCAATGAGTGGTGGCTCGCCAGAACAGGGCATTTTATCTGCTGCTTGTGCACAAATAGGCCTACACTTTGGTTTACCTATGGGCACTGGTGCTGGAATGTCAGATGCCAAGTTACCTGATTTTCAGGGAGGTGCAGAACATGCTTCAAACGTTATAGCCAGTGCTTTATCTGGAGCTAATATTGTCTATGAATCAGCTGGCATGTATTCCAGCCTCTTGGGGGCCTGCTTAGAGAGTTTACTACTTGATAATGATCTACTGGGTGCATGCATGCGAATGGTAAAGGGCATAAAAGTAAATGAAGAGACACTAGGCTTTGATGAAATTAAAGACGTCTGCCTAAACAATAAGAGTCATTATCTGAGTTCTGATCATACCATCAAGGTCATGCAAACCGAGTACATCTACCCAGAATTCTATAATCGTCTAGATCCAAGTCAGTGGAAGGAGGCTGGAAAACCTGAAGCCCTGGATGTAGCCATAGAAAAGAAAAACCATATTCTATCCACCCATTTTCCTAAACATGTCAGCAATGAAGTCGATGATAAAATCCGTGATGAATTTCCCATTTTCCTTAGCAAAGAATCCATGGGACGTAACGATTGACGATAAAAATAATGAGGAATTATAAAGAAGTCCAATTGCTCACTTTTTATCTGGGTAGAAGAAAGGAAATTGATATAATCTATTAGAGAATTTCTAGAGGCTTTAATGACTAGAAACAACAAACGAAAAATAACACTGAGACTATTATGAATAATCAAGCACGGATTGTTATCGTAGGTGGAGGCATTATGGGTGTGTCACTACTTTACCATTTGGCAGAGGAAGGTTGCGAAGACATCCTATTGATTGAAAAGGGGGAATTAACCTCAGGTTCAACTTGGCATGCCGCTGGTCAATGTCCAAGTATGGTAGGAAACTATAACTTGGCAAAAATTCACAATTACGGAAACTGGTTGTATTCTCGACTCGAAGAGATTACTGGTCAATATGTTAGTTGGCATCCCTCAGGCGGCATTCGACTTGCTTTAACACAGGATGATCTTGATTGGTTTCATTACATGAAAGGGATCGCTAACAATGTGGGTTTTCGTATGGAAATTATTGATCCTGAAAAAATCAAAGAGATCAATCCTTTTATCAATACAGATGGGGTCATTGCAGGTGCATGGACACTCGATGATGGTCATGCAGATCCAGCAGGCTTAACCAGTGCCATGGCCATTGGTGCTAAGAATATGGGCGCCAGTATTGAGCGACACAATCGAGTTCTTGATATCAAGCAAATGCCCTCTGGAGAATGGCAAGTGATTACAGAAAAAGGAAATATTATCGCAGAAACCGTGGTCAATGCAGCGGGTTGTTATGCTAGAAGAATAGCCCAAATGGTTGGAAGAGATTATCCAATTGTCAACGTACAACACCACTATATTGTGACCGATGTAATAGAAGAATTTACTCAACGTGATGAAGAAATCCAGGTAATAAGAGATCCTCGAGCCTCTTCTTATATCAGACAAGAGCAACAATCAGGTCTAATCGGTATTTATGAAAGAAAGGGTATTACCGAAGCCTGGACACCCGAAGGACTCCCTCCATGGGAATCAGACAGTGAGCTTTTTTCAGAAGATCTAGATCGGTTAATGCCATGGCTTCAACATGCAATGGAACGAATACCTATTTTTGAAGACGCAGGAATTAAGAGAGTTGTTTGTGGTGCTATTGCACACACTCCTGATGGAGGTCCTCTTCTTGGTCCAGTGGCTGGTTTGAAGAACTTTTGGAACTGTTGTGGCGCGTCATTTGGAATTGCACAAGGTGCTGGTATTGGAAAATACCTAACTCAATGGATGCTATATGGTGATTCAGAAATCAATATGACAGGTTTCGATTCAAGACGATACGGTAGTTACGCTGATAAAAACTTTATGAATGAAACTGGATTTCAAGATTATAAAATGACATATATAACCCCAATGCCGGGCGAAGAATTGTCAGCAGGTAGGTCTCGAAGGCTTAGCCCATTGCATAACAAACTGAAAAGCAAGGGCTGTGTCTACACCGAAACCTTTGGTTGGGAAAGACCAAAGTGGTTTTCATTAGATGGGCGAGAAGAAGACTATAGTCGCCGCCATAATAATGTCTTCGATGTGATTCGAGATGAATGTCTTGCTGTCCGTGAACGTGTCGGCATTCTCGATTTAACTGGTTTTGCTAAATATGAAGTTACCGGTCCTGATGCCGAGTCTTATTTAAATCGAATCTTTGCCAATACCATGCCTACAAAAGAAGGCGGCATTGTGCTTGCTCATATTTTATCTAATGCCGGGAGAATTAATGCAGAAATGACAATTACCAGAATGGGGGACAATCATTTCTATCTTCTTTCAGCAGCGTTAGCAGAAATTCGTGATCTTGACTATCTTACTCAAGCTATGACTGAAAAAGAAAATATTAAAATTGTTAATGTCACAGATACTCGAGGAGTACTTGTACTTGCTGGTCCAAAAGCACGAGAGGTGATGGCAAAAGTTACGGAAGAGAAAATCGATAATGCTTCATTTCCATGGCTAACAGGAAAAGAAATAAACATTTCTGGATTGCCAACTCGTGCATTACGAATCAATTATGTGGGCGAATTGGGTTGGGAATTACATCCACCCATTGAGCATTTGGAAGCTATATATGATGCTCTATGGCAAGCCGGAGAAGAATTGGGCATTGCTGATTTTGGTCTTTATGCCGTGGACAGCTTAAGAATGGAAAAAGCATATCGTCATTGGGGTGGTGAGTTAACCAATGAGGTAACCATGATTGATTCTGATATGGAACGTTTTATTAAATTAGACAAAGACAATTTTATTGGAAAAGAAGCAACAATTCGCCAACAACAAGAAGAACGCCTTTTCCAACTGGTTTATTTTGAAATTGAAGCCAATGACTCTGATATACATGGAGGAGAACCTATTTATATCGCTGACAAATGCATCGGCATTACCACCTCAGGAGATTATGGTCATTTTGTTAAAAAAAGCCTTGGCTTTGGTTACGTGAACCCTGATAACTCTTTACCTGGAACAGAACTCTATATAGATCTTCTGGGTGATCGTTGCAGAGCAACGGTATTGAAAGATCCTATTTATGATCCTCATAATGAACGGTTAAAAGGATAAATCATCAGATAAAATAGTGTATCCAACAATGAATATTTGGAGACTGAAACTATGCCCTCACTAGATATTAAGTCAGAAATTGATTCTCATGAGCTACTCAATTCTATTGATCAAGCAAATAGAGTTATTAATAACAGGTTTGACTTCAAAGGAACTGACTCAAAATTTACATTGGATAATGAAGAGATTACATTGAATTCTCAGGAAGAATTTCAAATCAATCAAATGATGCCAATTTTAAAAGAGTCACTCGTAAAAAGAAATATAGATGTAAAAAGTCTTGATCCTCAAAAGATTGAAACCTCTAATTTTAGAGCCTCTCAGAAAGTACTCTTAAAAAGAGGAATTGATCGGGAACTAGCGAAAAAAATTACAGCATTAGTTAAAAAGTCAAAACTCAAAATACAAGCCCAGATCCAAGGCGAGGAAATCAGGATTTCTGGTAAAAAAAGAGACGATCTTCAAGCTGTTATGAAAATAATTAAAGATGGTAAGTTTGATATACCTTTGCAATTCGTCAATTTTAGAGATTAATAATTTCTCCAGAAAAATAAAATACCGTTTGCAGGAGTACGTGTTTACCGATAATCAGATAAGAAATAAAATCAATTCTTTGGTGGGTGGTGTGACGGCAATCAATTCTTTATCTAATTCCAAGATCCAGTTAGAATATATCTCTTACTTAAGCGGGAAT
>PBDY01000019.1 GCA_002717445.1 Gammaproteobacteria bacterium | reverse complement strand
CACAAGCATTAGAATCTTTGGACACTGTCACAGAGGTCTTTCCATCTCATACCAACTTCATTTTAGTGAGAGTCAACGAGGCCAAAGATTTCTGCCAGAAAGCAAATGATTCGGGCTTTTTATTAAGGGACGTTAGCTACCAACCCATGCTAGATAACTGCGTAAGGATCACAGTCGGTAATTCTGAGCAGAATCAAAAACTAATCAGAGGATTGAGCTCGTGAATGAGCTTCCATTAAAAGTTCTCTTTATTGATAGAGATGGAACAATGATTTTTGAGCCCAATGACTTTCAAGTAGACGACTTGAGTAAAGTTAAATTTGTACCCAATGTCATCAGTGTGCTTAAAGAATTAAGTGAAGTCGGTTATGAATTGATAATGGTCAGTAATCAAGACGGCTTAGGTACAAAGTCATTTCCAACAGAACAATTCGAGGTCTGTCAAAGATTTATGCTTGATACCCTCTCTTCAGAGGGCATTACATTCAAAAAAATATTTATATGCCCACATCTTGAGGATGACAATTGTGAATGTCGAAAACCAAAAGCTGGTTTATTATCAGAATTCTTAACACATAATAATATCGATACATCGAGGTCCTATGTGATTGGTGATCGAAAGACAGATATGCAATTGGCAGAAAGGATAAGTCTTTCTGGGATAAAGATTGATCCAAGCAAAAGGAATGCATGGTTGGAAATAAAAAAAGAAATCCTTAGTTTGGATAAAAAAATTACCGTCAGTAGAGCAACCAATGAAACAAAAATAACATCAACTGTTGATCTATCATCGGATCAGAAGATTGATATCCAAACAGGCATCGGCTTTTATGATCACATGCTAGAGCAACTTGCCAAACACTCAGGCATTTCAATTCAAATAGACTGTGAAGGTGATCTTCATATCGATGAGCATCATACGGTTGAGGATGTGGCGATCACCTTGGGTGATGCACTTAACCGGGCATTGAGCACAAAGGCAGGCATCGAAAGATATGGATTTACATTGCCAATGGATGATGCGCAATGCACGGTTGCATTGGATCTGTCGGGTAGACCATTTTTTAAATTTAAAGGAGAGTTTAAAAGAGAAAACATTGGTGGAATGCCCACAGAGCTTATTGAGCATTTCTTTTACACACTCAGTCAGAGCCTAAAAGCCAACATTCACATTTGCGTGACTGGAGAGGATGATCATCATAAAGCAGAATCTTGTTTTAAATGTTTCGGGAGAGCATTCTCTCAGGCCATTAAGAAGTCATCAATCTCCGGTGTGCCATCAACCAAGGGTGCCCTCTAATTGTGAAAAATAAAGTCGCCATTATCGACTCAATTGGTTCAAACATGGCTTCATTAGAGTTTGCTTTGAGGCGAATCGATACGGACTATCAAATCACAGATGACATTGACTTAATAAATAAAGCCAGTCACATAATTCTTCCGGGCGTTGGAGCTGCAAAGAATGCAATGATGCGCTTGAATCAATGTGAACTCATAAATGAGATATCTAATTTAAAAAAGCCCACTTTAGGCATTTGTCTCGGCATGCAAATATTTATGGATGCCTCAATGGAGGATGATACAGATTGTCTAGGAATCATCCCTAATACATGCAAGCCATTCAAGCCAGAGAGAGACTATCCAGTGCCTCATATGGGCTGGAACAGGGTCCATTTTACTTTTGATTCAATGCTAACAAGGAACATTAAAGACAGTGATTATTATTATTTTGTCCACAGTTACTATGCCCCTCTTTGCAATGAAACAATTGGCGTTTCAAAATATCAGACCGAGTTTTCCGCCATCATTGAAAAAGATAATTTTTTTGGCACACAGTTTCATCCTGAGAAATCAGGCTTAGCGGGCGAAAAGATATTGAAGAGCTTTGTCAGTTTATGAGTATGAATTTAATCCCAGCAATTGATCTGCTTGATCAAAAATGCGTCAGGCTCTTACGCGGCGACTTTGATCAAGTCACATTTTATCAAAAAGAACCACTACAACTGGCTAAGCACTACGAATCACTTGGCTGCGAATATTTGCATATTGTTGACCTCAATGGAACAAGAGATGGATACAGCGAGAACGAAAAGATTGTTGATTCAATAATTACCCAAACCAATCTTAAAGTTCAAATGGGTGGAGGAATTCGATCGATGCTATCAATCAAGTATTGGCTTAATTCAGGATTATCAAAACTTGTAATTGGAAGTTATGCCATTGAAGAGTATAACCAATTTGTCACATCGTTCGATTCTGAGGTTCGCTCAAGGATAATCGTCGCATTGGATATAATGATTCTTGATGGACTGCCTACCATTCGGATTCATGGCTGGCAAAAAGATTCAAAGATGAATCTCTTGTCGACCATAAAATCTTTTGTAGACAATGGGTTTAAAGATTTCCTAATCACTGATATCAGTAAAGACGGAACACTTGAGGGACCCAATATCGATCTTTATAGGCAAATAAATGAGAAATTCAAAGAAATCAATGTCATTGCGTCTGGCGGCGTAAGTAAGTTCAGTGACCTCATTAAGCTGGACGATATTTCGATGCAATCAGTAGTGGTTGGAAAATCACTGCTTGAAAATAAAATTACGGATCAGGAGGTTATCCAATTCTTACAAAAAGAATAATTCCATGTCTTGATGTCAAAGATGGCCAGGTGGTGAAGGGAGTTCAATTCAGAAACCATGAGGTCGTAGGTGATATTCTGCAACTGGCTGAACGGTACTCCAATGAAGGTGCTGACGAGCTCGTTTTTTATGACATCACTGCAAGTCCAGAAGATAGAACTGTAGACAGATCTTGGATCAATCGTGTGGCAGAAAAAATCAATATTCCATTTTGTGTAGCCGGGGGCATCAGGTCAATCAATGATGCTGAAGAAGTTCTTAATTATGGCGCAGACAAGATTTCAATAAATACGCCAGCAATACACAACCCAGTGCTTATTGACGAACTTGCCAAACGGTTTGGGACTCAATGCATAGTGATCGGGATTGATAGTTATGAGGATGATGATAACTACAAAGTCTATAGCAATACTGGTGATCCGAGCAAAACAAAAGAAACCGGTAAAATTGTGAATGATTGGGTGAACGAAGTACAAGAAAGAGGCGCCGGAGAAATTGTTCTCAATTGTATGAACCAGGATGGCGTGAGAAATGGCTATGATATTGAGCAATTAAAGTTGATGAGATCGAATATCAATATCCCATTGATTGCTTCGGGCGGTGCCGGTGATTTGGATCACTTTGTCGATGTGTTTCGAGCCTCAGATGTGAGTGGAGCACTCGCTGCCACAGTTTTTCATAAGTCGATTATAAATATTGATGAATTAAAAAAATACTTAAGAAAGAATGAAATAGAGGTTAGATTATGAAAACTAAAGGAAGCGGTTTTATAAAAGAGTTAGAAAGAGTGATTCAAGAGAGATCAAATTCCAATGATATTGAGAAAAGTTATACGCACGAACTTTTGACATCCGGAAAAGACAGAATAGCAAAAAAAGTAATTGAGGAAAGCGGAGAGCTGGCTGTGGCATACTTAAATGATGCTACAAACAAAGATGAGATCATATGGGAGAGTGCTGACCTCCTTTACCACATGATGGTATTGCTTCAATCGGCCGATGTAACAATGGATGATGTTTCAAAAGAGTTAGAGAAAAGACACAAGCCTGACTAGATGGTACTTGATAGCACACAAATTCAATCGTTCAAAGATAAAGGATTTCTAGTTATAAGAAATTTATTTGATGCAAGTTTTATGATGAATATTCTCAATGAGGTCAATCGTCTCGATGCTTTGGATCCTATAAATAATGGACCAATGAAATACTATGAACCTTCTCAACTCAATCATGATGAAATGATTCTGATCAGAATTGAAAAGTTCTTAGAAGAAAGCTCTCTATTGAAGTCTGTGGTCTATGATGAGACTTTGATAAAAATAATTGCCGCGCTTCTTTTACAGGACCCAATTCTTCTCAAAGAAAAAATAAACTACAAACCGTACGGCTCTCCGCCAGATTATTTGCATCAAGATTCTCAGGCAGGATGGGACAAATTCGGTACAGAGTTTATTTCAGCTCTTATAGCAGTCGAGGAGAGCAATGTAGATAATGCTTGTGTCGAATTTGATGTTTCGGGTCATTACAAAGATGCATTGGCTGGACCCTTATGGGAGCCTTTGAATCCGGATAGTTTAGAAAATCTCGATCTACAGCCTATAGAAACGAAGAGTGGCGATGTTGTTCTTTTTAACAGCTATGTACCTCATGCCTCTGATGGTAATGGGTCATTGGACAGAAGATGCAACATCTACATCACATATAACAAAGAAACAGATGGCGATCATAGGCGACAATATTTCAATGAGAAAAGGCTAAGCTTTCCACCAAACAATGAAAGAGACCCAAATAAAGATTACTCATTCAAAGTTTAGGGATCGATCAGTTTATCCGGATTCATAATATTTTTAGGGTCCAATGATTTTTTGATTTTTTTCATTAACTCTATTTTTATTGGGTCGGAGAATCTAACCAAATCATTTTTAAGTTTTGACCCAATGCCATGTTCTGCACTAAAAGACCCGCCAAGTGCCTCAGCATTTTCATGAACAACAGCATTTATTTCCTGAGAATAATTCATGAAATCAACCCCATTCATGTTGTCAGGTTGTTTTTTTGTGAGATGCAGATTGCCATCACCTAGATGGCCAAAAGTATAAACAACGGATCGTCCTACAATTTTCTCCATCGCCGGTATTGTCTGGTCTAAAAACTCAGAAATTTTCCTGATCGGGAGTGATATATCGTGGTGCACTCCCCTGCCTGATGATTTTTCAGCCTCTGAAATACTGTGCCTAACGAGCCAGATGTCATTGCTTTCTTTTTTATTCTTAGCAATAAGAGCGTCGCATATAAGTCCCTTTTTAACTTGATCCTCTAGAAAGTCTGATAACGAGCCTTCATCATGATTAATGACCTCGAATATGATTTGCCAGGATGCATCACACCCAAGTGGCAGTGATATGTGCTCAAGAAATTCATCAATGGCAACTAAGCAGGACTGACTAATGAATTCAAAGGCAGCCACATTATCACCAAATCTTGTTTTTGATTCCTTCAGGAGAGTGATCGCATCCTCAACGGATTCCACAGAAACCATCGATGTGATTTCATTGATTGGGCTGGATGAAAGTTTCAGACTGACCTTGGTGATTACGCCCAAAGTTCCTTCTGCACCGATAAAAAGTTGCTTTAAGTCATACCCAGTGTTGTTTTTTCTCAATGATTTTAAGTCAGAAAAGATTGATCCATCGGGCAGTACAGCCTCAATGCCCATGACCTGATCCCTCACCATGCCATATTTCAGAACATTCACGCCCCCAGCATTTGTTGAAACATTTCCACCGATTTGACATGAGCCCTCAGCACTCAGACTCAGTGGAAATAGAAGGTCATGTTCTTGAGCAATGTTTTGTATGTTCTGTAAGATACAGCCGCTTTCGACGATTATCGAACGATTGAAGGGGTCGATGTCTATCACTTTATTCATTTTTGAAGTATTGATAACAATTTCAATCTGATGATCGGATGAGTTTGGAACATTAGCGCCACAAAGGCTGGTATTGCCACCTTGACTAACAATCTTTACATTATTCTCGTAACAATAGCGGACAATTCTTTGGACGTGATCGGTGTTGATCGGAAATAATATTAAGGGCGTTGATCCCTTGAGTTGACCCCTCCAATCTTCTAGAAATGGATGAATATCAGCATCACGATCAAGGGCATTTGATTCACCCACTATTCGCCTAAGATTATCTATATGATCAGTCATATGGGAAGACTAGACGCGGGAGGATAATGACCAGACTGAGATAAACAGTGAGGCAATAATTGGGCCGACAATAAATCCAGTTATTCCAAAGATGGAAATTCCCCCGATGGTTGTTAACAAAATAAGATAATCGGGTATCTTGGTTTCCTTACCAATGAGAATAGGTCTTAGGAGATTGTCAATCATACCTATAATGAAGATGCCGGAAAAGATAAGCAGTGAAGCATCCATAACCTCTCCATTCAAAAACAACACCAATGCGATGGGCAGCCACACAAGTATGGTTCCTACAGCGGGTATGATGCTCAATAATGCCATCACAAAACCCCAGATCAGAGCCCCATCGATTTCAATCAAAAGAAGCGTTAGATAGCCTAGGAATCCTTGAGCAAGAGCGACGATTACTGTGCCTTTAATTGTTGCTCGTGTTGTTTTCTGAAATACATTCAGGAGATAACTTTCATCTTCGTTTTTCATTGGAAATGCATCCATGCAGTTTTGTAATATTTTTTCACCATCTTTTAAGAAAAAGAAAGTCAGATAAATAAATATAAATAAAGATACAAAAAAACTGATTACGTTTGCAGAGATTGTTGATATGGATTTATAAAATATTTTTGATGCTGTTATTAAGAAATCATCGGCTTTATCGAGCAATTGACTAATGTTTAAACCAGACCAACCAATGAGTTCATTTATAATCGATTCATCGGGTATCATTTCTGCGTAACGTTCAAAGCTATAATTTTCCGAAGAATTTATAAAAATGATGAGTTCGTTTCCTATTAAGCCAAGTATTGCAATTGACGGCATAATGACTAGTAGTAAAATTAATATCAGTGATAGTATGCTGGATAGTGATTTTTTATTCGTCATCAAAAGAAATTTCTCGTATACAGGATAAAAGATTATAGAGACCACGACTGACCACAATATTGGTGCTGCAAAGTTAAAGATTATACTCACAAATAAAATTGTGATGACAGCCAGTAATAAGTAGTAAGCATTTTGACTTTTCATTGCCATTTTTAGTTTAAAAAATTAATTTATGATAATGATAGCTAAAAAATAACAAGATTGGATCAAGCTTTTGAATAATATTGTCGATAATGTAATCAGGGAACTCGAGTTTAATGCGGGTTTGATCCTTTCGTCATATGGGGTCCAAGCCGAACTAAAATCGGTACAAAATTATCTCAACGATGAATCGATTGAGGGGACACTCAAAGATGCGTGTCATATTATTTTTAGATCTCATTTCCTAAGAGAGGCCCTCATGAGGGATGATGCTGAGGATGCTTGTTACAACTTGATGATGTTATGGGATCATTGCACGATAGCTGATGATGAGAGCTACAATCAGATCCTAACAGAATCGATTGAGAAATTACTTAAAGTAACAAACAAGAGTATGAAAACCGTTAAGAATAGACATCTCAGGGTACTTGAATTAAATAAAATGAATTGGTCAATCGATGCAATTTCAGCAGATACAGGGTATTCAAGACGACAGATCTCAAGAGTTATAAATGGGCATACGAAGAATTGACTGGAATCTCTGTCGGGACGGCTGGATTTGAACCAGCGACCACTTGACCCCCAGTCAAGTGCGCTACCAGGCTGCGCCACGCCCCGATTTATAAAAATCTAATCCAGTAAATCTATGATTGATTCCAACTCTGAGCGAAGGTCAGAGAGTGAGCTGCTTTTTGTTTCTTGTTCAGATGCTTCGTCAGAAAGCTTCTGCTTAGCTCCTTTGATTGTATAGCCATTATTATACAGCAGCTCTTTAATGTGCCTTATTAGCATAACGTCATGCCTTTGGTAGTATCTTCTATTGCCTCTTCTCTTAATTGGACTGAGTTGAGAAAACTCTTGTTCCCAATATCTGAGTACATGTGCCTCAACATTGCACAGATTGCTCGCTTCACTGATTGTGAAATATCTTTTTGAGGGTATTGTTGGAAGTTGTAATTCTTCGAGATTCATTTATTTATCTATAGATTTAACTTTTTCCTTGAGCTTTTGTCCCGATTTAAAGGTGACAACTCGTCTGGCTGTGATTTCCACGTCCTCTCCCGTTCTAGGATTTCTACCTGGTCTTGCAGGCTTGTCTTTTAATTGAAAGTTACCGAAGCCAGAAACCTTGACTTCTTCACCATTGATCAGGGTGTCTTTAATCGATTCAAAAACGCTATCAACAAGTTCCTTGGCTTCTCTTTTATTGAGGCCAATTTCATTGTTTAGATCTTCTACTATGTCTGATTTTGTAAGTGTCATTTTCCAATTCTTATTTGAAATTCTAATTCGAGCATTTTAATCACGTTTGACATAAACTCATCAATTTCAACATCTGTTAGAGTGCGTGATTTTGCTTGAAAAATCAACCCTATAGAGATACTTTTTTGAGTATTATCAACATCTTTCTTGTTAAAAAGATCGAATACAATAGTTTCCCTAAGCTCTTTAATCATCAAACGATTAATTTCTTGCAGCACTTCGTCTATTCTGATTTCTTTAGAAATCAAAAAAGATAAGTCCCTCCTCGATGATGGGTAATAAGTTGAACTGGCATAGTTCATCGTTTCTGGCAGATTTAAAGCGTCATAGTCGATCTCAAAAAGAAAAGGATCTTGTTCAAGTTTCATATCAGAGGACAGCTCTGGGCTGAGCATACCGATGACTCCAATTTTTTTATTTCTAAGCTTTATCTCTGCTGAAACGCCCGGACAAAGCATTGAGTGTGAGCTAGAATTAAATCGTATATTTTTTAATCCAAATGCACTAAGAATATCTTCCATATGACCTTTTAGATCAAAGAAATCAAGTACTGCCTTATTATGAGCCCAACTCTCCAGGTTTCGATGCCCATAGATCAGTCCTGCAATTACATTTGATTCAATGGGAGCCTTTTTCTTGCTGGCAAAGTGTTTCCCCACTTCAAAGATCCTTATATTTCTATGCTGTCTTTTAATGTTATGTGAAAGGTTGCTAAGCAAGCCTGGCCAAAGCGAGTTTCTCATAACAGACATCTCTATTGAAATTGGATTTTGTAAGTCAATCATGTCTTTATTCGAGCTAGATAATGAATTCATAGATGGGCTGACAAAGCTATAATTAACGACTTCGTTATAACCTAGGCCATGGAAAATGGAATCAAGTTTCTCTCTTTTTAACTGACGAGACGAGTTTGACATAAGCGCCATATTTTGTTGCTCTATTGTCTCTGGAATTTGATCAAATCCATAAACTCTTGAAATTTCCTCAATCAAATCACATTCTTCATTGATGTCAAATCGATAACTTGGTGCCCTTACGCTCCAACCCAAATACCCTGAATCCTTTTCTTTGATTTCCATATTCAATCTATTGAGAATACTTTTGATCGACTGATTTGGAATTGTGATTCCCAATATTTGCCTGATCTTATTTTTTCTAAGCATGATGAACTTATTTTTAGGTTTTTGTTTGTCATCGATGGAGGAATGAAGCGGACCATTTTGCCCATTGGCAATCTCATTGAGTAAGCTTGTGAATCTTTGAATAGCATACTCTTGTATTTCCGGATCCACTCCTCTTTCAAATCGCATGCTCGCTTCACTATGCAGACTGAGAGATCTTGCTCTTCCCATAATGGTTTCGAAATTGAAGTAAGCCGATTCAATAACGATGTTTTGTGTGCTGTCAGAAATACCTGAGTTCAAGCTCCCCATGATCCCAGCAATCCCAATGCACTTTTTCTCATCAGCAATAACAAGAAAGTTCGAGTCTAGGTTTTTTCTACTTCCATCAAGTATATCTATGACCTCATTGTCTTTTGCTCGCCTAACAATGATCTTTGTATTGATTTTATCTAGGTCATAAGTATGCAGTGGTTGTCCGGTCTCAACCATTACGTAATTAGCAATATCAACAATTGCATTGATTGACTTATAGCCCGATTGTTCTAGTTTTTTTATGAGCCATTTAGGCGTCTTTGCATCGTTGTTAATTGATTTTATGACTCTGGTCATAAACACAGGAGAATCTTTTTTGGCTTTTACGTCCACACTCATGGTTTCATTGTGATGAATTTCTGGATCGATCTGTTTATTGTTTATAATTTTTGAATTGTCGAGGGCACTGATCTCTTGAACAATCCCTTTGTAGCTAAAACAGTCAGCACGATTGGGCGTCAACGTTATATCAAGAATATATTCGCCTTTTTGTTTTTCAATCTCCGATTCTATTCCAGAGAGTGTTAAAAGGTCAGATAGCTCACTTGCGCTATAGTCTTTCTTAAATGATTCATTCAGCCATGTAACAGGTAGCTTCATATCTAAAACTGATTTAAAAAGTTAAGATCGTTCTCATAAAATGATCGAATGTCTTTGATGCCGAATTTCAACATTGCTAATCGTTCGACACCCATACCAAATGCATATCCACTATAGATTTCTGTATTGATACCCAGATTTTCAAGAACTTTTGGGTGAACCATGCCGCACCCAAGAATCTCCAACCATTTTTTGTCTTTGGATAATATGTCTACTTCTGCTGATGGCTCAGTGAAAGGGAAATAAGAGGGCCTAAACCGAACTTCAGTATTTGCCTCAAAGAATGTATTAATAAACTGATGCAGTATTCCTTTCAGATGACTGAAATTTATTCCTTTGTCTATAACGAGGCCCTCAATTTGATGGAACATTGGTGTATGCGTTATATCTGAATCCCTTCGATAAACTTTACCAGGAGCAATGACCCTTATCGGAACGCCCTCTTTCTCCATACTTCGAATTTGAATTGGAGAGGTATGGGTTCTTAAAAGAAATTCAGAGTTGAAATAAAAAGTATCATGCATGGCTCTGGCAGGATGATTATGAGGAATGTTTAGAGCAGTGAAGTTATGATATTCATCTTCAATTTCTGGTCCATCTTCAACTGCAAACCCTGCCCCATAAAAGATTTCCTCAATTTCCAAAAGTGTCTTTGTTACTGGGTGCCTATGCCCTTGAAAATTACGTCTACCAGGGAGTGTTACATCTAATTTTTTGTCATCGATGCTTTGGTTGATTTCTTTTTTTTGCAGAAAGACTTTTTTATCAGACAGTTCTGCTTGAATCAAAGATTTAATTTCATTGATCCTTTTTCCGTAAGCAGGTCGCTCTTTTGGATTTTTACCAGACAGCGACTTAAGGGCAGCTGTGATGGATCCCTTTTTTCCGAGATATTTGACTCTGAGTGAATCGAGCTCATTTGTTGATGAACATTTTTTTATATCTTGGATTGCTGATTTTGACAGATCTGAAAGATTGTCAGTCATCAGGCATTCTCTAATGCAACTTTAGCCTTGTCTGATATGACTTTAAATGCTTCTGCATCATGGACGGCAAGATCCGCGAGCATTTTTCGATCAATTTCAACGCCTGCTGACCTAAGTCCATGCATTAACTTGCTATATGAGAGATTATTTACTCTAGCAGCTGCATTGATTCTAACAATCCAGAGTGCTCTGAATGTACTCTTCTTCTTTTTTCTGTCTCTATAGGCATACTGGCCTGCTTTGGTTGCAGCTTGTTTTGCTACCTTGATTAGACGACTTCTGGCACCGTATTGACCTTTGGTCTTTTTGAGCACCTTTTTGTGTCTAGCTTTCGATGTTACGCCTCTTTTTACTCTAGCCATTGGTCTATCCTATTATATTAACTGTAAGGCAAAAGTTTCTTTACACTCTTCATATCCCCATCCGCGATCAAAGAGGACTTCCGAAGTTGCCTTTTTCTCTTAGTGCTTTTTTTTGTGAGGATATGGTTCAAGTGAGATGAACTTCGCTTGAATTTTCCGCTACCCGTTTTTTTGAAACGTTTGGCGGCTCCTTTATTTGTTTTTAACTTTGGCATAATTAATATCTCAATTGTTTTTTGGGGCAACCACCGTTATGAGCTGTCTCCCCTCAAATTGGACTTCCTGCTCAACAGATGACACTTCCTCTATATCAGTCAGAACCCTTTTTAATAGATCGTGCCCCAACTCAACATGTCTCATTTCTCTTCCTCTGTACCTCAATGATATTTTTACTTTATTTCCTTGGTCTATGAAGTCTCTGATTTTATTTACTTTGACCTCATAGTCTCCTTTTTCAATCAATGGTCTAAATTTTATCTCTTTGACCTGAATTGTTTTTTGTTTCTTTTTTGCCCCTTGCGATTTTTTCTTTTGCTCAAATAGATATTTTCCATGGTCTAAAATTTTGCACACAGGCGGTTCTGTATTGGGTGAAACTTCAACTACATCGAGTCCTTTGGCCGCTGCCATCTCTATGGCTTCATTTATCGGCAAAATACCTAATTGATTGCCCTCTTCATCTATTAATCGAATTTCAGAAGCTCTTATTTGACCATTCTTCCGAATCCTTTTTTTAGCAGCGATATTTTTTCTCCTTAATTTTTAATTTCTTCGGCAACTGTTTCCAAAAAATCTTTCATCTTCATATTGCCTAAATCATCACCCTTTTGTGTCCTGATCGTGATTTCTTGATCGCAAACCTCTCGGTCACCCAAAACAATCATGTAAGGTACCTTATTTAAGGTGTGATCGCGAATTTTAGAGCCTATTTTTTCGTTTCTCAAGTCAATTTCTACTCTTAGGCCATTTTTTTTCATAATTTCATGAACTGAACGTGCATAATCATGTTGTTTTTCATTGATTGGCAAGACGGAAACTTGAATGGGCGCAAGCCACAAAGGAAATTTTCCAGCGAAATGTTCAACTAAAATTCCAAAAAATCTCTCCACAGAACCAAGCAGTGCTCTATGAATCATAATGGGGTAATATTTCTTCCCATCGTTTCCGATGTATCTCATGTCAAACCGCTCAGGCAGATTGAAATCCAGTTGTATGGTAGAGCATTGCCAGAGTCTCCCGATAGCATCTTTGATTTTTATGTCAATTTTTGGTCCATAAAATGCACCGCCGCCCTCATCGAGTTCGTAATTAAGCCCTTTTTCATCCAACGCCTTAATCAATGCTTCGGTTGCTTTATCCCAAATCTCTTCACTGCCAACATACTTTTCTGGTCTGGTTGCAAGATGTATCTCAAACTCTTTAAAGGTAAATTTATTGAGCATATTTATTGCCAGCCCGAGTATTTCACTGATTTCTTGTTCAATTTGTTCTTCTGAGCAAAATATATGTGAATCATCTTGCGTGAAGCCTCTTACTCTCATGAGGCCATGCAGTGCGCCAGTCATTTCATGCCTATATACAGTGCCTAACTCAGCCCATCTAATGGGCAAGTCCCTATAGGATCTCAGCTTATCTTTGTAAATAAGAACATGAAATGGACAATTCATTGGCTTTAAGCGATAGGATTGATTTTCATCATCTATTGGTTTGTACATTGACTCTTCATAAAAATCGGTGTGCCCCGAGGTTTGCCAGAGTGTGTCCAATGCAATATGAGGCGTGTATAAGAGCTCATAACCAGCTTTATCGTGTTCTTCTTTCCAGTATTTCTCAATCGCATTTCTGATCCTTGCTCCATTTGGATGCCAAAACACAAGTCCACCACCCGCGTCTTCTTGAATGCTAAATAAATCCAAATCCTTGCCGATTCTACGGTGATCTCTTTTTTCAGCTTCTTCAAGCTGTGTCATGTATTGATCTAATTCTTTTTTATTTCTCCATGCTGTGCCATAAATTCTTGTCAGCATTTCATTGTTCGAATCACCCTTCCAATATGCACCTGAAACCTTGGTTAGCTTAAAGGCTCCTGCGTGAGACAAACTTGGAAGATGTGGACCTCTACAGAGGTCGATAAAGTCTGCATCTTCATTTGAATAAATTTGAAAATCATCGGATTGCTCGGATTCTCTGATGATTTTTATTTTGTAGTCTTCAGACTTCCTTTCAAACTGGGCAATGGCATTCTTTTCATTGTGATACGATTTCTTAATCTCAGATTCTTCTTTAATGATTCTCTTCATTTCTTCTTCAATCTCAGGAAGGTCATCAGTTGAGATGGCACTCTTTGTAAGAAAATCATAATAAAAGCCGTTTTCAATGGTTGGCCCAATTGCCAGCTTTGCATCGGGATAGATATTTTTGATTGCCAGAGCGAGCACTTGTGCGGCAATCGTATGCCTCATTACCTCAAGGCCTTCATCCGAATCTACAGTGATGATTGATACTGAGCAATCGCCATTAATCGGATCGCTCAAATCCCTCTGTACACCATCAATGTTTACAGCAATTGCGCTTTTAGTAAGGCCTGGGCCAATTGACAAGGCAACATCAAGGCCTGTTGCGCCCTTTGGTAATTCCTTAATGGATTCATCTGGCAATGTTATTTTCATAAATATGTTCTTGATGCACTTAGTGATTAATGATTGTAACTGATACAGATTTGAAAGATGGGGTTTTACTTCTCAGATCATTGCTCTGAGGTATAAGAATATTTGCTTCAGGCATATATGTCATTACATTTCCAGGCTTGATGTCATACTCAGCTAGCCTCAGAGCTTCTAATGACCCAGTATCATTTTTAACATCTACTATGGACCCATCTGAAAGACCCAGTTTTTCTATATCTTCAGCACTGATGTACAAGACGTTTCTTGATGTCTGATTTCTAAAGACATCGGCTTCATCATAAATCATTGTATTGAACTGACCCCTGCTTCTCACTGATGAAAGATTGAATGAATTTGTCTCAAATTTTGTGCTCCATTTAGTTTGACTCGGTATCGTAAACTTATAATGCTGACCTCCAGCTTCTGAATGATTTGATTCATCAGTAATTTTAACTGTTGGTTTTGCATTCTCGTTGGTCCCAAAATTTGGAAGCAGTTGTTTTATCGAGCTCATTATGTCCATGTCTTTACTGAAGTGGTTAAAAGTTAAATCCTTTCTATCAATTGTTTTTGTTGCGATATCGGCAATAATTTCAACTTCAGTTTTAAGGACTTGTAAAGATGTTTCTTTATCATGAACTCTAGACGGGAGGATCAAGTTCTCATTATCTATGCCAAATAAATTAGTTTCATTTATTGTTGAGTTAACCATCACCTTAAATGGAATCCTATCAAGCGCTTTTTCAGAAAAATCTCTATCTGGATTTACGGAGAATAAATTACCTCCAAGTAAAAAAGCAAAATCAATCGCTTCTTGATGAGCCGCTTGCATGCATGACAATGTGCCTTTTGATTTGTAGTTTGAGAATTCGATATCGTAAGTATTTACAAAAGATTCAAATATTCTTTTTTTTGTAGTCGTGTCGAAACCCATAAATGGCAATTGGGGTGCATTATCATGCCAACGAAGCGGTAATAGTCCTTTCCCTTTACCTCTTGTCATGTTTCTTAAAATGGCTAAGTTTATTATTGATTCAACATTGTCTGTTCCGTTTGCATGATGAGTCAGCCCCATGCCCCAAGAAAAAACCGTTCTCTTCGATGATAGGTATTGATCGCATATATCATTAATTTCTTTACGATCAACTCCGGATCTCATTTCTATGAGTTCCCACGAGAGGCTGCCTATGAAATCTTTATATTTTTTATAGCCAGTTGTATTCTTGACTTTATATAAGTCGACTTGATCGCTCTCAATAAGGTACTTTGAAAATCCGGAAAATAATGCAACATCTCCACCTATATTTGGTTGACAATAGTGAGACGTGAGTTTGTTCAACTCAGGTTCAATTGATGGGTTGATCGCAATGATATTGTTTCCATTCTTTTTGTGATGTTGGAGAATCTCAGCAAACTTTGGGTGATTTGATGTTGGATTTGCTCCGATCACAAAAATTAAATCTGAATTCAACAAAGCATCATATGGGATGGGCTTATTATCAGGACCCAGTGAGGCGTTTAATGCGATACCTGATGCTTCATGACAATAATTGGAACATGTATTTACATGATTGCATCCTATTGCTCTTGCAAACAGATCCAGCATGAATGCAGCCTCATTGGATGATCGTCCCGATGCATAAAAGAAACTTTTCGTTGGGTCGGCACTTTGAATCTTTTTTGCAATGATTTCCATTGCTCTTTTGTAATTAATTACCGAATACGTTTCATCAGTGCTGGATTTATACAACGGATATTGAATTTCACCCAATTCAAAGAGCTCCTTAGCAGACATTTTTTTTAGTTCAGACAATCTGACTGTTTCAAATAAATCAGGAGCAATGTATTTTCGATTATTTTTTGATGTCATATCCATGGGCTGTGGATCATTGGGTTATGATCTGTTCCATTTGATTCACTTCATTTGCTTTATTTTCTTGCCATTTTGAACGGTATGAAGCCGGTTCCACCTCAACCGCAGTTACTTTATATTCAGGACAATTTGTTGCCCAATCACTATTTTCCGTTGTAACAACATTTGCTCCAGTCTCTGGATTATGAAAAGTGGTATATACCACACCGGGTGGTATCTTCTCGGTTATGTAGGCTTTGAGGGTAGTTCCACCTTTTCTGCTCCTGAGAAGGACCAAAGAATTGTCTGAGATTCCTCTCATATTTGCATCAGAAGGATGAATTTCAAGAACATCTTCATTAGACCACTTATTGTTGTGAGTTCTTCTTGTTTGTGTTCCTACATTGTATTGAACGAGATTTCTTCCAGTGGTTAATAGCAATGGGAACTTCCTATTCGATTTCTCGGTAGTGGGGATAAAATCAGTGATCATGAATTGCCCTTTTCCTCGAACAAACTCATCCACGTGCATGATTGGCGTCCCCTCAGGTGCTTGTTCATTGCAAGGCCACTGAACACTCCCAAGCTTGTCTAATTTCTCAAATGAGACACCATTGAATGTCGGTGTTAACTCTGCAATTTCATCCATTATTTCATTGGATGATTTAAAATTCATTTTATAACCCATCGCATTTGCTAATTCTTGGGTGATTTCCCATTCATGCTTCCCAGTGATTGGTTTCATCACAGGCCTGACTCTATTGATTCTTCGTTCAGCATTTGTAAATGTTCCGTCTTTCTCAAGAAATGAAGTTGCCGGTAAAAAAACATGCGCATATTTTGCCGTTTCCGTTAAGAAGAGATCCTGAATAACAACACATTCCATTGATGAGAAGGCTTCTTCAATGTGTTGCGTGTTGGGTTCGGATTGAACAAAATCCTCTCCGTGTACGTAAATGCCTTTGAATCCACCCCCGACTGCTGCATCGAACATATTCACGGATCGCATGCCTGGTTTGTCTTGGATATTAGCCTTCCATTTTGCTTCAAATAATGATCTGGTCTCTTCATCTTCAATTGGCCTATACCCTGGCAGTTCATGCGGAAAAGATCCCATATCACAGGATCCCTGAACATTATTCTGACCCCTTAGTGGGTTTACGCCTGCTCCGATAAAGCCTATATTTCCAGTTGCCATTGCAAGATTTGCCATGCCCATAACCGTCGTTGAACCTTGAGAATGTTCTGTGACACCCAAACCATAATAAATGGCACTTCTATTGCCTTGAGCATACAAACGGGCTGCTTTTTTAATTAGCTCAGCACTCACACCAGTAGGTTTTTCAGCTGCTTCGGGAGAGTTTGAATCGTCTTTGATGAATTCTAACCAATCATTGAATGAAGATTCTTCGCATCTTGTTTTAACATAATCAAGGTCAATTAAACCTTCTTTGACAACAACATGAGAAAACGCATTAATTAAAGGGACGTTCGACCCTGGGAGAATGGGCAAGTGATAGTCTGCTTTGATGTGAGGGGATTTGACGATTTCGGTCTTTCTTGGATCAACGACTATTAGTTTTGCCCCTTCTCTGATTCTTTTCTTCATTTGTGATGCAAATACAGGATGGCCAACGGTTGGATTAGCTCCAATCACTAAGATGACATCCGAGTGCTGAACGCTATCGAAGTGCTGAGTTCCCGCTGAAGTTCCAAAAGTTTGTTTTAGACCATACCCTGTTGGTGAGTGACATACCCTTGCACAAGTATCAACATTGTTATTTCCAAATGCAGTTCTGATCATTTTTTGAACAATATATACCTCTTCATTGGTGGTTCTCGACGAGGTGATTCCACCGATGGAATTGGTTCCATATTGATTTTGAATCTTCTTAAATTTATCAGCAGCAAATTGAATTGCTTCATTCCAAGAAACTTCCTTCCATGAATCACCGATACTGTGCCTGATCATCGGCTTTGTGACCCTGTCTTGATGGTTCGCATAACCCCAGGCAAAACGTCCTTTTATACAACTGTGTCCTTTATTGGCTCCACCATCCTTATAAGGGACCATTCTGACAACTTCATTATTATTAATTTCTGCCTTGAATGAACAACCTACTCCGCAATATGCACAAGTAGTGAGAACAGTACTGTCTGGCATGCCTTTTTCAACAACAGTTTTTTCAAGAAGACTTCCTGTAGGGCATGCTTGAACGCAAGCGCCACAAGACACGCATTCTGAATCAAAGAAATTTTTAGAAACACCCGGTTTAACTTTTGATTCAAAGCCTCTTGATTCAATTGACAGTGCAAATGTACCTTGGACCTCATTGCAAGCCCTTACACACCTTGAACAAACAATGCATTTATCAGGCTCAAAGGTGAAGTATGGGTTCGATTCATCGACATCAACGCCCAAATGATTGCTGCTGCTATCAGAAGTGTATTTTGATGATGCTAATTGATTGTCTTTAAATAAATCGTGGTCTATGGCTTGATCCTGTAGGCTACAATCTCCATCGCTGGCACAGGTATTACAGTCTAAAGGGTGATCCGATATATACATTTCCAGTAGATCTTTTCGAAAGGTGGAAAGCCCAGAATTCTGTGTTATCACTTTCATTCCTTCGGTGAGTGGTGTTGTGCATGAAGAGGGGTAGCCATCCCCACTCCTGCCTTCAAAATCAATAATACAAAGTCTGCATGAGCCAAAAGATTTAATATTGTCAGATGCACATAAGCTTGGAATATCAACACCAACCATTGCAGCAGCTCTCATAATTGACGTACTTTCTGGAACAGTGATTTCTATTTCATCAATATATCCAGTAACAGTCTTTTCAGACTTTACAATTGGTGTGCCAAAGTCTTTTTCTTTTAAAAGCGTCATTCGTCAATTAATTCATTTGGAAAGTTATTGATTATAGAATAGATCGGATTGGGCGTCATTCCTCCCATTGCACAG
Organism: Gammaproteobacteria bacterium; assembly: GCA_002717445.1. Classification (GTDB taxonomy): domain Bacteria; phylum Pseudomonadota; class Gammaproteobacteria; order Steroidobacterales; family UBA11654; genus CACPJA01. The sequence goes on along the minus strand of PBDY01000019.1, from coordinate 99,555 downwards.
AGCGAAGTCGCCTCCATTGTTTTGCATAATTCATTAAGAAGGATTGAATCCTCTTTTGAGGAGCTATTTTTTTGTAGACGATCAATTATTTCGACTCCCCTAATGGATCCAATTCGACATGGCGTGCATTTTCCACATGATTCTTTTGCACAAAACTCCATTGCAAATTTTGCCTGTTCAGACATATCGACAGTATCATCGAAGATTACAATTCCTCCATGTCCAACAGATCCTTTGATGGTTTGTAATGATTCAATGGTGAGTTTTGTTGACATCATTTTTGAAGACAAATAAATACCAAGAGGTCCACCTATCTGTATAGCATGAATCGGCATTCCTGTTTTTGTGCCTTTTCCATAGTTCTCAATTATTTCACCAATTGTAATATCAAAACCGGTCTCTACTAATCCTGATTGTTGGATATTTCCACATAACTGAAATGGCATTGTTCCGGTTGATTTTCCAGAACCAAGGTCAGAAAAATCAGAATGTGAACCATTCAGTAATGGCGGGATTGTGGCAAGAGTGACGACGTTATTTATTAAAGTAGGTCTATCAAATAGTCCGTTAATCGCTGGCAGGGGCGGCTTTGATCGGACGAGCCCTCTTCGACCTTCAATGCTTTCCATCATGGCCGTTTCTTCGCCGCAAACATAAGAACCTGCTCCAATCCTTAGGTCAATATCAAAATCAAAATCACTGGATTGAATATTCTTTCCTAAAAAATTATTTTTTCTTGCGATTTCGATGGCTCTTGTCAGGTATGTTTTTGCAAGTGGATATTCAGATCTAAGATAGATAAATCCCTTTGAGGCTCCAACAGCAAAGGCTGCAATTGTCATCCCTTCAATTAAAGCAAAAGGATCTGATTCCATAATGAGTCGATCAGAGAAAGTCCCTCCGTCTCCTTCATCTGCATTACAGGCTAAATATTTTAAGGAGTTATCTTGATCACTAACCGTTTGCATTTTTATACCGGTTGGAAAAGCAGCACCGCCTCTTCCTGTAAGGCCTGATTTCTTTATTTTATCTATGATCGTTTGTTGATCTAGGTTTAGAGCATTTTTTAAAGCGCTGTAACCACCGCTGTTTTGATAAAAAGAAATATCCAGGGGGTCATCCATGCCAATTCGTGAAAAGACGATTCTCTTTTGTTTTTTGATGAAATCTATTTCTCTGATATCAAATGGCTGCCTGCTTTCAAAATCTTTTAAGAAGTCATCGATGGTGTTGAATGTTGAAAGATCAACACTCTTATAGCACACCCCTTTCCTATGACCTTCTTTTTCTACTTCTATGAACGGTTCAAGCCAGAATGCTCCCCAAGAACCGTTTCTGATGATCCGAGCTTCTTCAATGCCTTTTAATCGACTAATTGTTCTGTGTGCTTCAATTGCCCCAACTGAGTTTGAGGCTGTTTCATTAGGGATATATATTTTTATCGGAGTATTCATCAGCTATTCACTCAATATTATCAAGAAAGCTCAGCACCTTATCTTTATCTGCTTCACCAATAACAGTCTGATTGATCATCACTGAAGGACCAAGAGCACAGTTTCCCAAACAAAAAACTTCTTTAAGGGTAATCTTGGAGTCACTTGTTGTCTCTCCTAAGTTCAAACCAAAGTGATCAGTCAAAAGATCTGTCAGTTCTTTAGACTTAAGACTTTGACAAGCCTCTGCTCCGCAAACTCTAATCACATGCTCACCTGAAGGCTCAAGTGTAAAATCGTCATAATATGTTAAAACATCAAGCACCTCGGCTTTGGAATAGTTAAAGGCATGTGCAAGTTCTGATATTGCATTTTTACTGATGTGACCTTCTTGCTCCTGAACCGCATGAAGTGCGGGCATCAACCCGCCTTCAATTTCAGTAAAGGATTTTATGGTTTCTTTAAGCTTTTTCATCAGAATCTACCCATAGCCCATAGCCACCTTGCATGCTATAAACATCATTAAATCCAATATCACAGAAGTGTTGGGCAGCATCTTTACTGGAAACACCTTTGTAGCAATATATTATGGTTGGCTTAGTTTTATCAGCGTTAGTCAGAAAATCATCAATGTTATCGTTTGAAAGATGAACAGCCCCATCAATATGGCTTGTATCAAAGCTTTCATGATCACGAATATCTAATAGATAAATATCAGAAGAAAGTATCTTTTTTGCTTCCTCAATCGAAATATTTTTATAGCTACCCATACAAATTAACCTGTTGTTCGGTTGCTATTATAATTATTATGTTTAGATAACACATCAATTACATGATCAAATGAAAAAATACGACGTCATCATCATCGGCTCCGGCCCAGTTGGCTTAAGTCTCGCAAAAGCGCTTTCTAATTCAGGTTTTAGTGTCTGCGTAATCGATCGCCAGACAAAAGATAATCTATCAGACCCTGCTTACGATGGGCGCGAAATCGCAATCACGCATTTTTCAAGACGAATACTCAAAGACATAGGCTCATGGGACTTAATTGATCAGGACTGTATATCCCATCTCAAAGAAGCAAAGGTTCTTAATGGCCATTCACCCTATTCGCTACACTTTAATTTTGAGGAAACGAATCAAACAACACTAGGTTATTTGATACCGAATCATAGAATCAAGTCAGCGGTCTTCAACTCAATCAAAGATGATCCAATGATCTCATTTATCGAGAGAGCAACCTCGAAGTCACTTTCCATTGATGGTGATGGAGTCGAAGTTGAACTGGAGTCGGGAGATATCATCCGTGGTGAGCTATTGGTGGCTGCTGACGGACGACTCTCTGGATCAAGAAGGCAAATGGGAATTCCTGTAGAAGTTAAGGATTTTGGAAAAATCGTTATTGTGTGCAAAATGAATCATGAAAAGGACCATGAAAATATCGCATATGAATGTTTCCATTATGGGAGAACATTGGCGGTATTGCCAATGGTTGGAAAACAGTGTTCGGTTGTTATTACGATACACACCGATAAGGCTAAAGAGATCTTAGATCAGGATGACAATGCATTTAGTGAAGACATCTCAGAGAGGTTTAATCATCGATTGGGTAAAATGTCCGTGGCTTCAGAAAAATTTTCATACCCACTATTAGCCTGCCATGCAGATCATTTTCATGCGGAACGTTTTGTTCTAGTCGGTGATGCATCCGTTGGAATGCATCCGGTTACAGCACATGGCTTTAATCTCGGCTTAAGAGGCATTGATACGCTGACAAGAATACTCAATGAAGCAAAGACAAATAATGAGCCATTCTATACGCATGACATCCTAAAGAAATACAATCAGACACATCAAATGAATACAAGAACCCTCTATTATGGAACCAATTTGATCGTAGACTTATTTAACTCTGAACGGTCAGCTGCGAAATTTATGAGACGATTTGCACTTCGATTTGGTAACAATGTATGGCCGATTAAAAAAATGATCATGGATCAACTTACAGAGACCAAATAAAATAAATCATTAGACAATGCAATCCATAGATAATCTTATGCCATCGAGCTCTCTCATGCTTGTGAGGGATTCAGACCAAGGCGTCCAAGTGTTTTTGATGAAAAGAGCACAAAAAAGCAATTTTGGAGGAATTTGGGTATTTCCTGGCGGCATTCTTGAAAAACAGGACCAGGAGATTGCAACGGAAGATTACTGTAACGGACTTTGTGAAACAGAAGCCAAAGATGTATTGAGCAACGATAGCGAATCTCTGCCCTATTGGATCGCATCCTTGAGAGAAACATTTGAGGAAACTGGTGCTCTCATTGCAAATCGAAATGATAATAATGTTTTCATACCCACAACGATTGAATCTCAACGACTGGTAGAGCTGAGATCTGATTTACTCCATGGAAAGATTTCATTCATTTTTATTTTAGATGAGTTAAAACTTAAAATAGCTCTTGATCGCCTTGTATATGTGTCTCACTGGATCACTCCAAAAGTTGAAACAAAAAGATATACAACCCGTTTTTTTCTGGCACCACTCAATGAAGGTTTTATATTGACTCACGACGGTATCGAAGGAACTGACAGTAAGTGGTTTGGTATTGATGAAGCACTCCGTGCTCATGAGGTAGGAACAATCTCATTGATTATGCCAACAATCAAAAATCTAGAATCCATTTCTGATTTCAAAAATACAGAAGACTTGATGCGCGCTAAGGCTATTGTTAAAACAGAAGATATACCTGCAATTGAGCCAAAATTCTTCATTAAAGATGGCAGATGGGAAGGCCTTTTGCCCGGAGAGCAAGGATATGAGGATCACTAGGATATCCGATGAGATACAAAGACTCACTGCCGATAATGGTGGAGTGTTTACAGGACCTGGAACAAATACCTATCTCATTGGAAATGAAGAACTCTCAATCATAGATCCTGGACCAGACCTGAGTAATCACATTGAGGATATAATGGAACTCGGTGATGGGCGGATTACAAAAATCCTTATAACGCATACTCACCCAGATCATTCGCCCGGAGCCGAGTCTTTGAGTAATGAATTGGGTTTGCCAATCTATGGTTGCATCACCGAGTCTTCTCGATTAAGAGATCTCCCAATCAGCATTCATGAAACAGTCCAACATCGATCAATGATAAAATCATCTGACCATGAGATTATGGCTATCCATACACCTGGCCATGCATCCAATCACTTCTGTTATTTATATAATGGCTTCTTATTTACAGGTGACCACATCATGCAAGGTTCGACCGTTGTTATAGCTCCCCCTGATGGAAATATGACACAATACTTGGATTCACTGGAAATGATCAAAGAATTTACAATTGATACCATTCTTCCCGGTCACGGGGATCCCATACATGACCCATATGATGAAATTGATGCTACGATTGCTCATCGTCTAAAACGTGAAAAGAAGGTCTTAGGTCATTTAAAAGATAATGCCTCTATTGATATCGAATCACTACTGCCTAAAGTTTATGATGATGTGAGTTCGTTGTTGCTCCCGCTCGCACGATTTTCATTGGAGGCACATTTAATTAGATTGATTGAAAACAATCAGGCCACATTTGATGGACAAAGATACTCTCTAATAGAATAATTAACCCATGGATACTTCAATACTAATATCACTGGCCGTTCCCGTCTTCTTCTTGATGATTGCTATAGAGCTGATTTATGGTTATGCGGCCGGAAAAAATAACTATCGGCTGAATGATTCAATAGCCGCAATATCATTAGGATTAATCAGCCGGATCCCCCCGATGCTTAACTTAGGTTTACAAACTGTTGTATGGACGAGTATCGCGACCCATTACAGCCTCCAACTTCTTCCCAAAGAAAGTTGGTTGACTTGGTTAGTGGCCTTTGTGCTTTACGATGTCTGCTATTATTGGATGCATAGAATGAGCCATGAAATAAAGTTACTGTGGGCTTCACACGTCGTGCATCATCAAGGAGAAGAGTACAACTTAAGCACAGCACTCAGGCAAACAAGCACCGGATGGCTCTGGAAGTGGATTTTTTATACTCCAATGTTCTTTGTGGGCATTCCTGGAGAAGTCTTCTTTACAGTGGCTGCTGTAAATTTACTCTACCAATTTTGGGTCCACACAGAGCACATAGGCAGATTGGGCATTTTCGAGTACATTTTTATAACGCCATCGAATCACCGTGTGCACCATGCGCAGAATCCTGAATATATTGATGCAAATTATGGCGGAGTATTCATCCTCTGGGACAGAATATTTGGAACATTTATAGAAGAAATGGATGAACTTAAACCCACGTATGGAACGGTCAAACCTTTGAGAAGCTGGAATCCCATTTGGTCAAACCTTGAGATCTATCATCAAATGATCAGAGATAGCTTTTACACCAAAGGAATTAAAAATAAATTGAGAGTTTGGTTTTCCAGTACGAGATGGAGACCGGATGATGTTTTAGAGATGTTTCCTCATTTCTCCAATGACATGAATAGCTTTGTTAAATATGACCCCGAATGTGACTCTGCAACCAAAACATTCTCTTTAATACAGTTCACCAACAATAGCATTATTTCAACAGCATTGATCTTTACAGTCTCAGATCAGTCATATGCAATCACTTGGATGGTTGCTGCAATGCTTGTCTTTTCAACAACCTTGGTCAATCTAATTCTCGAAAACAAACAATGGGCTGTTAATCTCGAAATCATAAGATCGTTATTCGTTGTTACGGCATATCTGAGTTTTAACACTCAACCATCAGTGCTGACAATAGATCTATTCTTCTATCAAGCTTTGATGAGTATTTTTTATTTACTCATTTTTCTCCCAATCAACAATAGATTATCCATCATCAAATAGATTTATTCATGGATTTACTCTTTCAAGTCATTGCAATTGCAATACCGGTTATTTATGCCATCACGGTCCATGAGGTTGCACATGGTCTCATTGCAAAAGGGTTTGGTGACTTAACCGCTTCAAGACAAGGCCGTCTGACGCTTAACCCCATTGCTCATATTGATTTGGTTGGGACAGTCATATTGCCTGCTGTTTTAGTATATCTAGGTGGGTTGGTATTTGGATGGGCCAAACCCGTACCAGTCAACCCATACAATTTTCAGAATCGAAACAGAGCGATGTTTTTTGTTGCTCTGGCAGGACCTGTTTCAAATCTAATAATGGCAATAATATGGTCCATCGTATTCATGCTTTATTCATCTTTATCAATTCAAAGCCTTGTCACTGAAAGACTCACCGAACTGTTTGCAATGATGTGTTGGTATGGAGTTTTTATTAATCTCCTTTTAATGTTCTTTAACCTACTTCCAATTCCTCCATTGGATGGAGGCAGGGTTCTGAGATCAGTTCTTTCAGGTAAAAACGGAGTATTAATTGACCAGTTTGAGCCCTATGGAATATTTTTAGTCATCGGCCTCCTCTTTTTTGGGATTTTAGATCCATTGTTTTCACTAGTGCAGTCCTTAACTAGATTCATGCTTTAATAGTCAGATGTGCCGACTCACTTTCAAATATATTTTAGGATTATTAGCGACAGTAATTCTCTGTATAAATACTTCTGTTGTAGTCTCTAGTGACAACGGTGCAAATGCATTCGAGAAAATAAAGTCCCTTGAGTCTGAAAACTTCAGCACCCGTGTTCGATTCATTGTGATTCACTATACGAGTATTGATTGGGAAAACTCTCTAAAAGTACTGACTCAGGAACAATATGGAGTTAGCTCACATTATCTGATTCCTGAAACTGGCGATGACACCTATTTGGATCAAATCAAAGTTTTTCAGTTGGTTAATGAGGAGGATCGAGCATTTCATGCTGGAATAAGCCGTTGGGAGAAGCGAACAAATATCAATGATCAATCAATCGGTATTGAACTCGTTAATCAGGCTGAATGCACCATTAGACAAGGCTCGAAATATGATTACACAAATAACTTTATCTGCCTTTTCCCGCCGTTTGATGACGACCAGATTGATGCATTGATTATGCTCTTAAAAGACATTCTCTCAAGGCATGACGAAATCAGGCCAACGTATATCATCGGCCACTCAGATATTGCTCCCAATAGAAAATACGATCCTGGGCCAAAGTTTCCATGGAAAAGGCTTTATGAAAATGGCATTGGAGCGTGGTATGACGATGAAACATATATGAAATATAAAAAGAAATTCAGACGAAAAAAGCCAAGTATCGGTCAAATTCAATGCGCTTTAAAAAAATATGGTTACGGGATAGAGATAACCGGAGAAATGGACGAGCAAACTTTTTATGTGATCAGAGCATTTCAATACCACTTCACACCGGATCAGTCGTTCGACAAAGTTTCAACTGAAATGGTATCTGCACTTTGGGCTTTGCTTGAAAAATATTTCCCCGACACAAACATTGATGATAGGTTGGTTGATTGCGATAACAATTAATTCGGTTTTTAACTATGAAAAAGATTCTATTTATAATCCCTCTCTTTATATTTCTTCATGCAGAGGGGTATTCTCAAAGCATATTAATTAAGCCAAAACAAGTCCTTGATGTTAGAACCGGTGAGATCATTATTGGTGCAGGCATCCTTGTTGAAGACGGGTTCATCACAAAAGTCTCAAAGAATATTCCAGCTCTGGACGGATATGAGGTCATCAGCCTACCAGAGACAACGATCCTTCCTGGTTTAATGGATTCTCATGTCCATTTAACAGGAAATACTGACCTCAAGGGATATGAAGGAATTTCAGAGTCCTCATATCTAGCAGCTATTTATGGCGTCAAAAATGCCAAACAGACTCTAATGGCTGGATTCACGACAGTCAGGAATGTGGGCGCAGCGAATTATGCTGATGTGGCATTGAGGGATGCCATTGATCAAAAGGCAATCATAGGCCCTACTCTCCTTGTATCCGGCCCCCCCCTTGGAATCACCGGTGGTCATTGTGACAGCAATATTCTCCCAGCGGAATACGAAAACAAAGCACAAGGCGTGGCTGATGGACCTTGGGAAATTCGAAAAAAGGTTAGAGAGAATAGGAAGTACGGTGCTGACCTGATTAAATATTGTGCCACTGGCGGTGTAATGTCAAAAAATACAAATCTCAATAATAGGCAATACACGCTTGAGGAAATGAGAGCGATCGTTGATGAGGCTCACACTCATGGAATGAAAGTTGCTGCACACGCACACGGGTTAGAAGGCATCAGAATGGCAATTGATGCAGGTGTCGACTCGGTCGAGCATTCGAGTTTGATTGATCAGGACACCATCAGGCATGCGATTGCGAAAGGCGTTTTTTTGTCAATGGATATATATGTTTCTGATTATATACTTGGGGAAGGCGCTAAAAACGGTATTCCAGAATATGCTCTTAAAAAAGAAAGAACAGTTGGACGAAAGCAAAGGGAGAATTTCAAAATGGCAGTAGAAACGCGTGCCAAAATGGTTTTTGGAACGGATGCTGGGATATACCCACATGGAAAAAATGCCAGACAATTTAAATACATGGTCCAATGGGGCATGACTCCAATACAGGCTATCCAGGCGGCAACCATTAATACAGCGGAGCTTTTTGGGCTTGCAAATGTTGGTGAGATAAAAGAGTCTTATGAAGCTGACATCATAGGAGTCAAAGGAGATCCAATTAAAGATATCACATCATTGGAAAGGGTCCATTTCATTATGAAGGAAGGTCAGATCATTAAATAAAAAAAGCCCGCTTCCACGGGCTTTTTTCAATTTGCTACTCTCATTAGAAGCTTCTTGAGTAAGACAAAGCTATTGTTCTAGGTGGTATCCATTGTAGATAGTTCCTGGCACGATAACTTGGAGATTCTGCAGAGAATCTAAACGCCTCGGTTCGTTCATCAGTGAGGTTGCTGATCGAAAGTTGAACACGAGTGTTTTCATCTAATTCTACACCAAGATTAAAATTTACCTGTGTATAACTCGGTGACATGTCTTCGCGATCCATTGCAAAGGTCGCAAAACTTTCACCGTAGTAGTTAAAGTCAGCTCTAGCAAAGGCAGGTGATGCAAACATTTCAAAGTCATATGAAAGACCAAGAGACATCTGCTCTTCTGCAATATTTGGAAGCCTGTCTCCTGCAGATGCTCCCAGTGATGAAATATCGTTTGCAATCTCAGCACTGATGAAGCTTCCTGTAACATCAAGCACAAGGTTCTCAGAAATATCATAAGAGAAATCAAGCTCTATCCCAGACGTTTCTGCTTCACCACCATTGTAAGTGAAGGACCATCCACATGCAGGCCTGACTGTGACTTGAATTCCAGTCCAGTCAACCCAGAAATACGTTGCATTTAAAGTGTAATTATTACCCCTCGTTTTTATACCAATTTCGGAATTTTCCGCTTCATCGGATGTATATCTTCTTTTAAAACCAGCAGCTTCAGGATCGTTTGCACAAAAGAATGGAAGTGCAGCATTGTTTCCACCAGATCTATAACCCACTGATGACACAGCAAATAGAGTCAAATCGTCATTGACTTCATATGAGACCGTGTATTTCAAACGATTATCTGATTCTTCACCATTTTCTTCAGAGCATGTTACTCCAACAGCTTCAGTTCCGTCACAACCTGTGTTATCAGGATCTTCATAGAAAAGTCCATATTCGGATGCTTTAAAGCCGTCTGACAACTCAAAATCTCTCATACCTACTGTGAATGTCCAGTTATTGATCGAATAGTCAACAGAACCGTATAAAGCTTTTTCTTCAGCATAGTTATAGTAGTTATAACTTCCATAAACCATGAATCCACTGTTGCCTCTAAACTGAGTGTCACCATATGGTGAAACATAAAATGAGGGATCATAAGTGCCATCATGTGAGGTAAATCCCATATAACCAAGATAATCGAGTCCATCGGTATCAGTTACTTCCCATTCTGTAACACTATTAGGTGCATCTTCATAATCAGTCTTGAAGTATCCCACTGTCCATTGTATTGGACCATCTGTGGCAGATGAGAACCTGATTTCTTGAGTGTCACGACTGCCATCACCATAGTAAAAAAGGTCATCGACAAAAAGGTCATCGGTATCAATTCTCGACCAGTCAGTGACATAATAATCATCAAAATCATAATCAGCGAGAATTAGCATTCCAGTGAATGTTTCAAAATCGTATTCCACTGTTAACGAAGTAACGGTAGATTCAACATCATATGTTTCATCGGTGAAAGAGTAAAATGCAAGGCTTTCATCATAACCACTTAAATCACCACCAGCTGTAGCGTAGACTCTTGAACAAGTATCGCCGTAGTACCAAGCTGAATCGTAGTTACAATTTGGATCAACGATATCTGCTGTTCCAGGTTTATCTGCATTTCCCTTTTCTTTTTGACCAAAATCAAAACGCTCTCTTTTCATAACCATTGCATTGACGTCCAATGGACCGTTTTGATATCTGAACATCAATCTGTATTCATCATCGTCTTGTGTGCCGATATCTTTTCGACCGTTCGCAACGTTTTGGTAGATTCCAGGATCTTTCTGAGATGTGTAGACTGCTCTCATGGCAAAGTTATCAGAGAGAGGAACATTGAGCATCAAATTGTAGTTATAACCGCTGTCATCGGCTAATTTTTTGTCTACGTATTCTATGGTGACGTCACCTTCAAATTCGTCAAACTGAGGTATATTTGTAATATACCTTATCGTTCCACCCACAGCATTTGATCCATAAAGGGTACCTTGAGGACCCCTAAGCACTTCAATCCTCTCAATATCATACAGATTGGTCATGCCCATGGAGATTTCACCCATATAGGTATTAGACGTTCCAGATGAAACTTGAGCTGTACCGGTATTTAGACCCCTCATGGTGTAGTATCTGTCTCCACCAGGAGTCGATACACCCGCAAGTGTCCTCAAATAATCTTCAGGCTTGTATATGCCTCTTGCAGTCATAACATCGGATGTTAAGACTGAGATATTCATCGGTATATCCTGAACCGTTTGCTCCCTTTTGTTTGCCGTAACTATGATTTCCTCAATTTCCTGAGCAAAAGAAGCTAAAGAAAAAAAGGAGATGTAAAGCGAAGCTAATATATAGTTTTTTAAACAATTCATTAATTTTCCCCCATTGTTTTTGTTAGTCACTCCCCATTTCATCGAATGATGAGCATGAATCTCTAACTGCAGGATCATAACAGAAAAATAAATAAATAAATTTAATTTTGATAAATTTTTTATTAAAAACTTGGTGGGTATATAACTGGTAGGCACGGGCGGACTCGAACCGCCGACCTCTTGCATGTCAAGCAAGCACTCTAACCAGCTGAGCTACGCGCCTCCAGTTAAACCCTTAATTGGACTGTTCAAAGAGATATGTGGTCAGATCATTGAGGTCTTCTTCAATATAACCTGAAGCATGCCAAGATTTAAGTATTCTGTCTAGAATTTCTTCTTTTGTGTTTTCTTCAAAAGTTTTTATATCATGACATCCTTCGCATCCATTTTTTAGAAGTTGTTTTGGTGAATCGAGATACTTATAAAGAAGAATTTGAAGCACTAAAGGGCTCGGAGCTTCATCGGCTAATTTTTTACCGTACTCGAGATCGCCCAATATCTCTGCACTCAAAGGCAAAGTAATAAAAGATATGATTAGAATGACAATTTTGAATTTCAATTTAGATTCTCCATTTCAACATCGTATAAGACTGAGAATATCGAATCAATTTAGATTCGTATTTTTTCAGATGAATCCACATAATTTATACCGAAATTAATTTCTTTAACGAGTTTAATTTCATCTCTGATTTTCGCCGCTTCTTCAAAATCCAAGTCTTTAGCAGCATTGAACATTTTGACTTCAAGCTCCTCGAGAAGTTTTGAAACGTCAGACGGATTATCGGATTGAAGTTGCTTTTTGATCTTATTTGGAATTTTTATAAATTTTCTTGTTTGAGATGGTTTTGCCCCTTCCATGACATCATGGATATTCTTGATGATTGTTTTGGGTTCTATCCCATTATCGATATTAAACTGTATCTGCTTTTCTCTTCTTCGATTTGTCTCTTCAAGGGCATTTTTCATTGAATTGGTTTCTTTATCGGCATACATGATTGCTTTTCCATTGACATTCCTAGCGGCTCTGCCGATTGTTTGAATAAGGGAACCTGCAGACCTTAAGAAGCCTTCTTTATCTGCATCGAGTATTGCAACAAGAGATACCTCTGGTAAATCAAGACCTTCTCGCAATAAGTTGATTCCTACCAATACATCAAATTCACCCAATCTCAGATCTCTCAGTATTTCCGATCGTTCAACCGTATCTATATCAGAATGAAGGTAACGAACCCTAACACGATTGTCGTTAAAATATTCAGCGAGATCTTCTGCCATTCTCTTTGTGAGTGTTGTGACCAGTACTCGTTCACTGTTGTCTGCTCTGATTCTGATCTCTGAGAGTAAATCATCGACCTGATTATTTATAGGCCTGACTTCGACTTCAGGATCAATCAGACCGGTGGGTCGGACAATTTGTTCAGCGACATTGTTTGACTGTTCAAGCTCATAGTCTCTTGGTGTGGCAGACACATAGACTGTTTGTGGCGACATACCATCAAATTCTTCATACATAAGCGGTCTATTATCCAGAGCAGAAGGCAATCTAAATCCATATTCTACGAGTGTGGTTTTCCTGGAATGATCGCCTTTGTACATTCCCCTGAGCTGAGGGATAGTGACGTGGCTTTCATCAATAATGATCAACGAATCATTTGGCAGGTAATCGATTAAGCACGGCGGGGGTTCGCCCTCCCCTCTGCCTGATAAATATCGGCTGTAGTTTTCAATTCCAGAACAGAAGCCAAGCTCTCTGATCATCTCAATATCATACATTGTTCGTTGTTCTAACCGTTGTGCTTCGACAAGCTTATTTTGATCATTTAAATCGATTAGTCGATCCGATAACTCATCTTTTATATGATCAATTGCATTCAACATTACTTCACGAGGAGTGACGTAGTGCGTTTTGGGAAAAATTGTAACTTGCCTAAGCTTTCTCCTGACTTCGCCCGTTAAAGGGTCGAAGAATGAAATGTTTTCAACTTCATCATCAAACATTTCCACCCTAATGGCTTGATTGTCAGAATCTGCTGGGAATACATCAATGACATCTCCCATCACTCTAAACGTGCCTTGCTTAAACTCAATGTTGTTTCTTTGATATTGAAGTTCAGCCAACTTCTGAGTGATTGATTTACTTGATATTCGATCGTTAAGTGATAAATGCAATACCATATTGAGATATTGTTTCGGATCACCAAGACCATATATCGCTGAGACGGATGCCACAATGATCGTATCTTTTCTTTCGATCAGGGCTTTTGTTGCAGATAATCGCATTTGTTCGATGTGTGCATTAACCGATGCGTCTTTTTCAATATAAATGTCTGTAACAGGGACATAAGCTTCCGGCTGATAATAATCGTAGTACGACACAAAGTACTCCACTTTATTTTCAGGAAAATACTCTCTCATTTCTCCATACAATTGAGCTGCAAGTGTTTTGTTCGGTGCCAATAATAATGTCGTTCTCTGAGATTGTTGAATTAAATTAGCGATGGTGAATGTTTTTCCAGAGCCAGTAACACCAAGAAGTGTTTGTTTATGTAGGCCATTATTTAGGCCATTCAATAATGATTTTATAGCATTGGGTTGATCGCCTTTCGGTTGGTAATCAGCTCTCAATTTAAAACAATCATCATTCATAATTTTGTTATTATATCGATCTAAAATATAAACATTCCATAGAATGAATAATCCAATATCTGAAAGAGTTAAAAAGGTAAAGCCATCGGCAACAATCGCTGTTTCGTCTAAGGCGATGGAAATGAGGGCAGCAGGAATTAATGTCATCAGTATGAGTGCAGGCGAACCTGATTTTGACACACCGGAATACATCAAAGAAGCTGCAAAAAAAGCAATGGACAAGGGGATGACAAAATACACTCAGGTAGATGGTCTGCCGGATTTAAAACAGGCTATTATGAATAAATTCATTAATGACAATGAATTAATTTATCAGCAGGATAATATTCTTGTATCCACTGGCGCCAAACAAACACTTTATAATTTGTTTCAAGCCATTTTAGGCCCAGGTGACGAGGTTATTATAATCAGCCCCTATTGGGTTTCATATCCAGACATGGTTCTTTTAGCCGATGCGGAACCGGTGATTGTTGATACATTTCAAGAGAATGATTTCTCGATAGATTTTGATGCATTTACTCGAGCAGTGAGTGAAAAAACAAAATTGGTGATTATTAATTCACCTTCAAACCCTACTGGTATTACTTACAGTGAATCTGATTACCAGGCCATTGGTGCAGTATTGGAAAACTATCCCAATGTTCTTGTTGCAACCGATGATATGTATGAATATATCTATTGGGGTGAAAAACCTTTTGTCTCATTTGCACAAGCATGCCCAGAATTATTTGATAGAACCATCACAATTAATGGCGTCTCTAAATCGTATGCAATGACCGGGTGGAGAATTGGCTATTGCGGAGGACCTGCAGATGTTATTGCTGCCATGAAGAAGATTCAAAGCCAAAGCACCTCTAATCCATCCTCAATCTCCCAAGCAGCAGCCATTGCAGCCCTAAATGGCCCAATGGACGAGGTTTATGAAATGGTTGAACAGTATCGATTGCGCCATGATTATTTATGCTCGGCACTGAATAATATAAATGGGTTCAAAACATCACCGGGCACAGGTGCTTTTTATTTATTTCCAGATGTTAAGAATGTTATTGAAAAAAAGGGCTTTTCTGACGATGTTGAATTATCAGAATATCTCATTGAAAAAGCCCATGTTGCTGTTGTTCCCGGAAGTGCATTTGGCTCAAATGGATATGTCAGATTGTCTTATGCAACCAGTCTTGAACAGATAAAGGATGCTGTCGATAGGATCTCTAAATCACTCGATTAATCCAACTTGACTATTTGATTTGCTTCAAGCAGACTTCTTTTAAATCTAATCCCCGGTAGCTCAGTTGGTAGAGCGATTGACTGTTAATCAATGGGTCGCTGGTTCGAGTCCGGCCCGGGGAGCCAGATTTAAAACCCTCAGAGACTCTCAGCAATCAACTTTTTAAACTTTGTAGTGCTCCAACCGTGAGACCGATCTAAATAATGGATGGGCAATCTTAAATCATCCCCTGTATATGATTTATCTTTGTAATCGTCTCCAAGAAACCTAATATCAATTTTGGTTTCATTTAGGATCTCATATAGATCTGATTCGGTTTGATAGGAGATGATTCGATCGATTTGTTTTAATGATGATAAGATTAGATTTCTTTCCTCTAAGCTTAGAATTGGTTGAATCTTTTCTGGCCTTTCAATAGAAGGATCCTCGTGGAGCAAAAGCAACAAAGTATCACAATGATTCTTGCATTCATCAAACATGTAAATATAACCCGGGTGAATTACATCAAAGTTACCTGCAATTACACCAACTTTTGACACCTCAGATAGCCTTTAAAAAGTTGATTGGTAATGATGATTCCCAGCTTTTACATGTTGGACATTGCCAAGAGAATGCAATTGTTTGATAGCCGCATTTTTTGCAACTAAACTTATATTCTGATTTCATTTTCTTATTCAGAATAAGACGCATGCTTTGACTGAGACGGTTTGAAATTGTTGAAACAATTGAGTAATCCTCGTCAAGTTTATCAATCTCTTTGACGATGTCTTGATTTTCAATAAAAGACTGAATCACTTCTTCAATCACAGCATTTTTAATTTCAGGAAACATGACGGCCACAATGGCAAGATAATTATGTGCTTCAGGGTCGTTATTTAAGAGGCCTGTTAATTTTGCATCTATTGATTCAATGTCTGTTTGATTCAATGATTGAATGATTTTCGGAAGAGCTAGAATGTAGGCAATTCTATTTTTATTAACCATGGAAACGAATGAGGAAATTGCTGAATCATTTTGTGAGCTTTTTAAGTCAATGAGCATTTTTATGTATTCGCTTCTAATGGAGTCGGTATGAAGTCCTTGGGCTTTCAGAAGGAATTGATTTGCTGATTTAGTTTCTCCATTATTAATATGCATTTCAGCTATTTCGCAGTAATAATGATTTCTGCTGATTGAATAATTCTGCTCACTTTGAGCATCTAGTTCTTCTAAGAATGAAAGGGCCTTTTCCCATTCTCCAAAGTACTCATTGATAATGATCAGTTTATTGAGAGCATCCTCATTGTGCTCTTCATAGTCTTTAAGTTTTAGAAATATATCTTCTGCTTTATTATAAATCCCGGCAGAGAAATAGTTTTCACCCAACTCAAATAATGTTTGAAAATAATGTTTTTCAGGTAACTCGTCTTTCGAAAGAATATATTCATGAAGCTGGATGGCTTTATCTACTCGGCCTTGCTTCCTGAACAACACACCCAAAGCGAGGTGAGTTTGTATGGTTTCATCGTCAATTTCAATAAGGTCAGAAAATAGATTGATGGCTTTATCGGATTCCTCATTAAGGAGATACTTAAGTCCTGTTAAGTAGTCAGCATTAATATCTTCTTTTTTATCCACCTCAAAGAAGTTGAAATAAACATAAACAAGACCCCCAAATAAGAGAAAGATCCCAGTTAAATATAAGGCGCTTTCAGAAAGCATACTATTGACTTGTTTTGGTGCCGGCGTCCTTAACTGACTCTCTAAACTCCTTACCCGGTTTAAAGTGAGGTACGTATCTATTTTGGATATTGACAGTCTCGCCAGACTTTGGATTTCGACCGGTTCTGGATTTCCTAAATCTCAATCCAAAGCTTCCGAAACCTCTGATTTCAATTCTGTCTCCATTTTTAAGTGCATCTGACATCGAATTAAACATAGTCTTTACAGACAGTTCAATGTCTTTGTGTGAGAGTTGATCCTGTTTTGAGGAGATGAGATCTACAAGTTGTTTTTTATTGATGGCCACGTCTTAATTAAATCAGAAAAAATACTATTTCGGAATACTAATCTTTATCTTTGATAAATTTAGATTTCAAGAGATCACCAAGGCTTGTTTTAGAAATGTTCTCTTTTTCGTCTTTTTTATATGTTGCAAGAGCTTCTTTTTCATCCGTCTCCTCTTTTGCTTTGATCGACAGCTTAAGGGTCCTATTTTTCTTATCATAGCCTACAATTTTTGCTTCTATTTCATCTTTTGGTCTGAAGGATGATCTCATGTCATCAATTTTATCTCTTGAAACTTCTGAGATATTCAACAATCCATTGACTTTCTCGGCAAGACTGACAAGTGCGTTTCTTTCATCCACTTCTGAAATTATGCCCTTCACTATTGAATTTTTTGGATTTTTTGAAAGGTATTCCTGGAAGGGATCATTGTCTAGTTGCTTAATACCCAAAGAAATTCGTTGTTTGTTTGAATCGATTGATAGAATTGTTGTCTCTATTTCATCAGATTTGTTATAAGCAGAAAGATCTATATTTTCATCGTTTTCCCAAGAGACATCTGAAATATGAACGAGGCCATCAATTCCGCCATCCAATTCTACAAAAATTCCAAAGTCAGTAATGGATTTAATTTTTCCTTTGATGTTTTCGTTTTCATTGTGTTGCTCTGAGAACTCAGTCCATGGGTTAGCTAGGCATTGTTTTATCCCGAGCGAAACTCTTCTTTTATCTTTGTCGATAGAGAGAATCATTACTTCAACTTGATCACCCACATTAGCTATTTTATGTGGGTTAGGATTATTGTTTGTCCAATCTATTTCAGAAACATGAACCAATCCCTCTATGCCATCATCAATTTCCATGAATAAGCCATAGTCCGTGATATTGGATATGGTGCATGCGGCCTTCATCCCTATATCGTAATTTTTAATTAAGTCATCCCATGGGTCGTCTTCGAGTTGTTTTAAACCAAGAGAAACCCTACCCTTTTCATTGTCAATCGAGATAATCATAACTTGAATCTTTTCAGCAATATTTAATCGCTCAGACGGATGTTTGATCTTCTTCCAAGAGATATCCGTTATATGCAGGAGACCATCCAACCCCCCTAGGTCTATGAAAGCACCATAATCTGTGAGATTCTTAATGATTCCTTCTATAACATCGCCTTCATTCAATTTAGAAAGCATTTCAACTCTGTTGTCCTCTGAGTCACCTAAGAGTGCCGCTTTTCTTGAAACAACTATATTGCTTGATGCTTTATCTGCTTTAACAACTTTAAACTCTGAAGAGGTTCCTTCAAGATACTGTGTTTCTCGGACTGGCCTTATGTCAACGAGTGACCCAGGAAGAAAGGCAGTGATTTCGTCAATCAATACCATGAAACCACCTTTAATTCTGTTTTGTATGCGACCAGTGACAATATCACCGCTCTCTGTTGCAGAAATTAACTTAGCCCAGGTTGCTTCGTTTTTAGCTTTCTGTCGAGATAACCTTGTTTGTCCTTCGCCATCCTCAATTTCTTCTATGACAACCTTAACTTTGTCACCGATTGAAATTTCAACTTCACCATCAGAATCTTTGAATTGATTGATATTGACAAAAGATTCAGATTTTAGACCAGCACTTAGTACGGCATGATCGGTTGTAATATTGATTACATTGGCCTCTATAATCTGACCTGGTTTAATATTTTGGTTGTACTGAGAACTTTCAAATAGTTCTTCAAATGTTTGTTCCATAGGTCTTATTTACCTTTTCTTTAACTATTTTTTTTACTTCAATGATGGTTAGATCATCGGTTTCTATTACAAATGCCCCATCAGGAATGACAAGCGGCGAAATTTCTCTACCTTTGTCTCTATCATCACGAGCACTCAAATCCTTAATTAGAGCCGGAAGGCTAACATTAAATTCCCTATCCTTCAACTGCTTATAGCGTCTTCCGGCACGCGTTTCTATTGATGCAGTCAGAAATATTTTAAGTTCTGATTCAGGAAAGATTACTGACCCCATATCTCTGCCTTCAGCGACTAAGCCAGGCTCTTTTTTAAACAATCTCTGAATATTAACGATTGACCTACGTACTTTAGGATTGGAAGAAACTTTTGACGCGATTTTGGCAATTTCTTCATTGTATATTAATGAACCAATTTCCATCCCTTCAAATTTGATTAGGAGTTTTTTGTTTTTTAGTGAAAAGTGAATATCTTTAGAGGCGCTTTCCAATCCGGCAGTGTCCTTAAGATCGATCGAATCATTTCTCACTACCCAAGCAATTGCACGATATAAGGCTCCGCTATTCAAATAATTCCACTTAAGTTCTTCCGACAGATATTCTGAGATGGTCCCTTTGCCAACTCCGCTTGGTCCATCAACTGTAATAACATTAGGCATGTTCTTTAATGTCCATGCCAATATTATTCGCTACTTTTATAAAAGATGGGAACGATGTGTCAATATTCTTGCAGTCCTGTACTAAAACGTCTCCATCAGATACCAGCGAAGCAAGAAGCGCAGTCATTGCAATTCTATGGTCTCCAAAGCTATTAATCGTTGAGCCAGTGATTGTGCCGCCATAAATATTCATTCCATCATCATATTCATCAACAGAGATGCCAAAAGCTTGCATCATCTTTATCATTGATGAAATCCTATCTGATTCTTTTACTCGAAGCTCTTCGGCGTTCCTCACGGAAGTTTTTCCATCTGCCTGGCTACCCGCCAGTACTATAAGTGGCAACTCATCAATAGAGCTTGCAATCAAGTGTTTTGGAACGTCCACTCCGTATAACTTGGATGACTTCGCTGTCAGATTACCTACTAGTTCACCATTTATTTTTCTGTTTTCAGTGATCACGATGTTCGCGCCCATCATGATTAAAATTTTAATAAAGCCTGTTCTCAAAGGGTTTAAGCCAACATTATTAATGGTTACCTGACCGTCCTTTGAAAGGATGGCTCCGACAATAAAAAATGCAGCTGATGAGATATCGCCCGGTACATCAATTTGTCCCGGTGACAGAAGCTCAGACGGCGTCATAGTTATGGATTCTAAGTCTTTTGAGATCTTGCATCCAAATTCACCAAGCATTATTTCAGTATGATCTCTAGATGGAGGTGTTTTAATCGTAAAAGTATCATCGCCATAGAGTCCAGCGAGCAGTATTGATGATTTGATCTGAGCGCTAGCAACATCCTCTGAGTGATTAACATTTTTTATCTTTTTGACAGGAGCAATATGAACCGGTGGAGTATCATCGGTTGTTATTATATCGGCGTTCATTTTAATCAGTGGCTGAGAGACTCTATTCATGGGTCTTTGATTGAGTGATGAATCTCCCTCAAGAACTGAGGAAAAGTTTTGAGCCGATAAAACGCCCATCATCAATCTCATTGATGTACCAGAGTTTCCAAAGTTTAACTCGATATCTTTTCCAGAGGATCTGGATCGATCATTACCATTAATTACTAATGAATCATCATTTTGTTCAATCCGGGCACCAATTGCACGACAAGCACGTATGCTCGCATGCACATCTGTAGAATTCAGATAGTGGTCAATTTGTGTTTCTCCTTTAGCTATGGAAGAGATGATGATTGCTCTATGAGAAATAGATTTATCACCTGGGACTTCGATGCACCCATTCATTTGTTTTTGTGAAGACGCCAATAAATTAATACTTTCGGTCTTCATGGATGCTGTTGACTGGGGTAGCATCCTAATATCTTAACCCTGATATTTTGCTCCTTGAGCGTTCTAATTGCATTTAGAATACTGCTGTCTTCGATGGACCCTTCACAGTCGATGAAGAAAACATAACTCCACAGTTGACCTCTGAATGGACGTGATTCAATTCTCATTAGATTAATGCCTTCTGACGCAAAAGGTTGTAAGAGATTATACAGAGAGCCTGAGGCATCACTGTCTGGAGGAGTTATGACCAGTGAAGTTTTGTTATGCCCTTTTTTTTCTTGTTGTTCATGACTCAAGATCACAAATCTTGTGGTGTTTTCTTTTGAATCTTCAATGTCTTTTTTTATGAGCTCTAAATCATATAGTTTTGTGAGCCTCAATGATCCTATGCAGGCCTCATCATCAGTCGAAACAGTTTCAGCGGCTTCAGAGTTACTAAAAACCGGTATCAACTCGGCGTTTGGTAAATTTGCTTTTAGCCAACTCTGACATTGAGCAAATGATTGTGGGTGTGAATAGATTTTTTTGATTTGGTTGATTTCGGTCGTTTTTGATATGAGACATTGATGAATCCTGATCTGGATTTCATCGTAAATCTTAACGGTTGAGTCAATCAATAAATCATGGGTATTATTGATTGATCCTTCAAATGAATTCTCAATAGGAACGACACCATAGTCCACCATTCTTTTTTCTACAGTATTAAAAACCTCACCAATGCTTCTTTGGGAGATTTCATCCGCATCGTCACCAAAGTACTTAGTCAAAGCAATTTGAGTGAATGATCCTTTGGGCCCTAAATATGAAACACGCATGACTAAAAGAGTATATTAACCTTCATCACACCTTCAATATTGGATATTTCATCCAAAACATTTTCTGATATTGGCTTATCAACATTCAAGATGGTATAGCCTATTTCGTTAAGTACCTTATGTGAAAGGTCGTCAATATTGATTTGAGAGTTACCCAAAACCGACGTGAACTGTCCGATGATATTTGGCATATTTTTATTTGTTATTGTGAGTCGATGAGGCGAGTTGATGGTTAACTTGACGTCTGGAAAATTTACAGAGTTCAAAATATTTCCACTCTCCAGGTAAGACTTTAGGCTGTTTGCTACCATGACAGCACAATTTATTTCGGCTTCTTTGGTTGAGGCGCCCAAGTGAGGCATCACAAGAACATCTTTATGATCAATCATCTCTTCACTAGGAAAATCAGTAACATAAGTTTTAATTTTATTGGTTTCGAGATTCTTTAATATAGCATTTGTGTCAACAATTGCTTCTCTAGAAAGATTTATAATTATGGATCCTTCTTTTAGTTTTTTAATTTCATTATCCCCAATGAAGTTCTCGGTTTCTTTCTTATGTGGTATATGAATAGTGACGATATTAGAATCATTGAGCAATTCTTTTAAATCATTCACGTTTTGAATACCTGGTTGAAGGTTGATCGCATTATCCACGGTAATCAGAGGATCATAGCCAATCACATTCATGCCAAGATCATAAGCTGCATTTGCAACTTTCACTCCAATCTGACCCAGACCAATCACACCGAGGGTCTTTGCTGGTAACTCAAAGCCAACGTATGCTTTCTTACCATGCTCAATATCACTCTTCAGATTCTCAGAATCCTTGACTAATTCGACATATTTTATTGCACTATGGATATTTCTTGCAGCAATAAGAATTGATGCCAAAACAAGTTCTTTTACGGCATTTGAGTTTGCTCCTGGGGCATTAAAAACAGGAATTGCTTTTTCCGTATATTTATCAATGGGAATATTGTTCACTCCAGAACCTGCTCGACCAACTGCTCTTAGATCTTTTGGAATATCCATCTCATGCATATCATAGGATCGTAAGATGATAGCATCTGGATTGGTGACATCGTCACCACAGTGGTATCGTTCAGAGTTAAAAACTTTTAGGCCTTCTTCAGCGATATTGTTGAGTTTTAAAACCTTGTACATGTCATTCGTGTAATTTTGAAAATTCATCCATAAAAGCGATTAATTTCTTAATGCCTTCAATTGGCATCGCATTGTACACACTCGCACGCATTCCTCCAACGGTTCTATGGCCTTTAAGATTTAAAAGACCTTCATCTTCGGCTGACCGAAGAAATTCATCATCAAGATCTTCTCTATTCAGTATAAATGGAATATTCATCCAGGATCTATATCTATGCGCTATTGGATTAGAGTAAAAATTTGATTGATCTATGTAGTTATAGAGAAGACTGGATTTCTCCTGATTGAGTTGAGACATCCTCTCAACTCCACCCTGCTCTCTAATCCAATCAAAAATTAAACCCGAAACATACCAAGCAAACACTGGAGAAGTATTTAGCATTGAAGCCTCATCGGCATGCACTGAATAATCCAGCATTGGTAGTAACTCATGATTGACCTCAGACAGTAACGTCTTCTTAGCAATTACGATCGTCACGCCAGCAATGCCCAGGTTTTTTTGTGCGCCAGCAAAAATTAGATCATATTTATTGATATCAATCGGCCTTGAGGCAATGGTTGAAGACATATCGCAAATCACAGGGGAATCTGATTCTATTGGTTCATGAATTTCCAACCCATGTACCGTCTCATTAGCACAGTAAAAAAAATAATCTGCACCATCTGTGAGATTCCATAAATTCGAGTCTGTCACGTTTGTAAAATTATTTGAAGTCGAGTCAGCCACAATATTTACATTTGCAATTTTACTTGCATAAGCGCTGGCTTTTCTTGACCAAGCACCCGTCACAAGATAATCAAGAACGCCATCGTTACGAGAAAAGTTCATAGGAATTAATGCAAACTGATGAGTGGCTCCTCCTTGAAGAAATAGGACTGAATATTCATCATTGATGTTTAATAACTGCCTGAGTGAGGACTCTGATGAGTGTGCATATTCTTTGAATGCTTGGCTTCTGTGAGAAACTTCGATGACTGACATTCCACGATCGAAATCATCAAGCCCATGATGTATTTTTTCAATTACACTATTAGGGATTAAGGCTGGACCAGCAGAAAAATTGAAGATGTTCTTTGACATGTTTACTCGTCATCATCGACGTTGATGACTTTTTCCATTCCCAATAAATTGTCGTCGTCAGAAAGCCTGATTAATCTCACGCCTTGTGTGTTTCTGCCAATCACAGAAATATCATCTGTTCGTGTTCGAATCAAATTACCAGAAGTACTGATGAACATAACTTCATCGCCTGCACTGACTTGATTTGCACCAATCAAGCTTCCATTTCTTTTTGAAGTCTGTATTGCGATAACGCCTTTTCCGCCTCTCTTCTGAGTTGAGAACTCATCTCTCAATGTTTGTTTGCCATAGCCGTTCTCAGTTGCAACAATTATGTTTCCTTCCTCTAACACAACAAGTGAAATAATTTTTTGACCTTTCTCGATTCGCATGCCTCTTACGCCTTGTGAGACTCTTCCCATGGGTCTTGCGTCTGATTCTTTGAAACGAATTGATTTTCCAGAATCAGAGAAAAGCATTAT
Source organism: Gammaproteobacteria bacterium (assembly GCA_002717445.1). Lineage (GTDB taxonomy): Bacteria > Pseudomonadota > Gammaproteobacteria > Steroidobacterales > UBA11654 > CACPJA01. Next base: position 74,935 of record PBDY01000019.1, on the reverse strand, counting down.
TTCCTTTGATCCATCCGTGATTTCAGCATTGACGACCCTATCACCTTCTCTGAGCTTTATTGCCTTGATGCCTGATTTCATGGGTCTTGAATATGCAGACAACTTTGTTTTCTTTATGCTCCCAGTTTCAGTTGCCATAAAGACAAACTGACCATCATTGAATTCTTTTACTGGCAATACGGCTTGTATTCGTTCATCTTTTTCAAGCGGTAAGAAGTTTACTATCGGTCGACCTTTTGCATTTCGCCCTCCTCTTGGGAGTCTATAAACTTTAATCCAATAGACTTTTCCATAACTTGAAAAACACAGCAATGTGTCGTGTGTATTGGCAACGAATAATTTTGAAACAAAATCTTCGTCTTTCAATGTTGCAGCCCTCTTTCCTGTACCCCCTCGATTCTGTGCTTGATAGGTATCGATCGGTTGTGTTTTTGCATAGCCTTCCTTAGAAAGAGTCACAATCAGATCTTCTTCAGGTATAAGATCTTCATCTGTTAGGTCAGAGTAGAATTCAACAATTTCTGTTCGTCGTTCATCGCCATATGTTTCCTGTGTTTCAATGAGTTCAGATCTGATCACAGAAGTCAATTCATCTGGATTTGATAGGATTACAGTAAATCGTTTGATGTCTTCTAATAAAGCAGAGTACTCGTTATAAATGCTTTCCTGTTCAAGTCCAGTTAACCGATTGAGTTTTAAATCAAGGATCGCTTTAGCTTGTTCGGTTGATAGTCTGTAGCCTCTTTTTTCCATTCCAAACTTTTCAATATTTATCAGGTGTTTTGGAACTGTGGAAACGTTGTCTGCTTTTTTTAGCATCTCTTTTACTTTCCCAGTTTTCCATAGTTTAGATATTAAAGCTTTTTGAGCATCTGCTGGAGTTTTAGATTTTTTGATGATGGCGATCATTTGATCAATGTTCGTTAACGCAATAGTCTGCCCTTCTAATATGTGTGCTCTATTAATGGAGCGATTGAGCTCATAAATGGTCCTTTTGGTAACGACGTCTCTTCTGTGGGCAAGGAAAGCATCTAACATCCCCTTTAGATTCATCAGTTTTGGTTGTCCATTCGATAGTGCAACCATATTTATAGAGAATGTACTCTCAAGCAGTGTTTGCTTATATAAGTTATTTAGGAGAACATCCGACACAACTCCCCTTTTAAGGTCAATGGCAATCCTTAGTCCGTCCTTATCAGATTCATCTCTAATCTCAGATATCCCTTCTATTTTCTTATCCCTAACCAGCTCGGCGATCTTTTCAATCAATCTTGCTTTGTTCACTTGATATGGGAGCTCAGAAACAACGATTGTTTCTCGATCCCCATTTTCTTCAATGGAGGTTCTTGCCCTTACGTGCACCCTCCCTCTTCCGGTTTCATAAGCTTGTTTAATGCCATCGATTCCATGAATTGTTGCTGCAGTCGGAAAATCAGGTGCCGGTATCAGTTTGATCAATTCATCAATGGTCGTCTCATCGTTGTCCAAAATAAACAAACACGCATCTATGACTTCCTTTAAATTATGCGGAGGAATATTGGTAGCCATTCCCACGGCAATTCCAGCGGAACCATTGATCAAAAGATTGGGTAGTCTTGTTGGTAAAACTGCAGGCTCTTCTTCAGATTCATCATAATTAGGGATGAAGTCAACAGTATCTTTATCAAGGTCAGCAAGAAGTTCCTGCGTGATCTTTTGCATTCTGACCTCGGTGTAACGCATTGCAGCTGCTCGATCGCCGTCGATTGAACCAAAATTTCCTTGTCCGTCAACAAGCGTGTATCGCAATGAAAAATCTTGGGCCATCCTGACGATGGTTTCATAAACTGCACTGTCTCCATGGGGATGATATTTACCGATTACATCGCCGACAATTCTTGCTGATTTCTTATAAGCTTTCGTATGATCGTTGCCAAGGACTTTCATCGCGTAAAGCACTCTTCTATGTACTGGCTTTAAACCATCTCTGACATCCGGCAATGCCCGTCCAATAATGACACTCATTGCATAATCCAGATAGGATTTTTTCATTTCATCTTCTAAATTAATCTGAGAAATTTTATCTGTCATGACATTAAAATCTTGTTATTTACGAATATTATTTTGATGCGCATCAATACACAGGTATATGAGTTGATATCAATGTATAATTTTAGCACATCATTAATGGTTTTTATGGTTAAAAACCCTATTAAATAAGGATTTATCGTTCATGAATCAAAAAGAGAATGTCAGCCCAGAGGAAGTAAAGAAGTTTGATGAACTTGCCAAGGAATGGTGGAATCCACACGGCAGCTTTGCGTCACTTCATAAGCTCAATCCTCTTCGATTTGAATATATTAGATCCAACAGTGATTTAGATGGGAAAAGTGCCATTGATGTTGGTTGCGGAGGCGGAATACTCTCTGAATCGATGGCATCGGTAGCATCTGCTGTGCATGGAATAGACATGGCTGAGAAAAGTTTAGCCGTAGCAAACATCCATAGAAATCAATCGGGCATACATAATTTAAAATATTCTCAGAGCACTGTTGAAAAATTCGCTTTGAATCATGAAGGCAATTTTCAAGTTCTGACGTGTATGGAAATGCTGGAACATGTCCCGTCACCAAAGGATACTGTAAAAGCATGTTCAGAAATTATATGCCAAGGCGGCGATCTTTTTTTTGCAACGATCAATAGAAATATAAAATCTTATATTATGGCAATCGTTGGAGCCGAGTACATACTCAATCTCCTTCCAAAAGGAACGCATGAATATGACTGCTTTATCAAACCATCCGAATTGGAAGAGTGGTCAAGATTAGCTGGACTCGAGCTTATTGAGTTGATTGGAGTGACATACAATCCAATTACAACAGAGTTCTTGATTTCAGATGATGTCGATGTCAACTACATGATGCATTTTAAAAAAATATAATCATGGGAGGCAAAACAATCGTTCTTTTTGATCTCGATGGGACGTTGATTGATACAGCGCCAGATATGTATTTGGCACTTGGCATTCTCCTCAATGAAGAATCAATGCCCAATGTTAATTATGAAGATGTAAGATCTCAGGTATCCAATGGTGTATTAGGAATATTTTCAACTGCATTCACTGATGATCCTGGAATTGAAAACGAAAGATATGACCGTTATCTTGATATTTATGAAGCGGTATTGGGTCAGAAGAGTAAACTCTTCGACAATACAGTCAGCCTATTGGACAGCCTCGATGATAGAGGTATTGATTATGGCGTGGTGACTAATAAATCCAGCCGGTTTACCACACCATTATTGGAAGAACATGAACTTTTAGAAAGGCTGAAGACGTTGGTTTGTGGCGATCATGTTAAGAAAAGAAAACCCGATCCTGAGCCTCTCATTAAAGCATTGGAGAAGATACCAAGCTCATATGAGTATCATAATGTTTACTATGTTGGAGATGCGGAAAAAGATGTTGCTGCAGCAAAAGCAGCAAATATCAAATCCATTGCATGTTCTTATGGATACAGAGATGTGAATGATAAGCCTTCCTCATGGAAGGCGGAGTATGTAATAAACGATTTAATCCAGGTGAATGAAATTGTCTAAAAATAAACTCGATAGCAAGATTATTCTTGTTACCGGCGCTAATGCCGGAATTGGTAAAGCTGCAGCAGTCGAATATGCAAAACAAGGTGCAAAGGTCATTTTGCTCGGCAGAAATATAGAGTCTCTCGAGCACGTTTATGATGAGATCTCTGAACTCAATTGTGATGAACCAATGATTTCTCTTATGGATTTAGAAAAAGCTGATGGCAATGATTATCAGATGGTTTTTGAAAATATGATGAATGAATTTGGGAAATTAGATGGCTTGCTCCTGAATGCAGGTGTTTTGGGTGACCGTTCACCGATTGCACACTATGATTCTGAAACATGGGTTCAGACCATTCATGTCAATTTAACGGCACAATTTTTATTAACGAAAGCCCTTTTGCCAGCATTGTATGGATCAGATAATGCCTCCGTAATATTTACATCGAGCGGAGTGGGTAAAATTGGAAAAGCATTCTGGGGGGCTTATTCAGTTTCAAAATTTGGTGTAGAGGCATTGTCACAGATTTTGAGTTTGGAACATGACGACCAATCAAGTATTCGTTTCAACTGCATCAATCCAGGGGCCACAAAGACAAAAATGCGGAAACAGGCTTATCCATATGAAGATGAAACCGCATTGAAAGAACCTGTCGAGCTCATGGATAAATATGTCTGGCTAATGTCTGATGAGAGTAAAGGCATCACTGGTCAAAGCATCGATTGTCAGTAAATTTAATTCAACTGATCAGATGAAACTGCGGTCACTTCATTTAACGTTTCAGGTTCTAGATCTAAATTAAGATTTTCAGGTTCCTTAATATCTGGGAGGTCAGGCAGCTCGGTTAGTTTTTCTAAACCAAAATAATCAAGAAATTCATTCGTGGTTGAAAACATGGCAGGTTTACCGGGGACATCCTTATAACCAACAATCTTAATCCAATTGCGGTCAGTTAGTGTTCTCATGATGCTACTGCTTACCGATACCCCTCTGATGGATTCAATGTCTCCCCTTGTGACTGGCTGTTTATAGGCTATGATGGAAAGCGTTTCCATGAGGGCTCTTGAGTATCTTGGTGTTTTCTCAGCGTAAATAATATTGAGAAAATCATTAATTGATGATTTTGCTTGGATTCTAAAGCCACTCGCAACTCTAGTTACTTCTATCTCTTTTTCATTGTATTCGATATTCAGTTCATCGATTGTTTCGAGTATGTCAGCCTTAGTGCATGATTTTTTTGAATTGATGATTTTATGTATTCTGTCTGCAGACAGAGGTTCACCTGAAGATAACAGTAAGGCTTCGACAATATTTTTAATTTCGCTCATGAGTCTCCTTTTCTACTAGCATTTTTACGTGAATGATCCCAAATTCTTGTGCTTGTACTACTTCTATCAATAATTCTTTCATCAATTCTAAAACTGCAAGGAACGTGACAACCAGTCCTATTTTCTGCTCCGAAAACTCAAAAAGATCTTCAAATTTGACAAAATCACTGCCGTTAATTTTCTCTAGTATTTCTGACATTCTTTCCTTGACTGATAAGGGTTCTTTCATGAAATGCAATGTCGAAAACATTTCAGCTTTTTTTAGCACCTCTTTGAAGGCGATGACTAGATCTGATAATTCTATATCGGGCAATATATCAGGCTGTTGATAATTTCCGGTTTCAGCTGCCGAGAGGTATATGTCTCGTTCTACTCTGTTTAAATGGTCAATTTCTTCAGAGACTACTCGATATCTCTCATATTCCAAGAGCCTTCTAACCAACTCTGCTCTAGGATCATCTTCGTCTTCAATTTCTTCAAAAATTGGCAGTAACATTTTTGATTTTATTTCTGCAAGCATCGCTGCCATTAATAAATATTCACCGGCTAAGCTGAGTTCAAGATCCTTCATCAGGTTAATGTAATCTACATACTGTTCTGTGATTTCAGCAATCGGGATATCAAGAACGTCAAGATTCTGCTTTTTTATTAAATACAAAAGCAAATCAAGAGGTCCTTCAAAAGCTTCTAGAAAAACCTGCAAGGCGACTGGGGGGATGTACAAATCTTTGGGAAGTTCTGTGAGTTGCTCACCCTGAACTATGGCAAAAGGCATCTCAGCTTGAATAGGCTTATCTATGTTTTTATCCATTATTGATTAAACTTACCAATTGATCTTCATTGATGATGGTAACACCGATATCATTTGCTTTATTAATTTTTGAACCAGGTTTTTTACCAGCCACTAAGTAGCTTGTTTTTGTCGAGACAGATGAGGTCACTCTGCCACCGTTGTTTTCAATAATTTCTTGTGCCTCGATTCGTGACATTGAGGTTAATGAGCCTGTAAGCACAAAGGTTTGATTCTTTAGGATTTGATTATCATGTCTTGGCCGGTATTCAATCTGAACACCCATTTTGATGAGACGCCGTATATTGTTAAGATTCTGTTCTACGGCAAAGAACATCAAGATGTTTTTTGCAACCACAGGGCCAATATCATGAATATTCATTAATTGATGCATATCAGTGTTGATTAGGTCTTCCAAAGTTGGGAAGTTATCCGCCAGTGCTTTTGATGTTGCAAGACCTACGTCATTGATACCTTGAGCATAAATGAAACGTTCAAAGCTGATTGCTTTAGAGGCCTTAATCGAAGAGATCAGCTTATCAGTGGATCGTTCTGCCATCCTTTCAAGAGAGATTATTTTTTCAGCATCCAGCGCATAAAGATCGGATGTACTCTTGATCATGTTTGATACCAACAACTGATCAATAATCTTCTCACCCAGTCCATCTATATCAAATGCTTTTCTAGACACAAAGTGTTTAAGGCCTTCTCTGATTTGATCAGGACAGTGACTTCCTCCTGTACATTTAGCAGCACTCTCTCCGTCTTTCCTGACTATATCTGATTCGCAAGACGGACATTTTTTAGGGAAAATAATCTCTTTTGTTTTCTCGCCTCTTTTCTTTTTATTTATCGAGACAATTTCTGGTATGACATCACCTGCTCTTCTGACAAAGACATAGTCTCCATTTCTTATATCTTTACGTTTAATTTCATCCATGTTATGTAATGTGGCATTACTAACCATTACACCTCCTACATTGATTGGTTTTAGTTTTGCAACAGGAGTAATGGTGCCCGTTCTGCCTACCTGGAAGTTCACGTCGATAATTTTTGACTCAACTTCAACGGAAGAAAATTTATGAGCAATGGCCCACCTGGGGGCTTTCGATACGAAACCCAGATCTTTTTGGAATGAAAGCTTATTAACCTTATAGACGACTCCATCAATTTCAAAGTCGAGCGAATCTCTTAGGGCATCAATTTTCTCATAAAACATGATGCAACCGGATGTGCCTTTTACTAATGTGGAGTATGGAGATGTGATGATTCCTGAATTTCTGAGGAACCTGATGACATCTTGGTGCGAAGAGAAATCTTCTTGGTTTGAAAGCATGCCATAACCGTGAGCATAGAATTTCAGGGGCCTGTTTTGGGCAACATTTGGGTCGAGTTGCCTAATGCTTCCAGCAGCTGCGTTTCTAGGATTAGCAAACACCTTTAGTCCTGTTTTTGCATTTACATTGTTCATTGTCTCAAAATCTTTTTTTGTGATTATGATTTCGCCTCGAATTTCAATTGTTTTTGGTGGAGGTATTGAATTCAGTTTCATCGGTATTGATTTAATGGTTAGGACGTTATGTGTGACATCCTCCCCAGTCACCCCATCCCCTCTAGTTGTGGCATACTCAAGTTTTCCAGATTCATACACCAGATTTACTGCAACACCGTCAAGTTTCGGTTCGGCAATGAATTCTACATCTTTGTCCAAAGACAACCTATCCTTGATTCTGTTTTCAAAAGATAGCAGATCGTCTGATGAGAAAACATTATCAAGCGAAAGCATTGGTGTTAAATGATCGACTTGAGTAAAGCCCTGAATTGGTTTTGAACCGACACGCTGTGTCGGTGAATCTGGTTGAATAAGATGAGGGTACTCATGTTCTAATTTGATAAGTGTCCTTACCAATTGATCAAATTCAGAGTCAGATATCTTAGGGTTGTCTAGGCCATGATATTGGGAATTATGAAAGTCTATTTCCTGAATCAGTTGTTTAATTTTTGATTCAATATTTCTCATACTTCATTGTCTGATGTCATCTTTGAATTATTTTCTAAAAATACACCATTAAAACATTTGAGAATGTTTTCAGAATCATCTTTCATTTGATCCGAGACATTTCTATCAAAAATATGATTCTTAGCAATATAAAAAAATGTAAAACCTCTGATGTTCTTATCATTCTTGAAATAACCTGGCTCGTTCAGATTAGCAACAAAATACGTTGAATCAGCGTTGATTTTTTTTTCAAATATCCCATTATTATTTAATTGTATTCCATGATCCTTAAATATCCTTATAACGTCTTTTAGGCTTACATCATCATTCAGTGATATTCTTAGACTTGGAGTATTGATTTGGTTAGTATCAAAGTCATTGATGACTATTTTCTCATGAATGTTGATTTCACGATTTGACTTATCTTTCCCTCTTTTATTGAATAGAAGAATCAGTAAGAGAATGGAGAATGTTAAGGTCAGTATAATCCACGCAATATCCATCAGGTCGTTTCATTTTGGTCTGATAATTCTATTGCTTCATCAAGGTCAACCGAGACCAATCTAGATACACCGGGTTCACTCATTGTCACGCCGATCAATTGTTTAGTCAGTTCCATTGTTGTTTTATTGTGTGTAATGACAACAAATTGAACGCTGCTGCTCATTTCTTTTACAATCTCACAAAATCTACTGACATTTGCGTCATCCAGGGGTGCGTCAACCTCATCCAGGAGGCAGAATGGTGCTGGGTTTAATTCAAATATTGAAAATAAGAGTGCTACAGCTGTGAGAGCTTTCTCGCCTCCAGAAAGAAGATGTATATTGCTGTTCCTTTTTCCAGGAGGTCTTGCCATGACAAATACACCACCATTGAGCGCATCATTGTCTTCGAGTTCTAGGTAAGCTTTTCCGCCATCAAAGAGTCTAGGAAAATGTTTTGATAGACCTTTATTTACTTTTTCAAATGTTTCGCTGAATCGTGATTTCGACTCATCATCGATTTTCTTTATTGCACCCGTAAGAGTTTCAAGCGCTCTATTAAGGTCATCAAACTGTTCGTCAAGTTTTTCCATTCGAGTGCTTTCTTCTTTGAATTCTGCTTCGGCTGCTAGATTGATAGCGCCTAATCGATCGATTCCTCTCAATATCTTTTCAAGTTCTGAAGATAGTGAATCAAGTGTGATCGCTTTTTTGGTTGATTTTTCGTCCACTGCATCAAAGCTTAGTCCCATGTCATTTAACTGTTCATTAAGAGAATCTTTTCTTACTTCATATTCTTTTTGCTTCAACTTAAATTTTTCCAAGTCTTCCCTTGCTTGATTGACTGATGCATTGATATTTGTTCGGTCTACTTCTTGATTTCTTAAAAGCGACTGCATTTCTTCTTGTTGTTTTCTTTCTGCTTCCAATGATTTTTCACTTTCAAGACTCTTGTTCAATAGAGATTCCAATTCCAATTTCTGATCCTCATTGATTGATTTCTGAGGATTTTCTTTTGCTGATAGTTCTAGAGAGCGAGATTTCAGCTGATTCATTTGAGCCTCTAATCTTGCTATGGCTGTTTGAAGGCCCTGTTGTGAGGTTTTTAAGGACTCTGTCTTTAATTCTGAATCTTGAACCCTTTCCCTAAGGTTCATTAGTTTTTGATTCTGTGTATTTCTTAGGTTAGCAAGATCCGTCTTTTTTTGATCCGAAGCATTCTTTTTCACTTCCAAAGCATCTTTTATTTTTTTTGTACTGGTTATAACTTCTTTGGTCTTAAGAAGTTGTTTCTCATTCTCAGATATTTTTATTTCAGTGTCTGAATATTCGGAAGATAATCGATTAATTTTCGCTTCAAGTTCTTGTATGTGGTTATTAATGTTTGTATTAGTATCGGTACTGAAAGCCGATATAGATTCCTCTAGTAGAGACTTTAAGTCTAAAAAACCATCTTTTAGTTGATGCACTGTTATGATGATTTCTTTTTGTTTGATCTGCTCACTTGATTGTTTCTCCAAGAGAGTGACCCTAATTGTTTCACTTTCAAATGTGGTCTTAAGTTCATTGAGTTCAGTCTTTAGATCCTCATTCAGATTTTCTTCTGATATAAGCGTCTGAGATGTCGTGTCTAGATCGTTTTCTAATTGCGATAAAGCAATTTGGTTTTGATCATTCGATTTATTTTTTAATTCAAGGTCCGCGTTGATTCGATCAAGCTCAATTTTGTCAGCAGAATATTCAGTCTTTATGCGATCAAGTTCTTTTTTGATTTCTTTTGCATTGACCGATTTCTGAGATTCTAATTCTTTTTCGTACTCGATGGATTGTTCGATTCTTGCGATATTGGCTTGAATTTCAAAATGATCCTTCTGTTTTGAGTTGAATGACTCGTTAATTTCATTATTTTTTATGCGGAGTTCTTCTATATCTGCTTCGACTTTTCTTAGATTTGTCAGTCGATCATCGTAAGTATCTCGGTAAGATTTTGCCTCAGATTCATTCTGTTCTAGACTTTTATTGATGTCCGTGATTTTGCAGTAAATGATTTCTCCCTCAATGTCTTTTTCTCTGCTTTTAAGATCTTTATATCTTTCTGCATCTCTCGCTTGTTTTTTGAGTCGTTTTATCTGTTTGTCAATTTCTTCTTTGAGATCATTTAGACGATTTAGGTTTTCCCTCGTGTTTTTAATTCTGGATTCTGTTTCTTTTCTTTTTTGTTTATATTTTGAAATGCCCGATGCTTCTTCTAAAAATACCCTCATTTCATCTGGCTTGGCTTCAATCAAGCTTGAGATCATGGCTTGTTGAACGATGGCATAACTTCTAGGGCCTAAGCCTGTACCTAAGAAAAGACTGGTAATGTCTTTGCGTCGGCACTTCGTACCATTTAGGTAATATTCTGACTGACCATCTCTGGTAATGACTCTTCGAGTGGATATTTCATTGTATTTTGCAAATTCTCCGACAATCTTCTTTTCAGAATTATCAAAAAAAAGCTCAATCGAAGCATTGCTGACAGGTTTTCTAGATGCGGATCCATTAAAAATAACATCGGACATAGATTCGCCTCTAAGATATTTTGCCGATGATTCTCCAAGAACCCATCTAACCGCATCTATAACATTTGATTTACCACAACCATTTGGACCCACTATTCCCACTAGATTTGATGGCAAAGTTAGTGTTGTCGGTTCAACGAACGTTTTGAAGCCTGAAAGTTTGATTTTACTGAGACGCATACAAGACTGTTAAATGATAATGGTTCATTTTAAAATATATTGTTTCTTATATACATTAATAAATTGAAAAAATGAGGCAAAAGAATGAATCAAAAAAGTAGACACAACATTTTGGAAAGATTTGATAATCCAAATATCGAACATGATTTCTTAATCAAGACAAAAATATCTGAATTTACTTGTTTGTGTCCAATGACGGGGCAGCCTGATTTTGCAAAAATGTTTCTAGAGTATGTGCCTGATAGGCACTGTGTTGAACTAAAATCTCTAAAGTTGTACATGGCATCATATCGTGACGAAGGTGCTTACCACGAAGCTGTAACAGGTCGTATATATGAACATTTGATGGAATTGCTAACGCCCAGGTACTTACATTTTAAGTCAAAGTTTAATGTTCGCGGTGGAATCTACACCGATATTGAATTCAAACACCAAAACACTGAATGGACACCAAAGAATAAAATTAAGTAATCAACAGTATATAACTGTTCACAAATTAAATTATCAGGGTATAATTTTTCTTCTTTTATAAATACTAGACCAATGCCACGAAAAAAAACAAAAAAAGAATACGGTTCATTACTCGAACAGTTTGGGATAAAACCCTATAAAAAGAAAGCTCGAGAAAAGTACATGTCTAAACCGCAGCAAACACATTTCAGAAAGCTTCTTTTGGCATGGAAACAGCAGTTAGAGATCGAAGCTGAAGAAACCGTGAAGCATTTGAAAAAGGATAGTAACAATCTTGCTGATCCTAATGATAGAGCTACTCAAGAATCAGAATTTGGATTAGAACTTCGAACACGTGACAGAGAAAGAAAACTGCTTAGAAAGATACAAATCTCACTAGTAAAAATAGACGAAGGGACATTTGGTTATTGCGAGGAAACGGGTGAAGAAATTGGATTAAAACGTCTAGAGGCAAGACCCGTTGCAACTTACACTCTTGAAGCACAAGAGAGAAGAGAAATTACAGAAAAGCAGTTTAAAGATTCGAGATAATAATTATCAGTCTTTTATTGCTTTCATAGAAAGTCTAACTCGGTTCTGTCGGTCCACTTCGATAACTTTTACTTGAATGACCTGCCCTTCGCTGAGCACATCTTCTACCGATTCGACACGTTCTTCAGAGATTTCTGAGATATGAACCAAGCCGTCTTTGCCTGGTAGTATTGTCACAAAGGCACCAAAATCCATTATTTTTGCAACCCTTCCTTCGTAGATCTTATCCACTTCTACGTCAGCTGTAAGTAATTCTATTTTCTCTTTTGCTTTTTGACCTGATTCTTGATCCACAGATGCGATTGTTACAATGCCGTCATCATTGATATCAACTTGGGCACCGGTCACCTCAGTGATCGATCTAATCGTGGCTCCACCCTTACCAATTACATCTCTAATCTTGTCTTTAGGGACAGTTATACTGATGATAGATGGGGCATAAGGCGAATACTCTTCTGAGGGCGCTGATATTGCTTGATTCATTATTTCTAAAATGTGATTTTTTGCATCTTTTGCTTGGCTAAGTGCATCTTTCATGATTTCCTCAGTGATCCCGGCAATCTTGATATCCATCTGAAGAGCTGTAATGCCGCTATCGGTTCCTGCAACTTTAAAGTCCATATCTCCAAGGTGATCTTCATCGCCTAAAATATCGGTCAATACTTTATACTGATCTCCTTCCATTACCAACCCCATGGCGATACCTGCAACGTGTGACTTAATGGGTACTCCAGCATGCATTAATGAAAGACTGGATCCGCAAACAGTAGCCATAGAGCTTGAGCCATTAGATTCTGTGATCTCTGATACGATTCTAATGGTATAAGGATATTCATCCATTTTGGGTAGAACGGCTTCTAAGGCTCTTCTAGCTAACTTGCCATGCCCGATCTCCCTTCTTTTTGGAGAGCCCATGAAACCAATTTCACCTACTGAGTATGGTGGGAAATTATAGTGCAACATAAATTTGTCTTTGTATTCACCTTCTAGGGCATCAATGATTTGTGATGATCGTTCTGACCCCAAAGTTGTGACAACGATAGATTGCGTCTCCCCCCGAGTAAACAGGGCCGATCCATGAGTTCTTTCTAGGACGTTAATTTCAACATTGATGTCTCGAACTGTTGTTGTATCTCGACCATCGATTCTAGGCTCACCATTGAGTATTTTTGATCGAACGGTTTGTTTCTCGACTTTTTTAATTTCTGACGCAATGTCATCCTTTGAGATTTCCTCATCTGATTCAGTGATTTGATCAATCGTACTTTGCTTGATTTCTGCGAGACGATTTGATCTTTCTGATTTTTCAACAATCGCATATGCATTTTCAATATCAGAGCCTGCAATCTCAATAACTTTATTTTTTAAAGTCTCATCTTCTTCTGCTTGCTCAAGAATCCATTTATCTTTGCCGGCTTCATTAACTAATTCGTTAATACCATCAATGATTTTCTTTATTTCATCATGACCTTTCATAACAGAATCCAGCATGACTTCTTCTGAAAGCTCTTTTGCTTCTGACTCAACCATAAGAATTGCATCCGTTGTTCCTGCTACCATTAGGTCAAGTGCAGAGTCAGTCATTTCAGAAACTGTTGGGTTGATTACAGGCTTGTTATCAATATAGCCCACGCGAACACCTGCAATGGGTCCATTAAACGGTATGTCTGAGATTGATAATGCTGCTGAGGCCGCAATCATAGATAGAACATCTGTTTGAACTTCAGGATTAAGGCTCATTACGGTTATAACGACTTGTACCTCATTGAGAAAATGATCTGGAAAGGATGGTCTTAACGGCCGATCTATCAGTCTTGAAATAAGCGTTTCTTTTTCCGATGGCCTGCCTTCTCTCTTGAAAAATCCACCCGGAATTTTTCCAGCCGCATACGTTTTTTCTTGATAGTTTACAGAAAGCGGGAACCAGCTTTGATTTTCAGCTGCTTCTCTTTTTGCTACAACGGTTGCAAGAACAGTAGTGCCGTCACATGATGCAACGACTGATCCATTTGCTTGTCTCGCTACTTTTCCTGTTTCGAGGGTAATTTTTTGATCATTGATTATGATCTCTTTTGTTATATGATTCACTGATTTTCCTTTGTTTGTATGGTCAGTTGACCGCTGATATGACTTACTTTCTCAATCCAAGATCAGATATTAATTGCTTATAATTTGAAAAGTTTTTTGATTTGAGATAATCAAGTAGTTTTCTTCTCTTGTTAACCATCATTAATAGTCCTCTACGAGAATGATTGTCTTTTTTATGAATTTTAAAATGATTCGTTAGCGATTCAATTTTTTGAGTCAACAGCGCAATTTGGACATTGGGAGAACCAGTATCCAGATCAGAAGTTTTATATTTATCAATAACTTCTCTTTTTTTATCTGTATCTATTGTCATATCTTGTATTTTTTAATAATTTCAAGTCGCTATTCTACATAGTTTAATCATTACAACAACAAGTTAATGAACTAATTCGTATTGTTAAAAACCATTTTAGGTTTTAGAAAACCATCGGAATATTGTGCCAATCCAAGAAATATACTTTTTGCATCATAAACTCTTATGTAATGATCGCCATCGATAGAATTTAGGTTTTTTGAAATAGACAAACCATTCGAAAACATTGACGATTCTGATTCGCTAACTTTCGTTTTTATGAAATGTTTCAATGGCGTATCCATAGGCAATAGAAAAGGCTCAATAATCTCTGAGCTAATTATCTCCTCTAAAGTGAACATGCTTTGTTCATTGAAGCATTTAATATTTGATCTACGAAGTTGATCAATGTGTCCTACTGTGTTTAATTTGGCGGCTATATCCTCAGCAAGAGTTCTTATATAAGTGCCCTTACTGCACTCTATTATTAACTCAAGGCAATCGCTCTCAAAGGAGATTAAATGAATTGAATGGATGTGTATCGACCTGGGTTTTCTTTGGACGTCTATTCCTTTTGCTGCTAATTTATATAATCTTTGCCCTTTATGTTTCAGAGCAGAAAACATTGGTGGTATTTGGTTTTGCTTTCCGATGAACGATTCTAGTATTTCACCAATCTTAGAACCAGCATTAGGTATATCGTACGGCGCTTTTTCAATGATTTCCCCTTCCTTATCCCCGGTGGAGGTTTTTATTCCCAGTCTTATTGTTGCTTGGTATGTTTTATCTGAATCGATCAAGAATTGAGAAACCCTGGTTGCTCTACCCATGCAGACTGGCAATAGTCCTGTTGCTAGAGGATCTAGAGTACCTGTATGGCCGAGCTTATTGATATTAAATTTTTTCTTAATCCTTTGGATTGCTTGATTGGAGCTCATCATCGTTGGCTTATCCAAAAGAAGAATCCCGTCAATATTATTTTTCTGAGTCATTTTTTATAGTGCTATCAATTAAATCTGAAAGCTGATTGGCGTATTTCTCATGATCATCGAAGATAAAATTCAGTTCAGGTATTTTTTTTAGTGAAACTCTTTGCCCGATATTTCTTTTAAAAATCCCTGATGCCTTAGTCATTAAGCCAATTACTTTATTGGAATCGGATTCAGATATTCCTATTGGTGAACAATAAATTTTTGCATGGCTAAGATCACTCGATAACCTAACTTCATTGATGGATACATTTTTTAACCTTGGATCTTTGATGTCGTGAATGACTGTTTCGCTAATGATTCTATGAATTTTTGACTCAACTCTTGAATTGATGGAAAAATCATTTCCCATCTTATTTTTTGACTTCTATCGTTCGGTAACATTCGATTTGATCACCAACTTTTACATCGTTGTAGTTTTTTACACCAATGCCACATTCTGTCCCCGATTTTACCTCATTGACATCATCTTTAAATCGTCTTAAGGATTCAAGCTCACCTTCGTAAATAACAGTGTTGTCTCTCAGTACTCGAATAGGATTTGCTCTAATGACGGTTCCATCAATCACCAAACACCCGGCAATCTTACCTAATGATGGTGAATCGAAAACATCCCTGACTTCTGCTAAACCACAAATCTCTTCTCTAATAATAGGAGCAGATAAGCCAGAGATCATGTTACTGATGTCTTCGATGGTTTCATAAATTATGCTGTAGTACTTGACTTCAACAGATGAATCTTTGAGCAACTTTCTCGCTGTATTATCAGCGCGTACATTGAATCCAATGACAAAAGCATTTGATGCATCTGCAAGGTTTAGGTCAGATTCTGTAATTCCTCCAATTGAGTTTGAGATGATATCAACGTCGACTTCTTCATTTGAGAGATTCAATAATGAATCTTTGATGGCTTCAGCGCTTCCCCTTACATCTGCCTTAATCATCACGGAGATAACTTTTTTGTCTGTACCGGAAGATTCCATAAAAGATTTCATCTTCTGTGCTTGTTTTTCATTAAGAGTATTTTTCTTTCTATTTTCTTTTCTGGAATCGCTGATCTCTTTAGCTTGCCTTTCTGAATCTGCTTGTCTGAGCTCATCACCTGTATTGGGTGCTCCCGATAACCCATAGACCTTTACAGGCATAGATGGGTTTGCTTCAGTCAGTTCTTCGCCCATTTCATTCAGTAGAATTCGCGCCTTTCCATACTCCTCACCAACAATAACTAAATCCCCTTTGTTTAATCTACCTTCACTGACAAGGACAGTTGCAACAGGACCTTTGCCACTCTCAACTCCAGATTCAATTACGCTTCCAATTGGTCTGCCTTCAAACGGTGCGGTTAATTCAAGGACTTCAGATTGCAAAAGAATGGATTCAAGTAAATGGTCAACACCATCCCCATTGAGCGCAGAAACATTTACGAATAATACATCGCCTCCTAATTCTTCAGGAATAATCTCAAGACCCATTAATTCATTCTTAACTTTCTCTGGATTGGCTTCAGGTTTATCAATTTTATTGATCGCAACAATGATGGGAACGTCAGCATTTCTCGCATGCTCAATAGCTTCTTCTGTTTGAGGTTTCACACCATCGTCAGCAGAAACAACTAAAATCACAATATCGGTAATATTTGCTCCCCTCGATCTCATTTGTGAGAATGCTGCATGCCCTGGAGTATCTAGGAAAGTTATTCGCTGTTCTTTAACATCGATGGTATAGGCTCCAATGTGTTGAGTTATTCCGCCAGCTTCGCCGTCGGTCACTTTAGATTTTCTTATATAATCAAGTAATGAAGTTTTTCCATGGTCGACATGGCCCATTATCGTAACAACGGGCGGTCGTTTGAGTGCATCATTTTCATTGATCTGTTCATCAAATACAGAATCCTCGACAGATCTTTCATCCATTGGTATAGCTTTGTGACCAAGCTCCTCAATAACTAAAATCGCAGTATCTTGATCGATGTGATCGTTTCCAGTTGCCATAATGCCTTGACCAATCATCACAGAAATAACCTCGCTGACTTTCATGGCAAGTTTCTGAGCAATCTCTTGTGGTGAAATTGAAGTTGGAATTTCAATGGATTTAACAACCGGCTGTGTGGGTTTTTCAAATGAATGTGATTGATCTATTGATGATAAATTTACTGATCGCCTGACTTGTCTCTTTTTTCTTCTTTTAACATTGCCTTTAACATGAAGCTCCTTCATTTCAAATGGATCCGATGGTTTTTCATGTTTAGTTTTTTTCCATTTCTTCTTTGCTTTATCTTTAATAGGATCATTGATATTTTGAGATTCAGGGGCTTGAATGGGATCAGCAACTTGTTCTGCTTGAGGATTTAACTCTGTGGACTTAGCTTCCTCAACTTTTCTTTTTGCATCTTCTTGCGCTTCTTTCTCTGCAGCTTCTTTGGCCAGCCTTTCTATTTCCTCTGCTTCTTTAGCCTCTTCTAATAAAGAATCCTTATTCACATAGGTCGCCTTTTTTCTGACCTCAACATTCACTGTTCTTGATGTACCAAAACCACCTGAAAGCTTTAATTCACTTTGCGACCTTCTGTTAACAGTCAGTTTTTTTGGCGATTTAATCTCTGTCTTTGTTCCATGACTTCCTCGGAGATGATTCAAAAGAGTTAATTTTTGATCATTGGTGATGGTATCTGTTTCAACTGAGACAATGATTCCGGCATCATTGAGTTGAGCAATCAGTTTTTCAGGCTCAATCTTAAGTGCCGTTGCTAATTTAGATACTGTTGTGGTAGACATAATTAATTCCTAATTTTTTTAACTCTCTATTTTGCCTTCTTTAAACCAATCTTCTCTGGCTTCTAATATCATGGAAGATGCCATTTCTTCATTGATTTCATCTATTTCAATCAACTCATCGACTGATTGTTCTGCCAAAAGATTTTTAGTATTAATTCCTGCACGAGCAAGCGAATATGCCAATTCTTCTGTGACAGAATTAAGCGCTAATAAGTCATCAGACGGGCCATGCTCTTCAAGACTCTCTTCTGTTGAAATTGCCTCTAGCAGAAGTTGATCTTGAGCTCTCTCCCTTAGTTCGTTAACAAGTGTTTCATCAAAGCCTTGTATTTTTTGAAGCTCAGTTACAGGGACATATGCCACTTGCTCAATTGTGGTAAAGCCTTCTTGTGCGAGAAGTATGGCTACATCTTCACCCACTGATAGTGATTCTACAAATAAATCAGTAACTTTTTGTATTTCTTCGTCGTCTTTTTCCAATGCTTCAGTTTCACTCAGAACATTGAGTTTCCATTGAGTCAATTCGCTTGCGAGTCTAATATTCTGACCTCCCTTACCAATTGCTTGTGATAATTTAGCTTCTTCAACAGCAATATCCATGCTTTGATTTTCTTCATCGACTACGATTGATACGACGTTTGCTGGTGACATTGCATTCACAACAAACTGGGCGGTATTTTCTGACCATAAAATAATGTCTATTCTCTCACCATTTAATTCATTTGAGACGGATTGCACTCTTGACCCTCGCATGCCTACACAAGCACCAACAGCATCGATCCTCTTATCGTCTGACCTAACTGCAATTTTAGCCCTTGAACCAGGATCTCTTGAAGCCGCCACGATTTCGATTAAGTTTTGATTGATTTCGGGAACTTCTATTTTGAATAACTCGATTAAAAACCCCGGACTCACCCTGGATAATATCAGCGGAGGTCCTTTCATATCATCATTAATATCCTTTAATAGAGCCTTGATTCTGTCTTGAGGCCGAATGGCCTCTTTTGCTATGGATTCTCTTCTGGGTAAAAATGCTTCAGCGTTATTCCCAACATCCACGTAAAAACCATTCCGATCAACCCTTTTTACAACACCACTTAAGACTTCACCTAAACGATCATGATAAAGATCAATGACTTTCTTTTTCTCTGCTTCTCTTACTTTTTGAACAATGACTTGCTTTGCTATTTGAGCTCCTATTCTGCTATCTAAATCAACAGACTCAATCTCCTGATAGATATATTCACCTTCTCTGGCATCTTTATCGATATCAACGGCATCAAGCATTCTTAGCTCATAGTCTGGATCTTCTAACTCTCTGGAGTCATCAGCAAAAACCATCCATCTCTGATATGTTTTATAATCACCAGACTCACGATCAATGGTGACTTTAACATCCATGTTTTCTGTGTATTTTTTCTTAGTAGTTGATTCCAATGCATTTTCAATGGCTTCGAAAATTACATCTCTTTCGACATCTTTTGCCTCAGATAGTGTGTCAACTACATTAATGATATCCGTGATCATTTATATTCACCTCTTTAATTAAATTGTGGAACAATTCGACATATGTCAATTCTATCCATTGGAATTTCAAACACTTCGTCATCTTCTAGAAAGACCAAGTCCCCTCTTCTGTCAGCAAGCACCCCTTTAAAATTTTTGCGATCATTCATTTTTTCTTTTAGTTTAATTTTGATTGTCTTTCCTTTGTATCGGTCAAAATCCTCTTTCTTAATTAATTTCCTATCAAGCCCTGGAGACGAAACTTCTAATTCATAGCTTTCAGGATCTATGAATTCATCGATGATGTCTTCAGACATCTTTGATATTGAAACACAGTCGTCCATTACAATGCCCAGCTCATGATCAATATAAATAACAATCTTAACGCCTTTCCTAAGGCTGCGCTGCTCAATTTCGATCAACTCGAATCCTTTTCCGTTTATTAGATCAAGCAATGTTTCTTCTAAGTTTTTTCTTATTTCATTCATTCACATACACAAAAATAAAGCCCCAGAAGGGGCCTAACCAAATAATTGGTAGCGGGGGCAGGATTTGAACCTGCGACCTTCGGGTTATGAGCCCGACGAGCTGCCAGACTGCTCCACCCCGCATCTGTGGGAAGATACTAATCTTTTTTGATTAATCTATCAATAGAAATGAAGAAATAATGATGCGTGTGTAATCAATGATTGGATTGGGGTAAAGCCCGATGAGAAAAAGCATGAGAGATAATAATAGGGTTGTTATAGATTGAGTGTTTTTTAACCCTTTGTTCTCTATTGGTTGGTCGGCATTTTCGAAATACATAAACCAAACAACTCTTAAGTAAAAGTAGGCTGCAATCACCGACATGATTACCCCTATTATTGCAAGCCAGATCCAGTCATTGTAGATGAGTTCTGATAGAACCATCCACTTTGCATAAAAACCGATAAATGGTGGAATTCCTACCATGCTGAACATACAAAATAAGAGCATGAAGGCAACGGATGGGTGTGATTTGCTCAGTCCCTTTAAGTCACTCAGTTCAATATGTTGATGATCCTCTGAAGCAATGGACTCAATTAATCCAAATGCTGCGATTGTCATAATTAAATACATCAGCAAGTAAGTTAGGGATGCGCTGACTCCGGTGTCACTGACTATTGAAAATGACAATAGAACAAAACCTATATGGCCAATTGCTGAATATGCCAACATTCGTCTGAGATTGATTTGCATCAATGCAATTAAGTTGCCAATGATTATTGAAAAAAGTCCTGCAGACAAGATGAGAACTGACCAAAACTCACTCATGGCATTTAGAGCATCCAAGAATAATCTCGATATTAATGCAAAAGCACCAAGCTTAGGTACAGATGAGATATAGATTGCTGCTGTTGTATTAGAGCCTTGATATGAATCTGGGACCCAGCTATGAAATGGGAAAGCACCAAATTTAAATATAATTCCACAAGCGATGAATGCCACGGCAATTCGAATTTCTAGGGACGATATGATTACTAATTCCTTAAGTGAATCGAGCGATAAGGTTCCAGTGACACCATAGAGTATTGATATGCCGTATAAAAATATTGCAGACGCAATGGCGCCCAATATGAAGAACTTCATGGCCGATTCGGTGGCATCGACTGAACTTCTATTGGAGGCGACTATCCCATACATGGACAAGGTTAATGTTTCCAAACCAAGATAAACAGTAAGAAGGTTGTGAGCCGAACAAAGAATCAGTACCCCTAATGTTGCAAATAATTGAACGAGGAAGATTTCATTTTTGATGTTCTGCTTTGACTTAACAGATGTTAGGTGAACCAGAATTGCAGCTATCAGTGCAATGATCTTCAGATTGGTACCAAAGGAGTCAATCATATAGTGCCCGTTGAAGATGATCCTATCGGGTATCTCTAGACTGACAAAGGAGAAAAATAACGCTAATACCAAGAAGAACAGTATGAGTGAGTGTATTAGGCCAATAGAGGCCTTCTTTGAAAGACTATTGACTAATATTACAGTACATATGCCGAAAGCAATTGTGATTTCCGGCAAAATAAATCCAATGATATTGAATGTCATAATCCTGCACCCTTAATCACAGTCTCTGATAAACCGATGAGTGAATCATGCATCAGTTTCATTAGGGGCTCTGGGTATATTCCCATGGCTATAACCATAACTGCCAGAATCATTAGAGGAATGAATTCAGTGACGTTAAGATCATCAATATCACTGATCTTTTCATTGGTAATTTGACCAAAAATGACTCTTTTAATCATCCATAGTGTATAAGCTGCACCGATGATTAACGTTGACCCCGATAAAAATGCAATCCAGAAATTAACCTTTAAACTAGCAAAAATTACCAAGACTTCGCCCACAAAACCAGATGTGCCTGGTAAAGCAGCATTGGCAAGTGCAAAAAAGACCATGAGCCCAGCAAATTTTGGCATTGATAACGCAACACCCCCATAGTCGTCTATCTCTCGACTGTGAATTCTGTCATACATAACACCTATGCATAGAAATAAAGCACCTGATATTAAGCCATGAGAGACCATCTGTATCATCGATCCGCTGATGGCTAGAGTCATGTTATCTGATGAGATATTTTCATGATTAAGAAAAACCACAAATGTTCCTAACGTTACAAAACCCATATGAGCAACAGAAGAATATGCAATGAGTTTCTTCATATCGGTTTGAGATAGTGCAACCATGCCAATGTATATGATTGCAATCAAAGACAATACAACCATGATTTGAGACAATTCATTGGATGCATCTGGGGTTATTGGTAGGCTGAATCTCAGCAATCCATAACCACCCATTTTTAGGAGTATTGCTGCCAAAATGACAGAACCGCCAGTCGGCGCTTCGACGTGAGCATCGGGTAACCATGTATGCACTGGCCACATTGGAATTTTAACGGCAAAAGCAAACAA
Organism: Gammaproteobacteria bacterium; assembly: GCA_002717445.1. Classification (GTDB taxonomy): domain Bacteria; phylum Pseudomonadota; class Gammaproteobacteria; order Steroidobacterales; family UBA11654; genus CACPJA01. The sequence goes on along the minus strand of PBDY01000019.1, from coordinate 52,443 downwards.
GAAAGCTAAGAATATCAATACTTGTTCAATTCTTGATAGATCAAGATTATAAAAATCAAATATCGAATATGATCCAGTGCTGATATAGAGATAAATGATTGCTATCAACATAAAAACAGAACCTAGGAATGTATACAGGAAGAATTTGATTGTTGCATACACGCGGTTTTTGCCGCCCCATACCCCAATGATGATGAACATGGGTATGAGCATGGCTTCCCAGAAGACATAAAACAAAAACGCATCCAGTGCACTGAATACTCCAATCATTAATCCCTCAAGGATTAGAAATGACGCAAGATATTGGTGAAGATTTGTTTTATTTGAAGTTCTGGCAGTGAATAAAACAATGGGTGTAATGAATGTCGTTAAAAGAATAAGAGGAAAAGATATTCCATCGACGCCAAGGTGATAATTGATATTGAATCGCTCGATCCAAGAGGTGTTCAGCTCGAATTGGATTGCAGATCCGCTGTCATCAAATAATGACAGAGCATATAAGCTCAAACCGAATATTAATAGTGAAGAAATGACAGATACCCAATATACAATTGATGAGTGTTTCTCGTTTATGAAAAGCATGATCAACCCAACCATGATTGGGGACCATATCATTAAATCCAGAATCACGAGGCATACCCCGCACTTATAATTGTCCATCCCAAAAAGATTGCGAGACCAAGGATCATCATCAAAACATAGTGGTAGATGTACCCTGTTTGAATGACTTTGATTCGATTGGCAATATTTCCAATGCGATAAGCTGTTCCATTCACAATCCAATTATCAATGATTTTGACGTCTCCCAGTGACCAAAATCTTTGACCGATATTTCGTGCTTGTTTTGCAATAACTTCTTCATATAAATCATCGAAATAGTATTTATTCTCTAGAAGGCGATAAATGAATGTTGACTCAAAAGATTTACCTTTAAGAATGTTTGGTTTCTGAATATATAAAACATACGCTGTAAGTACGCCCATCATTGCAATATATATTACCGGGCCTGAGAATGCATGAACCAAAAAGCCATAAGCAGTGGAGTATTCATAACCAAATATTTGATATGCATCAGGTTGTGCAATGCTAGTGGCAAAGTAAGAACCAAAAACCATTGGACCCACTGTTGGCCATGCAACCATGACCGATGGAATCGCAAGCAATATGAGCGGGAGAGTAATAGACACTGGTGATTCTTTGACATCACTGTGATGTTCATTGATGCTTCCATGAAATACTTTGAAGAAGAGTCTGAATGAATACAATGCAGTGATAAAAACTCCTACTATCACTGATGCGTATGCAAATCCAGATCCAAATATATCTGCATGGCCGATTGCCTCAATCAATGCATCCTTAGAGAAAAATCCAGAAAAACCTGGGAAACCAATAAGGGCAAGAGAGCCGATCAAGGAGGTCACATAGGTGATGGGAAGTTTACTTTTCAGTCCTCCCATTTTTCTTATGTCTTGCTCATGATGCAATGCAACGATTACAGATCCAGCTGCCAAGAAAAGTAACGCTTTGAAGAAGGCATGAGTCATTAAATGAAATAAACTGACGGAGTAAGCGGAGACTCCGGCAGCGGCGACCATGTACCCAAGCTGAGAGAGTGTTGAGTAAGCAATGACTCTTTTAATATCGTTCTGAATTAAACCGAGTATCCCCGTAAAGAGTGCCGTTGTTGCACCAATGATCAGCACAAACGATAAAGCAGTGGATGACAGTTCAAACAAAGGAGACATTCGAGCAAGGAGGAATACTCCAGCCGTGACCATTGTAGCAGCATGGATCAAAGCAGAGATCGGTGTTGGCCCTTCCATTGAGTCGGGCAACCAAACATGAAGTGGCATTTGTGCCGATTTTCCCATGGCTCCTCCAAATAGAAGCATGCAAGAAGCTGTCAGAGCAGAGATGTTCCATTCATTGATGAAGAATAGCTCGGTTTGAGCTAGGTTTTGTGATTCAAAGAATGTCGTTTGGTAGTCCAAAGAGCCCGTGATAGAGAATATTATGCCAATTCCAAGAATCATGGATAAGTCCCCTACTCTATTTACCAAAAAAGCTTTTAGGTTGGCTTTAATTGCAGATTCTTTGGTGTACCAAAATCCAATCAACAGGTAAGACATCACTCCGACCGCTTCCCAGCCAAAGAATAATTGCAGAAAGTTATTGGCCATGACTAAGCTCAGCATCGAAAATGTAAAAAGACTGATGTAAGCAAAGAAACGGTGATAACCAGGATCGTCATGCATATAGCCAATGGTATAAATGTGAACCATAAGCGAAACGAAGGTAACCACAACCATCATGCTGGCCGTCAAATTATCGATGAGAAATCCTATGTGAAACGAAAAGCTTCCAATATTCAACCAGGTGTATATGTTTTGATTAAGAACGGTGGATGTTTGATATATCTCTAGTGCCAAGATGCAAGAGAGGACAAAAGAGATCATTACCCCCAGTATGGTGGAAGTATTGACAAATGTTTTTCCCAATGATTTTCCAAGAAACGCAGCGAGAATGCTTCCAACCAATGGAGACAATAGTGCAATTAGGCTGTACTCAAAGATCATCGTTAGTTTCTCAGTGTATTCAGTTCACTGACTGAAATTGATTTTTTGTTGCGATATAAGGCAACCAAAATTGCCAATCCGATTGCTGCTTCAGCAGCAGCAACCGTCAAAATAAAAAAGACAAAGACTTGTCCCGACAGATCCTGTAATTGATGTGAAAAAGCGATGAAATTAAAATTCACAGATATCAATAGTAATTCCGTACACATCATTACGATAATGATGTTTTTTCGATTGATTATAATGCCAGTAATGCCGATTGAGAAAACGAGGGCGGATAAGGTTAAGTATGATTGCAACGTAACCATCACATGTCTCCTTTTTTGATATCAACCATCCTGACTCGTTTTTTTGGATCAGCCGATATTTGGTCTCTAGCAACTTGTTTTTTGACATTTTTTCTTGACCGAAGTGTCAGAGAAATAGAAACAATAATTGCCAATAGAAGAATAAAACCAGCAATCTCAAACGAAAGGATATATTTAGTAAACAATTCTGTCCCAAGTAGCAGAGTATTGTTGGCAGATATATCTGAACTTGAAAATGATGCTTCACCGATAAAATGATCAGACTGAATCCAAAACAATGCAATCAGTTCTGCAGCTATGACCAACCCTAGAAAGATTGCAATAGGTGCTATTTTGGTAAATCCTGAATTTTCCTCTTCGATATTAATATTCAACATCATTATCACAAATAAGAATAAGACCATCACAGCGCCCACATAAACAAGGACAAGCACTATCGCCAGAAACTCGGCTTCAAGGAGCAACCACAATAGTCCCGTTGTGATGAAAGCCAATATAAGTGAAAACGCAGAGTAAACAGGATTTTTAAACAGTATAACGCCCAATGAAGCACAGATAAGGACTGATGCAAATACATAAAATATGATTTCTAGTAACATCATCTATACCTCGAGTCTTTTTTCTTATTCTTAATCGTTTGATCTTTGTGTTGATCGCCAGTTGCTAGGAGCATCTCTTTTGTTTGGATTCTCTGATGATTTTCTGTCATGTGATACTCAAAGATATTTGTTTCAACAATGGAATCCACTGGGCAAGCTTCTTCGCAGAAGCCGCAATAGATGCATTTGAATGCGTCAATCTCGAATTTAACGGTTCGTCTGGACCCATCAGCTCTTTCTTCAGATTCAATGGTGATTGCCTGAGCAGGGCAAACGGCTGAACATAATTTACATGCAATGCATCGTTCTTCGCCATTGTCGTATCGCATGAGTGCCAGTTTGCCTCTAAACCGTGGAGAGAGTGGAGTTTTTACCTCAGGGTATTGAACAGTGACTTTGCGTCTAAAAAAAGCTTTGAGCGTGACAATGAAGCCTTTGATGAAATCAATTAACGATAGTTTCTTTAAAAGCTGAAGCATATTCATGCGACACTCCAAGGACCGACCTGCATGACATACATCACGCATTCAACACCTATCCATACGATGGTTATTGGGATCAATACTTTCCATCCAAGAGACATCAACTGATCATATCTGTATCTTGGGAATGATGCCCTCAACCAAACAAAGACAAACAAGAAGAATAGTGCTTTTATCAATAACCAGAAAATACTGGGTTCAACTACAAAGGCCAGTATAGAGTCTTCCAGGAAGGTAAGACCGGCAAAGAAACTTTCCCAACCGCCGAGAAACAAGATTGATGTTAAGACTGATATTAGAGCCATATTGATGTATTCGGCGAGGAAGAATATTGCAAATCCTATGCCTGAATATTCAACATGAAAACCAGCTACGATTTCAGCCTCACCTTCAGCAAGATCAAATGGGTGTCTGTTTGTTTCAGCAATACCTGAAATAAAGTAGACAATAAAGAGCGGAAACAATGGAACCCAGAACCAGCTGAGGACACCACCCGATTGTGCAGCAACAATTTCTCCAAGCTTTAAGCTGCCACTAGCCATCAGAACTCCAACCAATGCAAATCCCATGGCAATTTCATATGCCACCATTTGTGCAGCAGCCCTCATTGAGCCAAGAAAAGCATATTTTGAATTGGATGCCCAGCCACCTAAAATCACACCATAAACACCAAAGGATGTCAGCGCTAGTAAATAGAGAAGCCCAGCATTAATGTCTGCAATGATGAATTCTGGACTAAAAGGTATTACGGCCCATGCTGCTAAAGCCGGCACAAGTAGGAGAATCGGTGAGAGTAAAAAAAAGAACTTATCGGCTTTAGCAGGAATGATCACTTCTTTGAGTAACAATTTAATAGTGTCTGCAATCGATTGAAGCGTTCCCATTGGCCCAACTCTGTTCGGCCCTACTCTAGAATGCATATATCCAATGACTTTTCTTTCGAAAAACACTAAAAAAATAACCGTTAGGATGAGACAGGCTGTGACGATAGCGATTTGAAATAAAGACCATATGAGACTCATCCACTGAGGGTCAAGGGATGATAAAAGCGATGATAAGAATTCCTTCATTTGCTGCTTAATCCTTCTTTGGTATTTTGTAGCGGCTTAGATCGTCTCAAAACATTATCGGTGTTATACATATTGAAAATGGTTTCTTTCTTGGGAAGAAATGTTGTTAGAGTCGTGTCTGGGATTTCTGATATTTTTTCAGCTGTTATTGCAATGGTTTCTATTCCTTTTTGAATACAATCATTAATCTCGCTGACAGATAATGATTGAATGCCCATGCCTTGATACATGGACATAAGCAACTCAATATTGCTGAATTCATCAGCGCTCATCGACTGAATATGATTAAAAGACTGATTTCTCAGCTCAAGATTGATCATCGAGCCAGTACCCTCGTAATGGGTTTTTATTGGAATAATTACGTCCGCATGCTGATTGAAGTATTCATTTATGTATGGCGTAAAGACTACAAGATTATTTGTAGATTTCATGCATTCAATTAACTCTGCTTGGTATATCGTATCGTTAGGTTCGATGCCATACATGATCAAAAGATCGTGGTTCATTTGAATGATTTCTGAGAAGTTTAGAGTTTGATCAGTTGACTCGTTAATCAACCCATGGATAGAAGCGCCTATCATATTGGAGCCCTCAGAAATCTCGCAAAGATTTGTTTGACAAACGGATGATAAAATATGGGCATACGAACGAATGATTTGGTACTGGCTGTCTGAATACGCACCAATACCGATGATGATCAGGCTCTTACTCTGACACAAGGATACAGCTATTGCCTCGTGCTTTACTGATGGTTCATCGATTGTATCCAGATGATCAGCAATATTGTTGGGCAAATGATTCTTTGTCAAATTAATGGCAGCTTTTAGTACTCGGCCAATATCATTGACCCAATCATCGTTTATGATATTTTGTCCAATCTGAAAGTGGTATTCCGATTCGTGGGAGTTAATGATGTGAATCGATGACCCGCTGTCCGCTGATTTCTTTATCCGATGAGCAAGGATTGGTGTTTCTTTTCTCAGATCGGAACCTAAGATGAGTGTGTTTTTCATCGAATCAATGTCTGATAAGTTAATATTCATGTGAGGAATAAAACTCCTGTCAGATTTTTCTGAGAAATCTCTCTGCCTCAGTCGGTAGTCAATGGCTTTGATCCCTAATTGATGACAAAAATCCGATAATAAATATTGCTCTTCTGTGGACAGATTGGGTGAAACCAATACTCCTATTGATTGACCATTATTTGAGCATGATTTGATCATGTCCACCGAACGATCCATTGCATCGGCCACTTTAACATTATCAAGATCACTATTAACTCTAAGCTGTGGGCTTATCGCACGATCTTCTGAGTAGATACCATCGAAGCCAAAACGGTCTCTGTCCGCAATCCATGTTTCGTTTATGTCTGGGTTATTCTTTGGAACAATTCTGCGAATGATGTCATTTTTCTTATGTATCATGATGTTTGTGCCAACACAATCGTGAGGCGAGATGCTTTCAATTTGATCCAACTCCCAGGTTCGGTCTGTATATCGATAAGGTTTGTTATTGAGGGCGCCTACAGGACATAAATCAATGATGTTTCCAGAGAGTTCATGGTCCACTGTCTTGGATACATACGTACTGATATTGGAACTCTCTCCTCTGCCAATGGTTCCTAGTTCCTGAATACCGGCAATCTCAGTGCCAAAGCGAACACATCTTGTACACATAATGCACCGTGTCATATCCGTGGATACAAGAGGCCCTAAATCATCATTCTTTTTTGTTTGTTTTTGTATGTCAAATCGTGAATCATTTTTACCATAGGCATAAGCCAAATCTTGAAGCTCGCATTCACCGCCTTGATCACAGATTGGACAATCCAGTGGATGATTGATCAGCAAGAATTCCATCGTTGATTCTTGAGCCGTTTTTGCAGGTTTGGATTTGGTATGAACGATCATGCCATCACTGACCGGTGTGGCGCATGCGGGCAATGCACTATTAGAATTTTCTACCTCAACAAGACACATTCTGCAATTTGCAGCAATGGATAGTTTTTCGTGATAGCAGAATCGTGGAACATATGTACCGGTTTGATCTGTCAATTCTATAAGCATTTGACCCGGAAGAGCATCGTGTTCGATTCCATCAATCGTTACTGTGATTTTATTTTTTGTATCAGTCATCCTGCTGCCACTGATTTGCCTTTGTTCTCGATCATGTATTTAAATTCATGGTGATAGTGCTTTAAGAAGCTTTGAACTGGCCATGCTGAAGCATCACCAAAGGCACAAATTGTATTGCCCTCTATTCGTCCAGCGACGTCTTCGAGCAACGACAGATCGCCTGACAGACCTTGCCCATTTGTGATTCGATCTAGAATACGATAAAGCCATCCTGTTCCTTCTCTGCACGGTGTGCATTGGCCGCAACTCTCAGCAAAGTAAAATCTTGATATTCTCTTTAAGAGTTCAACCATGCAAGTGTCCTCAGCAATAATGATCATAGCTCCAGTGCCCAATGCAGAATCGGCACTTTGAAGCGATTCGTAGTCCATGGTGCAGTTTTCTATAATCTTTGCCGGAAGGACTTTTGTCGATGAACCACCGGGAATAACTGCCTTGAGCTTTCTTTCATCCAAGATTCCGCCCGCTATCTCAATCACTTCATTGAAAGTCAGCCCAAGCGGGAGTTCATAATTACCTGGATTATTAATGTGTCCTGAGATTGAAAAGATAAGCGTGCCAGGGGATTTTTCTGTTCCAAAGTCAGAGTACCATTTTGAGCCATTCTCAATTATTTTCGGAATGCTTGCCAGTGTTTGTGTGTTGTTGACAGTTGTGGGTTTCCCATAGAGTCCGAAATTGGCTGGAAATGGTGGTTTAAATCTGGGTTTTCCTTGTTTTCCCTCTAAAGATTCAAGCAACCCCGTTTCTTCTCCGCAAATATATGCGCCTGCCCCAAGAAAATTATAAAGATCAAAATCAACGCCAGACTCTAGTATGTTGCCTCCCAGTAAGCCAGCTTCATAAGCCTCTTTCACAGCAGCTTCAATGCGTGGGTAACATTCAAGCATGAACTCACCCCTGACATAGTTATATCCAACGGTTGCTCCAATCGCATAAGCAGCAATAGCCATTCCTTCAACGAGCACATGAGGGTTGTATTTGAGAATGTCTCTGTCATGACAAGTACCCGGTTCGCTCTCATCTGAGTTGCAGACGATGTATTTTTGATCATCGTTGTTAGGCATGAAGCTCCATTTAAGGCCTGTTGGAAATCCGGCACCACCCCTGCCTCTCAGTCCGGATTTTTTAACTTCCTCAATGATCCAGTTACTGTTTTTATTTTCTTGATCTGCAAGTATGTCCTTCCAGACAGAGTATCCGCCTTGTTTTAGATACTCATCGATGGTCCATGAATTTGAATCATTGATGTTTGAATATATGACTTGGTTTAATTTGCTCATGATTTACTGGTCAGTTTGTCAATCACTTCATCAACCTTTTTTATGTCTATATTTTCGATATAAACGTGATCCACCATCATCATTGGTGCCCCAGTGCATGCAGCAAGGCATTCTTCTTCTTCTTTTAAGAAGATTTTTCCATCGGACGTTGATTCACCAACATTGATGCCCAGCTTATGTTCAATATGATTGAGTATTGCATCGGAACCTCTAAGCATGCATGAGATATTAGTGCAGACTGAGATTTCATGTTTGCCTGCTGGTTTTGTTTGAAACATTGAATAGAATGTTGCCACTTCATAGACTTGGATTTTTGGTACATCGAGATAATTGGCTACTGCATCCATGAGTTCAGATGTTAAGAACCCTTCGTTTTGATGTTGAACGGCATGAAGCGACCCAATGATTGCGGAACGTTGTTTTCCCTTTGGAAACTTATTCAGCCAATGGTCCATTTCTTTTTTTGTTTCAGGTGTCAGTAATTCGTTCATATTTATCTATCTATTTCACCAAAAACAATGTCTAAGGTTCCAATGATTGATACTACATCTGCCAACATGTGGCCTTTGGACATTTCGTCAATGGCTGCCAAATGGGCAAAACTTGGCGCCCTGACTTTTAATCGATATGGTTTATTGGCACCATCAGAAAGCAAGAAAACACCAAATTCACCTTTTGGGTGCTCAATGGCCTTATAGGTGTTTCCTTCGGGAACAGAATAACCTTCAGTGAAGTGTTTAAAATGATATATCAAAGATTCCATATCATGTTTCATTGAATCTCTCTTCGGTGGTCTGTATTTATGATCCCCGATCATGACCGGGCCTTGATTTTCTCTGAGCCATCTGATGCATTGTTGAATGATCATATTGGATTGTCTCATTTCTTCGATTCTGACCAGATAACGATCGTAACAATCGCCATTGACACCAACCGGAATCAGAAAATCTAGCTCATCATACACTTCATAGCTTTGATTTCTTCTAAGATCCCACTCGATGCCAGAACCTCTTAACATAGGACCTGTAAAGCCAAGCTGCATTGCTCTTTCTGGTGTTACAACACCAATATCGACCGTCCTTTGTTTCCATATGCGGTTATCGGTGAGCAATGTTTCATACTCATCCACTAAAGATGGAAATCGATTTGTGAAATCTTCGATAAAATCAAGCAATGAACCTTCGCGATTATAGTTAAGCCTTTTAACTTTCTTCTCTGATATAAATTTATTTGCTTTGTATTGAGGCATCTCTTCCGGCAAGTCACGATAGACACCACCAGGCCTATAATAAGTCGCATGCATTCTGGCGCCTGAAACTGCCTCATATGCATCATATAGATCCTCCCTCTCCCTGAAACAGTAAAGAAATAAAGCCATAGCTCCGATATCTAGTCCATGGCAACCCAGCCATAATAAATGATTCAATATTCTTGTGATTTCATCAAACATCACACGAATGTATTGGGCTCTTTTGGGAGGGGTTATATCCAAAAGACTTTCAATAGCTAAAACGTAAGGATGCTCACAACACATCATTGAGACATAGTCCATTCTGTCCATGTACCCAATGGAATGGTTGTATGGTTTTATTTCAGCCAGTTTTTCAGTGCCTCTATGTAAAAGGCCAATATGAGGATCAAGATTTATAATCACTTCACCATCCATCTCCATGATTAATCTCAAAACGCCATGAGCTGCTGGATGTTGTGGACCAAAATTAAGCTTGAGATTGCTTTCAGTCATTTTGATTCCTTATGACCCTTGGCACACCTGGACGAGTTGATATTGAAACAGGTTGATAGACCACCTCACCTTTTTTTTCATCATATACAACCTCAAGATTTCCATTGGTTGGGAAATCTTTTCTAAATGGATGGCCGATAAAACCATAATCAGTGAGTATTCTTCGAAGATCGGGATGACCTTCAAAATGAATGCCCATCAAGTCAAAAGCTTCCCTTTCAAACCAATCGGCACTGCTCCAAATATCGATAAGAGATGGTACGGTTGGAGGATTGCTTTCTGATGCGAATACTTTTAGGGTGAGCCGCTGATTATCTGTTACAGAAAGCAATTGATAAAAAACAGCGAATCTGTCTTCGAATGTATCATCTATGTCTGGAATAATTGTTGGTTTTACTGCACGAGAATAGCCTGTGTGGGTTGCATCATTGGTTTTCCAGTCAGCATTCCCATATGTAAGATAATCAACTGCTATGACATCGATTAGGATTTCATAGGCTTCATTTTTCTTCAGAGCATGAGAAACTTCAATGAGCTGTTCTCGATTGACTTTGATTTCGGGGTTGGATTGATTCAATGAAACATCAATATCATATGCTTCAAGTTTTTTTTCTAGAATCTCTATTTTCCTCTGATTATCCATGTGCTACAGATTCTTCTTTTTTTATTTTTTCCTGAAGCTCTATAATTCCATTGATCAGTGCTTCAGATGTTGGTGGGCAACCCGGTACATAAATATCGACTGGAAGAATTTGATCACAACCTCTAACTACTGAATACGAATGATGGTAGTAGCCTCCTCCGTTCGCACATGATCCCATTGAAATAACCCATTTAGGCTCAGCCATTTGGTCATATACTTTTCGAAGTGCAGGGGCCATTTTATTAACCAAGGTGCCTGCAACAATCATGACATCTGATTGTCTTGGGCTGGGCCTAAAGAAGACACCAAAACGATCGGTATCATACCTGGCTGCACCTGCATGCATCATTTCAATGGCACAACATGCCAAACCAAATGTCACTGGCCACATTGACCCTGTTCTTGCCCAATTAACAAGCTTATCAACCGATGTGATGATAAATCCGGGACCTTGTTGATCAATTAAATTGTTATCAGCATCTAATCCCAATCCAATGCTCCTTTATTCCACTCGTACACAAACCCTATAACCAAAACAAAAAGAAAAATAACCATCGATATAAGGCCTACATGACCAATTTGATCAAGAGCAATAGCCCAAGGGAATAGGAATGCGATCTCAAGATCAAAGATAATAAAAAGAATTGCGACTAAGTAATATCTGACATCAAACGGTATTCGTGCGTCTTCAAATTCTTCGAATCCACATTCATATGGTGATAATTTAGCTTTCGTCTTAGCGCCCTTCCCAAAGAGAAAACCCAAACCAAGCATCAATAGGCCAAGAACGACGGCTATGATAATAAAAATTGCGATTGGCAGATAATTTTCAAGCATCTCTATGGAAACTCTAAATGTGTCTTAAAACGCGATGAATTGTATCATTTTTTAAATGCAATCATCCAAAATATTAGTCATTTTCTGTGAAATAAAACTCTGCCGATGGCCGGACTCGAACCGGCACAGCTTGCGCCACTGCCCCCTCAAGACAGCGTGTCTACCAGATTCCACCACATCGGCTAGAGACTAATTATTCTTGTGGTATTTGAGGTTCGCTTTCAATGGTCTCTTTTGGAACCACATTTGGTGATTCCACTTGATCCAGAACACTATCAGAAACAACCGTTCCTTTATTTAAATAGGCCAGCGTAAGGCTGGTGATAAAAAATACACTAGCAAGTACCGCTGTTGTTCTGGATAGAAAATTTGCAGATCCTTTGGCTCCAAAAAGTGTACCGGATGCGCCGGCACCAAATGCCGAGCCCATGTCAGCACCTTTTCCTTTTTGTAAAAGAATCAATACCACAATCACAATTGCAGTGATTACATGAACGCTTAGTAATATTGAATTTGCATTAGCCATTTCTTATTTCCTCGGCAATATTATATATTTTTATAAATTCAGAAGCATCAAGAGATGCACCACCTATCAAACCTCCATGAATATGCTCCATCTGAAGCAATTCTTTTGCATTTGAAGATTTCATGCTCCCGCCATATAAGATAGGGATAATTTTGGATGAATGAATTTCATTCAATATGGACTGAATGAAGGCATGTACTTCATTAGCCATTTCTGGCGTTGCAGTCAAGCCTGTACCAATGGCCCAAATTGGTTCATAAGCAATAAGGAACTGTGTGTCTGCTGATAGAATATCACGATCCAAGACTCTTCTTATTTGTTGCCCTATGACCTCGAACGTTTGATCCGATTCTCTTTGCTCAATGGATTCGCCGATACATAGAATAGGGATTAAATTATTTTCTATGGCCTTTAGTAGTTTTAATTTTATTTCTTCATTGCTTTCACGATGATATTCACGTCTTTCAGAATGACCAATGATTACATACTCAATTGAATGATCTGCAAGCATATGGCCTGAACATTCTCCAGTAAAAGCGCCGACTTCATGTTGAGAAATATTCTGAGCGCCAATACTGATAAAACTTGGTGCTTTATCCATTACAGACTGAAGGTATATATCCGGTGGACATATGATCATGTCATTGGAGTTTTCTAACTCTGATTTAAATGCAGAGAAATACTCATTGATGAATGACAAGTCGGCATTCATCTTCCAATTTGCAGCGATGAAATATTTTTTATCCATTTGTTTTGATGCTATCGACAATAAACTTTAGAAGACTATTTGAAGTCACTTGATCAGTGTTCTCAATCGATATCCTGATAAGCGGCTCAGTACCGGACGCTCTTATTATCACTCTTCCGTCTTGATTCTCTGAATTGATCGTATTTGCAAGATGGCGCAAGAAGTCGTCAGTAATGTTATTTAAATTTTCGATATCTAAATTTTCATTCAATACAGGCAAGAGTTCAAGATCAGCCACAAGATCGCTTATATTTAAACTATTGATAATGGATTCCTTAATGATGATGAGGCCTGTCAGAAGAGCATCGCCAGTTGGTGAATATTCAGAATTAATGATATGACCTGATGACTCACCGCCGATGATGGCACCCGTTTTTTTCATCATGGAATAAACATTCTTATCGCCAACATCGGAACGATATAGGTCGATATTTAAGTCTTTTAATTTCATTTCAAGACCAGAATTTGTGGTAATTGTTCCCACAACTTTATGATTGAATGTTTTATTACTCATATTCGCATTTGCCAGGATAAAAAGAATCTGGTCACCGTCTAAAACTGCCCCTTGCTCATCGACAATTAGAATTCTGTCAGCATCACCATCGAGTCCTATTCCTAGATTCGATTCTGTTGCAACGACTGTTTTTTTAAGAATTTCTGGGTGTGTCGACCCACAATCTAGATTGATATTTTTTCCATTGGGTGAACACGCAATTGGAATGACATCTGCACCCAAATCCAGAAGCACCTGTGGAGCAATTTTATATGCGGCACCATTTGATGCATCCACGACGATTTTAAAACCCTTAAGAGGTAAATGATGGTCAATGTCATCGAATATTGACATCAATAGCGATTTATAAAGACTTCTTGATGTATTTGAAATCTTTGCCTTGCCTAATGTTTCAGCAGTTTTTGTTATCGGTGCGTCCGAGAGTTTGGATTCAATAATGCTTTCAATCTCACGATCAATTTTCTCACCCATGTGGTTAATGATTTTAATCCCGTTGTATTCATAGGAATTATGTGAAGCACTGATGACGATTCCAAAATCACAATTTTGTTGAATTGTGTAATAAGCAATAGCAGGTGATGGAAGTGGGCCCAACAGTATTACCTCAAGACCATATGCTACAAAAGCAGACTCAAGAGCTGATTCAAACATGTATCCAGAAATTCGCGTGTCTTTACCAATGGCAACTTTCCCGCCATTGGGGGTCATAACTTTAGCAATTGATGATGCTAATCTCATGGCAAAATCAATAGTCATGGGATGCTCGCCCACTTTTCCTCTGATACCATCTGTGCCAAAAACTTTTTCTATCTGTGTACTCATTTTAAGTCACTATATTCTAAAGGCGTGTATTGTATAGCTTTGGCAACTGTTAAATCCATTATTTTTTATGGAGTTAACGTGAAACTTAATGTTGTGTTGCTGGATCACCAATATTTGGTGTAGAAGGATCATCAGAGTCATGATCATCCGAATTCCAATCTTCAGGCGGTCTGGGTTCCTTATCATTCATGATGTCCGCGATCTGAGATTCTTCAATGGTTTCATATTTCATAAGCGCTTCAGCCATGTTATGCAGTCTTTGATTATGTTTTTGTAAAATTTTTGTTGCTACAGAGTATGCATGGTCAATTATTTTTCTCACCTCTTCATCGATTGTTTTAGCAGTTCCATCTGACATATGTTTGGTTTGTGTGACGGATCGTCCAAGAAATACTTCGCCTTCATCATCGCTATAGGCAAGAGGTCCTAATTTGTCAGACAAGCCCCATTTTGTGACCATATTTCTCGCTATTTCTGTTGCACGCTCAATATCGTTAGATGCACCAGTCGTGACTGCATCTTTGCCAAATATAATTTCCTCAGCAACTCTTCCGCCAAACAGGCTTGTGATTTGACCCATGAGTCTCTTCTTGCTTATGCTGTATTTATCTTCCTCGGGAAGAAACATTGTGACTCCGAGCGCTCTTCCACGGGGAACAATTGTTACTTTATATACAGGGTCATGGTCATCCAGATTAAGGCCAACAATGGCATGGCCTGCTTCGTGATAGGCAGTAAGCTTTTTTTCAGCCTCACTCATTACCAGAGATCTTCTCTCTGCACCCATCATGATTTTATCTTTCGCTTTTTCTAAGTCATCCATCGTTACATGCTTTTTATTTCCTCGAGCCGCAATCAAAGCTGATTCATTGACTAGGTTAGCCAAATCTGCCCCAGAAAAACCCGGCGTGCCTCTCGCGATGATTGAAGGTTTTACATTCTTATCAAGAGGTACTTTTCTCATATGAACTTTAAGAATTTGCTCTCTGCCCCTGACATCAGGCAATGGAACAACCACTTGACGATCAAATCTACCAGGCCTTAAGAGTGCAGCATCTAATACATCTGGACGATTGGTTGCCGCTATGACTATGACACCAACATTGTCTTCAAATCCATCCATTTCTACCAGAAGCTGATTAAGCGTCTGCTCTCTTTCATCGTGGCCACCGCCTAAGCCAGCACCCCTTTGTCTGCCGACTGCATCAATTTCATCGATGAAAATAATACATGGAGAATGACCTTTTGCTTCTTGAAACATATCTCTGACCCTGGAAGCTCCGACACCTACAAACATTTCTACAAAATCTGAACCCGATATTGTGAAAAATGGGACTTTTGCCTCACCTGCAATGGCTCTAGCGAGAAGTGTCTTTCCTGTCCCAGGTGATCCCACCATCAAGACTCCTCTTGGGATTTTCCCACCCAATCGTTGGAACTTTGATGGATCTTTTAAAAATTCCACAATTTCAACAACTTCTTCCTTTGCTTCCTCAATACCGGCAACGTCAGCAAATGTTACTTTCACCTGGTCTTCACCCAATAATTTGGCTTTGCTTTTTCCAAAACTCATGGCACCGCGACCACCGCCAATGCCGCCTTGCATTTGGCGCATGAAATATATCCAAACACCTATTAGCAGTATTACCGGAAAAGAATTGATGAGTAAGCTGACGAATAAGTTCTGCTCTTTCTGTGGGCTCGCACTTATGTTCACACCAGAACGATTTAATTCGCCTATCAAAGCTGTGTTATCGGTTTCAGGATTATATGTAACAAAACGATCACCGTTTATTCTTTTTGCTTTGATTATTTCGTTCTCGAAAACAACTTCGCTGACATTTCCAGTCCTAACTAACTCTAGAAATGTCGAATAATCCAGTGTCTGCTGCCTCATTGTATTAGGCGAAAAAGACTGGAAAAAGGACAGCATCACGATCGCAATGACTATCCAGACAAGTGTATTCTTAAAGAAATTATTCATAAATCAATTATACCTAATGTTTTTAGCTATCACGTAGGTTTCTCTGCTCTCTCGTCTCGATGACTTTGGTTTAAAGTAGCTAACTCTTTCGAAATTCTCTTTCAGGTCAGATTTAAATTCTTCAAAACCATGGCCAATAAAAACCTTCATTACAAGCACTCCCTTAGATATAAGAACATTTTGTGAGAATTCAAGTATGCCATCTGCAATATTATAAAATTTATATTGATCGCTGACCTTATTGCCTGACTTGTTGGGTGACATATCTGAAATAATAAGATCAAACTTTTCTTTGTTGTTTTGTCCAAATACATTGTCTTGCAGTGTTTGATCTTCAATGCTTCCATGGATAAATGTGACGCCTCCGATCGGTTCCATTTCATTGATATCGATAGCAATGACTTTCCCTTTTTTGATTCTACGTCTTGCAAAATCACTCCATCCTCCGGGGCACGAACCAATGTCGATGACTGATTTGACGTTCTTAAAGATGTTAAATCTATCATCAATTTCTGAAAGTTTGTAAACGGATCTTGACCTATAGCCTTTTCGTCTAGAATCTTTTATAAAAAAGTCCTCTGATTGAGACTTTCTCCAGTGTCGATTCGTCATGATCTAATTATATGAAATATCTATAATTTGGAAGTTTTGAGTCATTTCAGGAGTTATGAGTTCCACCAAATCATCATTGCTTTTTCCTATCATTGCTTTTGATAACGGAGATTTATAGGACAGTAAACCACTCTCAACGTCTGACTCGTCTTCACCAACAATTTTATAAGTGATGACGTCATCATCTTTCAAATTAAGGATTGTGACCGTACTTCCAAAAATAACTTTGTTAGTAACAGAAAGTTTTGTAACATCAATAACCTCAGAGTTTGATAATTTTGACTCTATTTCATTGATCCTACCTTCGATAAAACTTTGTTTTTCTTTAGCGGCGTGATATTCAGCATTTTCTTTTAGATCTCCAAACTCTCTTGCTGTTGCAATGGCTTTTATAATCTCAGGCCGATCACCCGACTTAAGTTTTTTTAATTCTTCACGGAGAAGCTCGGCTCCCCTAACTGTCATTATTGTTCTATCCATCTTTTACATTATAGTCCTGAAGTCGATTAACTGAAACATCTCCAAGAAAATCGAACGATGACATTGTCGCATATGCTGCCTCAAGGCTTGTATAGTAAGTAATGCCTGATATAACCGCTTCCGCTCTAATTGAAAAAGACTCCTGAATGGATTGTTTCCCCTCAGTTGTGTTTACAATTAATTCGATGTCTTTTACTTTAATGAGTTCAACGATATGGGGTGAGCCTTCTCGAACTTTATTAATTTGTTGACATTCGATGCCATGTCTTTTCAAAAACGTTGCTGTTCCCGTGGTCGCTATGATTTTAAATTCTTCATTAATGAAGAATTTCCCTAACTCAATGAGTTTCTCGTTTTTATCAGGTTCTCTGACTGAAATAAACACTTTACCTTTGTCCGGGATATGAATGCCTGCCGCATACTGAGATTTTATGTAAGCTTCTCCAAATGTTTTTCCAGTTCCCATCACCTCTCCCGTTGATTTCATCTCTGGTCCGAGTATTGGATCCGTATCAGGAAACTTGTTAAATGGGAAAACCGGTCCTTTCACCGAATAAAAATCAGGGATAACCTGATCAAGGCATCCTTGCTCTTTAAGGCTGATACCGATCATAACTTTTGCAGCAATTTTAGCCAGCTGAAGCCCCGTTGCTTTTGAAACAAATGGTACGGTCCTGGATGCTCTGGGATTGACCTCTAAGACAAATATTTTATCTTTTCTTACTGCAAACTGAGCGTTTACTAAGCCAATCACACCCAGTCTCATTGTAAATTCTTTCATCTGTTGAGCAATTTCATCCTGAATCTCCTTTGTCAGACTGAAAGCAGGAATAGAACACGACGAGTCACCCGAGTGAACGCCTGCCTGCTCAATGTGTTCCATTAATCCTCCAATGAGGATATCGTTACCATCAGAAACAGCATCGATGTCTACCTCTATGGCCTTGTTTAGGAAATGATCAAGAAGGACCGGTGATTTATTCGAAACCTTTACTGCCTCGTTCATGTATGTTTCAAGCTCATCGTCACTATAAACAATCTCCATCGCTCTTCCACCAAGTACATAGGATGGTCTCACAACAAGCGGGTATTCAACTTTTTGGGCATTCTTTAACGCTTCATCTATATTTGTAGCAACCTCGTTATATGGTTGTAATAATTCCAGTTCCTGGACCATTTTTTTAAATAGCTCTCTGTCTTCAGCTTGATCAATAGACTCTGGTTGTGTGCCAATGATGGGAGCACCTGCATCTTTGAGCTGCTGAGCGAGCTTCAATGGAGTCTGACCTCCAAATTGAACAATGACGCCTTTTGGTTTTTCAAGATCGATAACCGACATAACATCTTCAAAGGTGAGTGGCTCAAAATAGAGCCGATCTGAAGTGTCGTAGTCTGTGGATACAGTTTCTGGATTACAATTGATCATTATGGATTCATAGCCGGCATCGCTAACAGCCATGGCTGCATGAACGCAACAGTAGTCAAATTCGATGCCCTGCCCGATTCTATTTGGTCCGCCCCCGAGTATGACAATTTTATCTTTAGGAGAAGGGAATGATTCGCATTCATCGTCATACGTTGAATATAAATATGCGGTTGTTGTTTTAAATTCCGCCGCACAAGTATCCACTCGTTTATAGACCGGAAGAATGTTTTCTGAAAGCCTCATTTTTCTAACATCATTCTCATCGACTGCGAGCAGCTTTGCTAATCTAGCATCCGAAAAGCCTTTGGATTTTAATGAATGCATCGTATCTCGATCAATGGTTTCGATATCCGAATCAATGATCACAGATTCAATTGTCATCAATTCTTCAATGTATGCCAAATACCAGGGGTCAATTTTTGTTAACTCGTAAATGCCTTCTAAAGAGTAGCCTTCTCTAAATGCTTGAGCCACGTATAATATTCGGTCAGGATTAGGGTTCATTAACATCTGATCGAAATTTTCTTCGACTGAAATGTCGGTAAATCCATCATGATTATTTTCTAAGCTTCTGATCGCTTTCTGGAGTGACTCCTGAATGTTTCTACCAAATGCCATCGCTTCTCCAACTGATTTCATCTGTGTCGTGAGTGTTGAGTTAGCACCTGGAAACTTTTCGAATGTAAATTTTGGTATTTTTGTGACTACATAATCAATTGTGGGTTCAAATGAAGCAGGCGTAAGTCCGCCGGTTATGTCGTTTGATAACTCGTCAAGTGAATACCCAATAGCAAGTTTTGCAGCAATTTTCGCGATTGGAAATCCTGTTGCTTTTGAGGCCAGTGCTGATGAACGAGAAACTCTCGGATTCATTTCTATCACGATGATTCTTCCGTTGTCTTGATTGACCGCAAATTGAACATTCGAACCACCAGTATCGACACCAATTCTTCTGAGAATCGCAATAGAGTAATTTCTCATTATCTGATATTCCTTATCGGTCAGTGTCTGAGCAGGTGCGACGGTTATGGAGTCTCCTGTATGAACCCCCATTGGGTCGACATTTTCAATCGAGCATATAATGATGGCATTATCATTTTTATCTCTGACAACCTCCATTTCATATTCTTTCCAGCCCAAAAGTGATTCTTCGATTAAAACTTCCGTGGTGGGCGATAACTCAAGGCCACGCTTAACAATAGTGACTAACTCATCTTCATTATTTGCAATGCCACCGCCACTGCCACCTAGTGTAAAAGATGGTCTTATAATCAAAGGGTAATTAATTGAATTTGCAATACTGATCGCATCGTCTAGTGTGTTTGCAATTTCAGATTTTGCAACATCGATATCGATCTCGCTCATCGCTTTTTTAAAAAGCTCTCTATCTTCAGCAGTATCAATTGCATCTTTCGTCGCTCCAATCATCTCTACATTGTATTTCTCAAGTATTCCTCTAGAGGCAAGATCAAGAGCCGTATTAAGTGCGGTTTGACCACCCATCGTGGGCAATAGGACGTCAGGACGTTCTATATCAATAATTTTTTCCAGCGTTTGCCAGTTTATTGGTTCAATATAAATTGAATCTGCAACCTCTGGGTCAGTCATAATTGTTGCTGGGTTTGAATTGACCAAGATGATTTTATACCCTTCTTCGCGAAGTGCTTTGCACGCCTGAGTTCCTGAATAGTCAAATTCACAAGCTTGGCCAATAATTATTGGCCCTGCTCCGATGATCAATATTGACTCAATGTCAGTTCTTTTTGGCATTTCTTATATTCGTTATAAATTTTTCAAACAATGGCTGTATGTCATGAGGACCCGGACTTGCTTCAGGGTGGCCCTGAAAACTGAATGCGTTTTTATCTGTGATTTCTATCCCCTGGATGGACTGATCAAAGAGTGATTTATGTGTAATTCTTACGTTTTCTGGCACAGTCTTTTCATTCACCATGAAACCGTGATTCTGACTTGTGATGTGCACAACTCCAGATTCAGTGTCGATCACAGGATGGTTGGCTCCGTGATGACCAAATTTCATTTTCTTAGTTTTTGCACCCGATGCGATAGCCAGTAGTTGGTGGCCCAGACAGATTCCAAAGATTGGTATATTTGACTGAAGAAGCTCTCTAATGCATTTAATTGCATAGCCACATGGCTCAGGATCACCAGGACCATTGGATAGGAAAACCCCATCAGGATCGTATGACATTACTTGATCAAATGTTGACTGAGCTGGAATTACGGTGATTTTGCAACCGTTTTGAGACAATAGATTAAGAATATTTGCCTTAATGCCAAAGTCTATGGCAACAATATGAAACTGATTATCTGATGAATCAAGGATCGGCGAGAATTCATAAGGAGATTTAGTTGAAACTACTTTTGCAAGATCTAAGCCTGCTAGGCCTGGGAATGATTTTGCCTCAGACAGTGCATCATTCGTACTCAACCCATCTGCACTCAGGCAGGCATTCATGGATCCGTGATTCCGTAAGTGATTGGTCAGTTTTCTCGTATCAATATTAGATATACCTACAATTTGATTGCTTACCATAAACTCTTCTAGACTGAGCTTATTTCTCCAGTTACTTGGAATTGGTGAGCTTTCTCTGATAACCAAACCTGAGATGAATGAATTTCTACTCTCATTATCTTCGTCATTGGTTCCAGTATTTCCAATGTGAGGATAGGTTAAGGTGACGATTTGATTATGGTATGACGGGTCTGTAATGATTTCTTGGTACCCAGTCATGGAAGTATTAAAAACCACTTCACCCACTGTATGTGAATCAATACCAATAGACTTACCTGAGAATGTTGTACCATCTTCGAGTGTCAGTATTGCGTCTTTCAAATTTCTTCCTTCAGTACCTGTTTTGGTTCTAAAAAAAGGGAAGGACTTTTGAGCCCTTCCCAAGAGAAGTTTGGAACCAGAATTATATTAGGGCCAAATGGTTCCGATGTCACCAAAAAAATGTTTTTTATTCGCTCATTCGCTTAAAAAACTGACTGACACTTTCAGTCCATGATTTTTTATTGGGGCGATGATCTGTATTGCTATTATTAATTGAATCATCAAACCCTCTTAACATTTCTTTTTGCTCATCAGTGAGACTAACTGGTGTTTCCACCTGAACAGTGCAATAGAGATCTCCCATGACATTTTCTCTATAAGATCGAATCCCCTTTCCTTTCAGCCTAAACGTTTTTCCAGATTGAGTCTCGGAAGGGATTGTTAAGTTTACTGCACCATCGATTGTTGGGACTTCGACGTTTCCACCAAGCACTGCTTTTCCAAAGCTGATCGGTATTGTGCATATGAGTTGATTCCCGTCTCTATCGAAAATGTCGTGTTTTTTAACTAACACATCAACATACAGATCACCCGAAGGTCCACCCTTGATGCCTGCTTCACCTTCCCCAGAAAGTCGAATACGATCAGCGTTATCAACGCCTGCTGGTATTTTGATTGAAATGGTTCTATTGGATCTCTTTCGTCCTGAGCCGGAACAATCTAAACAAGGGTCTTTAATGGTTTCTCCTGAGCCCCTACAATGCGGACACGTTTGTTGTAGTGTGAAAAAACCCTGCTGGACTCTCACTGCACCTCGTCCATCACATTTTACACAACGTGTAGCTGATGTACCTTCTTTTGCTCCAGAACCATGGCAAGTGTCGCAATGGTTGTAAGAAGGAATATCAATATTGATTTTGTCACCAAAAACGGCTTGTTCCAAGGTGAGATTTATCTCGTATTTAAGGTCGGATCCGCGTTGCGCAGATGATCGGCGAGCTTGCCCTCTTCCGCCTCCAAAAATATCTCCAAAAACATCTCCAAATATGTCATTGAACGCTTCACCAGTGTTAAAACCACCGCCCATACCTCCTTGTGGGTTGACTCCTGCATGTCCAAATTGATCGTATGCTGCTCTTTTTTGCTTGTCTGATAAAACAGCATATGCTTTTTGAATCGATTTAAATTGTTGCTCAGCGTTTGAGTCTCCTGGATTTCTGTCTGGGTGATATTTCATCGCAAGCTTTCTGTAAGCTTTCTTTATATCTGCATCTGACGAGTTCTTTTCGACACCCAATGTTTGATATAAATCTTGTTCGCTCATTTCATTCCCCAAATATAATCAAACAGGGTTTTTGATGCCCTGTTTGATTAAGTATTAATACTGCTTAGTTAATGAGTATCTTTATTCTCTTCAGAATCAACTTCCTCATATTCAGCATCAACCACATTCTCATCTGCTGAGTCATCACTAGATGGCTCATCATTTGCATTGGCTTGGGCCTCTTCGAATGCCTTTTGAGCGATTCCAACAGATGCCTCTGACAATGCTTTAAGCTTGGATTCAATTTTATCCTTATCATCAGATTTAAGAGATTCCTTCAAGTCATTCAATGCAGATTCGACATTTGATCGCTCCTCATTGGTGACTTTTTCACCCAGCTCGTCTAGTGACTTTTCAGTTGCATGTATCACCTGATCCGATTGATTCTTTATATCGACCAGTTGTCTGAAATCTTTATCACTGTCAGCGTTTGATTCAGCATCAGAGATCATTTTTTCGATTTCGTCTTCTGATAGACCGCTGGATGCTTTAATGACAATCTTCTGCTCTTTTCCGGTCTCTTTGTCTGTGGCTGATACATTGATGATTCCATTTGCATCAATGTCAAAAGCAACTTCAATTTGAGGCATCCCTCTTGGCTTTGAAGGAATGTCTGTTAAATCAAAACGTCCAAGTGATTTATTGTCTTGGGCGCGCTCACGTTCACCTTGGAGTACATGAATTGTAACTGCTGTTTGATTGTCTTCTGCTGTTGAGAATATTTGTTCTGCTTTTGTGGGTATTGTAGTGTTCTTCTCAATTAGTTTTGTCGTAACAGCGCCCAGCGTTTCTATACCCAAAGACAATGGAGTAACGTCTAATAGTAGGACATCTTTTACATCTCCGGAGAGCACACCACCTTGAATTGCAGCACCAATAGCAACTGCTTCGTCTGGGTTAACATCTTTTCTAGGTTCCACGCCAAAAAATGATTTCACTTCGTCTTGTACTTTTGGCATTCGTGTTTGTCCGCCAACTAAAATGACATCATTGATTTCACTTGTAGATAAACCAGCATCGTTCAGTGCTGTTTTGCAGGGCTCTATGGTTTGAACGATTAAGTCCTCAACCAAAGACTCCAACTTTGCCCTTGTCAGAGTCAGATTCAAATGTTTTGGTCCAGATGCATCTGCCGTCAGGTATGGTAAATTAATATCTGTTTGAGCTTGATTAGACAACTCTATTTTTGCTTTCTCTGCAGCTTCTTTTAACCTTTGGACCGCTTGAGGATCTTTTGACACATCCATGCCTGTTTGATTTTGAAATTCACTCAGTAAATGATCGATAACTCTTATGTCAAAATCTTCTCCGCCAAGGAACGTATCGCCGTTTGTCGCCAATACCTCAAATTGATTTTCTCCATCCACATCTGCGATTTCTATGATCGATACATCAAATGTTCCACCACCTAAGTCATACACGGCAATTTTCTTGTCGCCTCGCTTTTTGTCCATTCCATATGCCAAAGCTGCTGCTGTGGGTTCATTGATGATCCGTCTAACCTCCAGTCCTGCGATTTTTCCAGCATCCTTGGTTGCTTGTCGTTGGGAATCATTGAAATATGCAGGGACAGTGATAACAGCTTCCGAAATACTTTCGCCAAGGTAACTTTCGGCAGTTTCTTTCATCTTTCTTAGTACCTCTGCTGAAATCGCAGGCGGAGCCATTTCTTTGTCACCTGCACTGACCCAAGCATCACCATTGTCTGCTTTAACAATTTTATAAGGAGCTTTGTCAGCGTCCTTCTTCACAACGCTGTCATCGTGCTTCCTTCCTATGAGTCTTTTGATGGCAAAAAGCGTATTCTCAGGATTACTGATGGCTTGACGTTTTGCAGATTGTCCAACTAATACTCGATCATCTTCTTTTGAATAAGCTACGATTGATGGGGTTGTTCGATCACCCTCTGAATTTTCAATAACCTTGGCCTGATCACCATCCATTACTGCAATGCAAGAATTGGTTGTACCAAGATCTATTCCAATTACTCTACCCATTTTGTTTTCTCCATTTTTAAGTAGGTTCTAACGGATATATATGTCCGCTTTATTATTTTTCAAGGAAATATCAGTCTTTTTTTATTTCTGATGAAACGATGACTCTTGCAGGTCTAAGCAATCTATTTTGAAGTCTGTAACCTTTCTGGATGACATTTACAATATAGCCAGGCTCTATATTGTCATCATTAATCATGCTTACGACTTCGTGATTTTCTGAGTCATATTTCATACCTTCGGGGTCAATAACCTCGATTGAAAACTTATCAAGCATGGAAATAAATTGCTTATAGGTCGCATGTTGACCTGCTATGAACGTCTCAATCCCATCGTTTGAATTTGTATCAATTGTCATTCCGATCTCAAAACTATCAATCACAGGGAGGATTTCGTGAAAGACTCTTTCGATAGAGCCTTTTGCTGCACTCTCTATATCTTTGATATTTCGCTTTCGTAGATTCTCAGTTTCAGCTTGCAGTCTTAGAATTGTATCCCATTGGTCGTCGATTTTTTCTTGAAGATTTTCGCCACCATCGGGATGTTCCTGATCACCCTGATGTTCATCTTCAGAAGATAAATCAGAGGTTATATCATCGTCCTGTTCTTTTTCGTCAATTACTTCATTTTCATTATTATCGGTCATGCGATCTCCTAGAATGAAAAATATATATGGGCAATTATTAAGATTTCAATGATTTGCTGAGTAATTTAGCTGTCACATCGACAATCGGTATAACGCGCTGATAGGCCATTCGGGTTGGCCCAATCACACCAAGGACACCAATAGAGCCTTCTTCATTGGTGTATGGAGCGGTAATCAGAGTACAATTATCAAATATCTTATACCCAGATTCTTCGCCGATAAAAATCTGTATATTGCTGGTACTGAGGCTTTTATCAAGGATATTTAATAACTCTTGTTTTTCACTGAAGGCATTGAACAGTGCTTTGAGGCGCTTAATATCAGAGAGCTCATCATGATCCATGAGATGGCTTTCACCCGTAACATAATAATCATCATTCTCATCAGTAGTCAGTACATCGTCAGCAATATCAATGATGTCATTCATTAAGGTTTTTGCAAGGCCTGATGTCTCTTTAAGCTGCCCCAAAAGATCTTCCTTGATAAATTCAAGACTCCTTCCTGAATAGTTTTGATTGAGATAATTTGCTGACTGCTGTAGTTCTTCTCTTGTGTAATTTCGTTTCATTTGAAGGATCTTGTTTTCAACATCTTTTTGATTAATGACAATGATGGCCAATATTCTCTGATCAGAAAGCGGTATAAAATCTATTTCTTTCAATATATTGTTCTTTTTTTTAGGCACAGTGACAATTCCTGCGAGATTTGTGATATTTGATAACGTACTAGAAACATTCAATGCAAGATCCTTATTTGATGGCATAAGGGTAGAAACAGTATTTTCAATCGATGTATATTCATCCTGCTCCAAGGGTTGAAGTTGCAATAAAGAATCTATAAAGAAACGATAACCTTTTGGTGTGGGTATCCTTCCCGAGGATGTATGCGGTGATGCGATGAATCCAAGATCTTCAAGATCTGACATGACATTTCGTATAGTGGCCGGGCTTAAGTTAAATCCTTCATTTGATGCCAACTTCTTTGAACCTATGGGTGTTCCTTCGTCAATATAAGAATCAATGATGGCAGTCAAGATCATTTCAGCTCGGTTTGTTGTCAGCTTCTTTTTAGACATAGTTCTAAGATTTATTCAATACGATATCGTATAATTTATCAGAAATTATATATGGATTAAATTATTTGAATTCTATGATTGTCTCAATTAATAAAATACTATTTACAGGTTCTCTAAAAGATGAGTATCTGAGTGAGCTTATAGCAGACCTTTCTGATTCATTTAAAGATCAGAGTCTTGAGTTCTTCTTCTACTCTCAGTCGAGTGATCAAGTTGAGATTTCCAATATCCAGTCGATTGAGGAACAAAACATAATCGATATGGACATGATTGTTTCCATTGGTGGCGATGGGACAATGCTTCAGTCATCGAAACTGGCTAGTAAATACAGTGTTCCAATCACGGGGATAAATAAAGGTCGATTGGGCTTCTTGACTGACATCAATCCAGATCTTGTTTCTCATGCGCTGAAAGAAATCATCCAAGGTGACTATCAAACTGAATCGAGAATGCTCTTGAATGTATCAGTGGTCAATAATCAAAATGAACGATTCATCGGGCATGCAATCAATGATTTAGTTATCAACAAAACAAAAACTGGGCGAATGATCAATGTTCGAACGACAATCAATGGTAAGTATGTAAATTCAAATGAAGGAGATGGCTATATTGTCTCCACTCCAACTGGCTCTACAGCATACTCTTTGAGTTGCGGTGGTCCAATAATAAATCCAAGCTCTGATACCTTCTTACTGGTTCCAATTGCTCCACACACACTGACCAATAGACCCATGGTTGTTTCTTCTGACTGCATTATCAAACTTGAATTTACGGATGAAAACGATGACATGATAGAAATCAGCTTAGATGGTGAGATTATTTCTGAGATTTCAAGTGGAGATTGTATTATGATCTGCCAATCTGAAGACACGGTTGAATTTATTCATCCAAGCCACTATGACTATTATGAAACACTGAGGTCAAAATTATTATGGGGTCACGACAAAAGAAATGCATAAGAATTATTTAGTAAAATTAATCGTAATCTGCCTTATAGTCACGTCTTGTGTTTATCGTCCAGATCTTCAGCAAGGAAATCTACTCAAGATTGAAAACATTGATAGAGTTGAAGTTGGAATGACAAAAAGCCAGATTCGTTATTTACTAGGCGGACCAGTCATGGGCAATCCATATCAAACTGATCGCTGGGATTATATCTATCTATATCAGAACAGGATGAATGCCGACCCATCCAGCAAAGATCAACGATACTGGCTTGTGGTCTACTTCGATGATGAGAAAGTGACAAAGATTGAGAAAGACGTATTGACTAGGCCAGAAATTTAATCAATCAGGCTTCGATCTTTTTTTTAAAAGCCTCAACAATTCTTTGGCTTACCAGATTGATATTCTTTGAAAATAGCACTTCAGTGATTGGGTTACTAATTGAGTAAGACATTTTAAATGTCAATTGCGTTTCTTGTTCATTGATAGGCATGAAAAGCCAACATGCTTTAAATGAGCTAAATGGACCTTTTACTAAATGCATATCGATGTATTCATTTGTCTTAAATTTATTTTCGGTGATGAATTCAGTGCTTGTACCCATAAAGGATAGTCTCAGTGATGCTGTAATTTTATCGTCCCTTTCATCAATGATTCTTGAGTGAGTACAGAATGGTATGAATGAGTCATAGCCATCAATATCGTTAAGTATATTAAAGACGTCATCAACGGGCTGATAAATCGGGAACGTTCTCGAGTATTTTTTCAAATCAGATAATACCAATTGCGTTTAGAAACACTAAAATCACCCCTACTGGAGCAATGTATCTCGCACTAAATCTCCATAGGCTATAAACGCGGCGCGAAACATCGGATAACTCTTCTAAAGAATGCTTCCTCTTCATGATCCAGCTTGCAAAAATTGTAAACAACAGTCCACTCATAGGGAGCAAGATATTGCTTGATAGGTAGTCAAGGTTATCAAACAGAGTCCCTTTCCAGAAGCTAAGGCCGGAGAGTAGATTGAATGAGAAAATGGATAATAATCCGAGTAACCATATCAAAACTCCGATGATTAGTGCGGATTTTCCCCTCGTATAGTTTTTATTTTCAATCATCCAAGCAACAGATGGTTCAAGTAAACTCAATGCTGAGGTGATAGCAGCAAACGCCAAGAGTATAAAAAATAAACCAGAAAATACATAACCGCCTGAAATCTCACTGAATGCAAGTGGTAGGGTTAGAAATATCAATCCAGGACCGTCGGTCGGCTTAAGTCCAAACTGAAAAACAATGGGAAAAATTACCAAGCCGGCCAATAGCGCGATGAGTGTATCGCAGAATATTATTGTTGTGGTTGTTCCAATGATGGATTCATTTTTTGGTAAATAAGCTCCATACATCACGATACAACCCATTCCTAGACTCAATGTAAAGAATGCTTGTCCCATGGCTGCGAGTATGCTTTGTGACGTTACCTTTGAAAAATCAGGCTTTAGTAGAAAGTTCACTCCTGCCATAAAATCTCCTTGAGAGATTGAATAGAAGAGCAAAATAACCAAAATAATTAGTAGTCCAGGCATCATGAGCTTTACAGCCCGCTCAAGTCCCTCTTTAATGCCTTTAGCAATGATTGCAATGGTGATTGCCATGAATGCGGTGTGATAAATTAACTGGGTTGCTGCAGAAGACGTTAATTCGTTAAAAATAGACTGTGCAGACTCATTATCTAGATTTGATAATTCCCCCAATAAAGACATTTTAAAATAATGCAAAGTCCAGCCGGCAATTACGCTGTAGTATGACAAAATGATAAATCCAGCCGTCAACCCTATCAAACCAACCCATTTCCAATTTTGATTTCCATGTTCTTCTTGTCCAAGAATTTTCATTGATGTGATGGGATTTCTCCTTCCCTTTCTCCCAAGCATGAGCTCAGAAACCATGATTGGAAATCCGATTAGGAAAATGCAGACCAAATATATTAAAACAAAAGCCCCTCCTCCATTCTCCCCTGCGATGTAAGGAAACTTCCATATATTTCCCAAACCAATAGCGGAGCCAGTGACTGCAAGAATGAATGTCAGTCTTGAAGACCATTGACCATGAAGTGAGGTTCGCTCCTGATTGCCTTGATGATTATTCATTTATCGAAGATGATATGCATATGAAATCATAAAAATAATGCATTTAGCTGACTATGGCAAACACAATCGTTAACAATAAAAAAGCTCGCTTTGACTTCTTCATTATTGATGAATACGAGTCTGGAATCTCACTCAAAGGCTGGGAAGTTAAATCCTTGAGGGCTAACAGGGGAAATATCAAAGAAAGTTATGCAACAATTAAAGGTTCTGAACTGCTTCTAATTGGTGCTCACATATCACCTCTTGCCAGCTCAAATATCATCGATGAATCTGAGTCAACACGCACCAGAAAGTTACTCATGCATCGCAAAGAAATCAATAAAATTAGCACGTTGATTAATGAAAAAGGCCATACATTGATACCATTATCAATGTATTGGAAGAATGGTAATGTAAAAGTCTCTATTGGGCTTGCAAAAGGAAGAAAGAAACAAGATAAACGATCCCTGATCAAGGAACGGGACTGGAAACGCCAAGCAGACCGATTAAAAAAACTGAACAGATAAGAAGCGTTTATGCTTAAGTAAGATAATTCTATGAATAAATACCTACTGATATTTCTGACCATCTTTTCATTCCCAATTCAAGCAATGAATAAGAGTCAATGTGACGTTTCTGAAGATGAATTGGGAAAACGTTATCCGACTACGATGCAGCACAATATGGATAGAAATTATGACCAGCTAAGAACATCATTGCCTGGTTTGGGAACTATGGGCAATGCCCAGATTAAGGGAATGATGAAAATGATGGGACCAAATTATTATTGGCCTGTATCAGCAGAAGGCTCGACCAAAAATGGGGTATTAATCATGGCACATGGTTATGGGCCGGGCGGTGATCTTGATTTATTCAATAGCGTCCAGGATTTATCAAAAAAGTACCAAACAACTCTATCAATAGGCATGAGCATGATGACATCATCCCATGTGGTTTGTTCTGTAAACGAAATGATCCTCAACAATGTTGAGAAGATCTTCGTTGTTCCAGTGAGCAGTAGCCCTCACAATACTCTCGTAAGACAATGGAATTACATTTTTAAACTTGAAGACAATTATGCATATTCTGACGTTGAAAGAATAAACAATGAAAAAATCATAATGCTTGATCCAATCAGCGATCATTTATATGCCAAGAAAATAATATTGGATTACACCAATGAGATCAGCTCAGATCCTACAAATGAAGCATTGATCATCATTGCACATGGTCCCATTGATGAAGGCGACAATGAGATTGAATTGAAGCTAATGAATAATATCGGGCAATACATCAAAAAATACACTTCCATTCATTCGATAAAGGCGTTTACCTTGCAGGATGATGCCCCAAAGGAGATAAGAAATAGAAATATAGAAGACATTAAAACATTCATGAAAATGTCAGAAGACGATGGCAAACGCGTCTTGATGGTTTCTAATTTGATGTCAGGGCAAGGAATCCAAAGAAAGCTTAAAAAGGATTTTGAAGGTTTTGATTATGTTTTCAATTCCAAAGGTTTGCTGACACATCCCTACTACATTGAATGGATTAAGGAATCAGTCAACAAACAGATTGAATAGAATCACTTTATTCATTCCCATTATTCCATTAGGATAGTATTCGATTTTTTAAATATAGGGGGCGCAAAGGTTTCGACGTTGGTGTTGAAGTTTTATGTGCATGTCGAGATTCAGAGTTCTCGTTAATAAATCTGAATAAAATTTAGTTGCAAATAATAACAACTACGCTCTAGCTGCATAAACCAGCTGGCATTGATGGAATCTCACTTGGAGGACTTTATCAATGACGATTATCCAAGTTCGTCAAGACAATTTGCTCTAATCGTCTTGATTAAATAAAAATAAGAGCTCGTGTTTAAAGATACCTTCCTTTCGGTGCTTTAAATATAAAACTAAAGAAAGTGATAAGCATGTAGATCATAATATGGATAGCTAGCGGACGCGGGTTCGATTCCCGCCGCCTCCACAGATTCTTATAAAAATGAATGAATTCAAAAAATATCCTAAAGACTTGGGTTTTTGGATGCCAGCTGAATGGGAAGTTCACCAACAATGCTGGATGATGTGGCCAACAGGACTAGATTTAGACCGCTACCCCGATACCAGTAGAATGCGAATGGGCTATGCTGCTGCTGCAAATGCAATTTCTCGTTTTGAAAATATCACGATCATTGCAAATGATTCAGATACTGAAGAATGCAAAAATCTAATCGATCAATCCGTTGGACTTTATAATCTTCAGATTGATGACAGCTGGTGTAGAGATACCGGCCCTACTTTCATAACTGATGGCAAGAATCTCGGAGGCGTAGACTGGGAGTTTAACAATTATGGTGAATTACTAGGACCTGATTTTTTAAATGATCAGAATGTTGCTAAACAGGTCATCAATCTAACGTCAGCAAAATATTTCGATGCACCCATTATTTTGGAAGGTGGAGGAATTCACACCGATGGTAAGGGGACATTGATGATTACAGAAGATGTACTCTTAGACACAAACAGAAACCCAGGCCTTAATAAGAAAGATGCTGAAAAAATTCTATCCAATTACCTTGGAGTGGATAATTTTATATGGCTTATTGCAGCACTTGAATATGACGACACAGGAGGGCATATAGATAACCTTGCCTGTTTCGCACCTGGCGGTATCATTATTGCTTTGAATGAGGACAATCCTGAGGACAGCAACCACGAAAGGCTTAAGGAAAATTTAAGCCGATTAAAGAATGCTAAAGATATCAAACGAAAAGCTTATGAGATCGTGAAAATTGACCAACCTTCTTACGACTCCTTTTTAGGTAAAAGACTGCCAATGTCATACATCAATTTTTATATTGCAAATAACGGAATTGTCATGCCTGTTTTTAATGATGCTAAAGATGACGATGCTATTGAAAAGATCCAAAATGTATTTAAGAATAAACGTGTAGTAACAGTGCCGGGTAGACCAATTGTAGAAGGCGGCGGATGCGTGCACTGTATAACACAACAACAACCACTGATCACATGAATCAAATACCATTATGAGCAAAACAGTCACCGTAGCAGCAACTCAGATGTCTTGTACCAGAGATTCTGAAGCAAATATCACAAATGCAAAGAAACTCATTACTCAGGCCGCTAGTAAAGGAGCACAAATAATCTTAATACAAGAGTTATTTGAATCCGTTTACTTTTGTTGTCTGAATAAGCCGGAAGAGTTCAATATGGCTAAACCATTTGAAAACAATCCACTTCTAGATGAAATGGCAGGACTTGCAAAAGAGTTATCTGTTGTCCTTCCAATTAGTTTTTTCGAAAAAGACAATAATACTTTTTACAATTCACTCTCAGTAATTGATGCAGATGGGAGTATCAGCACACCTTACAGGAAGTCACATATTCCAGATGGGCCTGGATATGAAGAAAAATTTTATTTCCATCCAGGAAATACTGGATTCAAAGTCTTCGAAACACGCTATGCGAAAATTGGTGTAGGTATTTGCTGGGATCAATGGTTCCCTGAAGCAGCAAGGATTATGGCACTTAATGGTGCTGAACTCCTTTTTTATCCGACTGCAATAGGCAGCGAACCAGATACACCTGAATTTGATTCCAGAGATTCCTGGCAGCTGGTTATGCAAGGACATTCGGCTGCGAACACACTCCCAGTTATAGCATCAAATCGGATCGGATCAGAGAAAAATGAAAGATTCTCAATGACGTTTTATGGCTCTTCATTTATTACAGATGGTACAGGTGCAAAAGTGAAAGAGTGTTCCAGAGATAAAGAAGAATATATTATTCACGAATTTGATCTTGACTCAATTCAGGAACATCGTTCATCATGGGGATTCTTCAGAGACAGAAGAACGGATTTATATAAAGACATATTAAAGGACTGAAAATGAGACCATACCATCATAAAAATATTTATACGAAGTCATTGGGATGTCTATATCTTTTCATCATGCTCTTCGGAATAAATATCAATGCTAAAAGCAGCTCTGAAATCGATGCATCCATCGAAAGCGCCATTGACCGTTTTACCAATGAAATTCAGGGTGCGCAAACGTATCTTGATGGTGCTAGAGGAATCTTGGTTATCCCAAAAATGATCAAAGCCGGATTGGTATTGGGCATTGAATACGGGGAAGGTGCATTGGTGGTGGATAATATAAAAGTTCAATATTACAGAGCCTTCAGCGGTTCCCTCGGACTTCAGTTAGGTATTGGCTCCAAGGATCTGATCGTTTTATTCTATGACGATGAAGCCATGGATGACTTCATATATAGTTCGGGATGGCAAGTGGGCGTGGATGGTTCTGTTGCCATATTAGACATGGGAGCTGGGGGCTCACTGGATTCGACAGAAGCTCAAGATCCGATCGTTGGATTTGTCTTTGGACACAAAGGTTTAATCGCAGGGTTAAGCTTGGAAGGAACAAAGTTCACAAAAATATGGCCGGATGCAGAATCAGAATCAGATGATGACTCAATTGAAGCATTCAATGAAAATGCGCTCGATTGATCTTTTTTCTTTCGATTATTTTTTTTAAACACCATCTAAATTATTTCAATCGCACGTATACTGTTACTGCATATGAATAATGCAGTGAAAAAAATTATCGCCCTACAAGCATTACTCTTGGTTGGCTGTGGATCCCAAAACCTAATCATCGACACGTATATTCCGTCACCGCTTGTAAATAAAAATGAGAACATCTCTGCCAGATTGGTGTTTGACGAAAAACTGCAAAACTTTATATTTTCACCTGAGAAGGTACAGCGGAATGAAGCCTCCATAGAAATCAATTTCGGAAGCTCGCAAGTGAAGCTCTTTCAAAATGTCTTTTCATCATTCTTCTCTCTCGTGGATTTTGAATCAGAAGATTCTAAGTCTGCAAAAATTATTCGTATTGATATCAGTTTAGATAAATTTGAATATCTAACTCCTCAAATGGCTGCGAATCAAAAATATTCGGTTTGGTTTAAATACAATATTCAAATTCTAGATGACAAGGACCAATCAATTGATAATTGGTTTATTACTGGATATGGAGAACAAGAGACGGGCACCTTTCAAGCTGATGAGGCATTTACAAGAGCAATTCAAATAGCTCTTAGAGATACTGGAGCCAATCTCAGTATTAAAACGCAAGACGAAATTAAAGATATTGTTAATTCAATCAGTTGACATGAGAATCCTGAAGAAAAATACTTTTCTACTCGCATTATTATTTACTGTTGGTTGCTCAACCACTCGTGTGGATGAAGAGGTTAATACAGCATTCACAATCAGTGACGATGAATCAATTGTGTTGCTCTCAAATAGCTATCACGCTGGGAATCAAACAGAATTGGATTTCATGGATTGTCTCAATAGCTCCATTGCTAAAAAGCAAAATACATTTGAAATCATACCCACAAAGCAGTTTCAGAATCTCTTTTACCCATGGTTTGAGCCTAGCACCGCTCCCCAATCGATCGAAGATCTCCCAAAAATTCTAAACAATGATCTTGTCAAAAGTAAACTAACTGATATGAGGATTAAGTACCTCATAAAAATCACAGGAGAAACAAAAACGAATGCCAGTTCTGGCGCTCTCTCCTGTGCTGCAGGACCAGGTGGAGGTGGCTGTTTTGGTTTTGCCTGGTGGGATGATACATCTGCATACAATGCATCCGTCTGGGATTTGTCACAAGAGACCTCTGTTGGCAATGTCAGTGCAAATGTCACAGGAACATCAATGATCCCTGCCATCGTGATACCCATCCCTATTTTAGCTAGAACACAGTTAAA
Source organism: Gammaproteobacteria bacterium (assembly GCA_002717445.1). Classification (GTDB taxonomy): domain Bacteria; phylum Pseudomonadota; class Gammaproteobacteria; order Steroidobacterales; family UBA11654; genus CACPJA01. The sequence continues at coordinate 16,939 of PBDY01000019.1, read as the reverse complement.
TGCGTGCGATGGACTCTCCGATCAAATAGTCGGTTTCTTTTCGAGTTAAAAATCATGGTCATATTATTGAAGTTTATAATTCCACTAGTCATCGTTTTAACTCCACTAGAACTTTATTCTGACAGTGATCAGCACAGTGTCCCAAAGATACTTGAATTGGATGCAGAAGATGCATATCTCACTCGTTTGGTAACAGCAATCAGTGAGCGTGCTCATTACAGTCAATCATCAACCAATAATGAGTCATCGATCAAAATACTGAATGAATATATCAATACGTTGGATAGAAATAAGATGTATTTCTCTCAAACAGATATCACCTACTTTCAACGCTACAAATATGAATTGGATGATTCATTGAGGGATGGCCAATTGAAACCCGTTTTCGATATCTTCTCTACCTATCGCCTTCGAGTGCAACAAAGGCTTGACCATTCGTTGCAAGTCATTACTAAAACAAATGATTTTGAATCGGACGATGTCTTTCGATTTAGAAATACAAAAAATAAATGGAAGTATGATGAGGACATCATTAATGCTGAATGGACGAAAAAAACCATAAATGATTTACTCTCGCTTGTTATTGCGGGACAAGATATAGAAGCAGCAAAAGAAACATTAAGGAAGCGCTATCTTCGTTTCATCAAGAGAATCAATGACTATAACGAACAAGATGTATTGAATATATTTCTCAATGCTTACATGAATCATCTAGATCCTCATTCTAGTTATCTCAATCCATCCGAAGCAGAAGAATACGAGATACAAACGAGTCTTTCATACCAAGGAATAGGTGCAAGACTTCAGACCAATGATGATTTTATTCAAATTGTTGATCTGATTCCTGGCGGTCCAGCATTTAAAGATGGAACCATTAAGCCATTGGATAAAATTATTGGAGTCTATGATGACGAAAAAATAATTGATGTCATCGGATGGGACGTCAATGAAGTGGTCAAACTTATCCGAGGACCCAAGGGATCAGTGATTACATTAAAAATATTGCCATCCAGCCAGGAAGGTGATGCAATGCCATATGAAGTTACTTTAACAAGAGACGAGATCTCTTTAGAAGAACAGGCGGCATCGAGTTTTATTAAGACAATCAACGATAATGATCATGACTATCAAATAGGCGTGATTAAGATTCCCGGCTTTTACCAAGACTATGCTGCTCGAAGAAGGGGCGATCAGGACTACAAAAGCACCACCTCTGATGTCAGAAGAATCGTTAATGAGTTTAAAGAGATTGGCATTGATGCCCTCGTGATCGATCTCAGAGGGAATTCAGGGGGGTTATTAGATGAAGCAACCGGACTTACTGGCTTATTCATAGATGAAGGCCCTGTTGTCCAACTCAAGGATATGGAGGATAATATTGAGGTCATTGACGATCCTATACCTGGAAATATTTACGACGGACCGATTTCGGTAGTGATAGATAGATTCAGCGCCTCTGCATCAGAAATATTTGCAGCAGCGATACAGGATTATTCTCGAGGACTCGTTATTGGTCAGAAATCCTTCGGTAAGGGGTCTGTTCAAAATCTATATCCACTGGATCGCTATTCGAGATATAAATCAGAAAGAGGCTTTGGCCAGCTGACATTGACCATCGCAAAGTTTTATCGCGTGAATGGTTCAGGAACACAAAACAAGGGTGTCATTCCCGATATCACATTGCCCTCTTTCATTGATGAATCTCTTGTCGGAGAGGAAAATAAAGACAATACATTGCCGTGGGATCAGATTATATCACTGAATTATTTGAAAGATTCCAGTCTTGAGATCACAAAGAACATCTTAGCAAACAATCATCAAATCAGAGAGAAAGACAACCCAGCAATTCAATACATCAATGATGAAATAGCGTACTTTGAGAAAGAAAGTGAGGTTGACTTGATCACTCTCAATTATGACAAACGACTGCAGAGAAGAAATTCAAAGCAAGAAGAGGTTGAGAACAGAAGAAATCAAAAACTCTCGGAGTTGGGTTATACCGATAATTATGATTTTGATGACTTTCGTGACGAAACAATACTAAATGAAGTCTATTTGGTGATGATTGATATGATCATTCAGAAACATCAGAGTGCTTCGTCATTGACTTCGACCAATCTTCAGAAGAAGTCATAGCATTCCCTTTTGCCCTACTTTGGCCAGCTTTGGTGATGAATATCTATAAAAAACTTATGTTCATGGGTAACGGCTATATGCTCATGATCATGTGAATGTTCTTCATTGTCTGAATCGTGGTCATGTTCATGGTGATCATCTTCATGGCTGTGAGTGTGCGAATGAGTAAACCTTTCATGTGTGTGGAGCATCTGTTTGTTATTCTCTTCGTTTGGCCAAATTAATAAACTGAATAGGAGGCACACAATCACGATCATTGAAAACAGGGTTGCGGTAAAACTAAATCCAAAAATAAATACCAATTGACCAGCAAGCAAATAACCAAAAAACCAAGATAAATGTGACAATGAGAATTGCGCTGTAAAATACGCAGCTCTGTCGGATGGACTGGAAGACATATTCACAATCTTTCCAGATGGGATTTGCGAGAGCGATAATCCTATGCCTGTTAAAAACCAAACCAACAACGAAAATAAGTAGATCGGTTCATAAGACATAAGAAACATGACCAATGCCAGTATCAAAACACCGAATTGAGTAATGTATTTATCAATCATCTTTTCATTGAGAGATGGGTATATGAAAGCAATCAGCATGGAGCCTAGTCCGGATGCTCCCATAAGAACTGCCACAGTTGAATCCGATAGATAAAGGTAGTCTTTAACGTAGATCACAGTGTTTACGATAATCATCGAGCTTGCCAATGCGATCCCAAAATACAATATGAATAAAGCCCTCAGTCTGGGTGTTTTCATATATGAACGGATTCCAAAAGACACCTCCTCGACGATGTTGCCTGAGCGTTCAATGATTTTATCGCTTGGAAAAAGCGTGCCAAAGACGATGATTGCAGAAATCAGAAATGCAAGAGAATTAATCATAAAGAGTCCTGCATAGTTCAGGTACAACAAAGCAATGGCCGCAAACGTAGGGCTCAGTATATTTTCTAAATCATAAGCAACCCTTGAGTATGCAAGCGCCTTAGCGTACTGCTTTTCATCATTCAGTATATCTGGAATCAAGGCTTGGAAAACTGGTTTAAAACCTGCTGAAAATAAATTTAAAACAAAAATCAATACATAGATGTGCCATATTTCACTAATGAATGGGATCATGAGAACAACAATGGCTCTGAATACATCCATCAGGATTAAAAATAATTTTCTGGGTAATCGGTGCACAAATCCTCCAATGATCGGTGCAAAGAAAACATAAGCGACCATTTTGATGGCGAGGGCTATCCCTAAAACCCTTCCTGCCTCATTCAATGCGAGATCATAAGCCAATAAAGCCAATGCAATGGTAGAAAAACCAGTTCCAACCAATGCAATGATTTGAGCAATAAACAGCTGTCGAAAACTTTTATTTTGAAGTGGTGATCTCGCTGTCATCTATGATAATTGGTAATTTACTGAAATCAGCTCTTTCAACCAATCATTGAATATGGTTGATAGAATGATTTTTTCCTCAATGTCAGTTTTTCTAAGTAGGCTTTTTGAGATGCCGGACTCTGAGTGCTCGTTAGCGGTTTCCTCGGATAGGTCATAGACCTCAATAAGCTTGGCGTCCACGTATATCTTTGTACGAAAAGTGAAAGGCCTGAAGTGAACATTGCCTGTTTTCTGCATTGGATCGATACACAAGTATGCATGCTTTGTATATTTTGAAAGATTTTCAATGCAGACTTCAATGGATGGCATTCTTGAATTGGTTAATCTATATGTTGTGACACTGTATTTATCGCCTGCAGAGGTTTGATTGCATTTTGGTATTGAATCGAGAATGAGCTCCTTAAAGAGTTTGAAATTATTCTCCGTGAGCTGATCATTGAGTTTAGAGAGTGAGACAATATCCTTATTCGATATCAGCTTAGAGTTTTGTTCAAATTTTAAGTAGTCTTTCACTAATAACAGATTATAGTTATATAAGTTCATAATATAACCATTCAATAATTTATAAAAGGAGCATAGCGAAATGACAACTGGATACATTTGTTTGCTGATCTGTATGCTTTTGCCAATCTTTTGGGCTGGAGTCTCAAAATACGGTGAAGGCAGTGTTACATACAATAACGAATCACCCCGAGATCACATCTCATCATTGTCTGGAATGGCAAAAAATGCATACAATGCTGAACAGAATTGTTATGAAACATTTCCAGCTTTCGCAGCCGCTGTGATTGTTGCGCACCAAATAGGAAATGATCAGTCAATGATTGACCTGCTTTGTATGGTCTTTTTATTATCTAGATTGCTTCACGGCTATTTTTACATAACAAATAAAGGCTCTTTGAGAAGCATTGTTTTTACCGTGGGGCTGATTTCAAATATTTGGCTATTTTTTACTTAATCGTTTTCAATCTTAAGAAAATGATTTCGGTAGTGTCTCAGTTCATAAATTGAATCATAAATATCATCTCTCGCTAGATGGTTTGAATTCTTAATAAAAGATCTTGAAATATCGGGCGCCCAAAGTTGCGCAGTGATTTTAATCGATGTGACATCTAAGTTACGATACTGAAAATGATCTTCTAGCTGAGGCATTAATCTGGCCATGAATCGCCTATCTTGGCAAATGCTATTTCCGCACAATGGCGCTTCTTTCTTATTGGTAAGCTTTTTTAGAAAATCCAAAGTTTGTTTTTCTGCGTCTCTAATCGATAAGTTTGATGATCTAACCCTATCCAATAAGCCTGATCTAGAATGGGTCCTCTTGTTCCAATCATCCATTTGATCAAGCCTTTCGTCATCATGGTATATGGCCAAATTAGGACCTTCTGCAACAATCTCTAAATCTGCATCTGTAACAACGGTTGCAATTTCAAGGATCGAGTCATTGAACGTATCGAGGCCTGTCATCTCAAGGTCTATCCAGATAAGGCGTTTTGAAGAATTTGACATAGGGTCAGATTTTATCAAACTTATACAATCAAATTGAAAAAACTTGACTAATGACAACTGCAAATAACATATCAATCGTAACGGAGCTGTATGGCAATAGAGGCCTCTGTTGGAACCCTCTTAATGGATTCCAGTCATTTATCTTGATTCAAAAACAGTCCAATCTGGTTATTGGAGATCGTGTGATTTGTAATGAGTTGATTTCAGATGAATGCACCATTGATAAAGTTTTGGACGCAGACAATTCCCTTAAAAAGATGAGTGGCAATGGTTCAATCCAAAACATAGCTAATAACGTAACCAATGCAATAATCGTTGTGTCTCCTCAGCCAAAAGCGAATTTATTTTTATTGGATAAATTAATACTCATTGCTGAAATGAATGAATGCAAAATCAATATTGTTATCAATAAATCTGACTTGGAACATTACTCATTAAAAAAAGAGCTTATTTATTATGAGAGCTTGGGGTATCCGGTCACAATTGTTTCAGCAATAAAAGATGCGAATAAAGCTGATCTTTTGAGTATTTTAAAAAATGAAACCTCCCTTTTATTGGGCCAGTCTGGTGTTGGTAAGTCCACCTTGATTAATTGGTTGATTCAAGAAGAAACCATTAAGACCAATACGCTGTCAGAAAAAAATAAACGAGGAAGGCACACCACCACCACCACAAAGCTGCATATCTTGAACGATGGTATTTACCTTTTTGACACCCCTGGTATGGAGAATCTACACCCAGATGTTACAAACAAACACCTCATTCAAAACGGGTTCAGAGAAATCGACACAAAAAGAAATGAATGTAAATACAGGGACTGTCTTCATATCAGTGAGCCTAAATGCTCTGTGAAAGATATGATGCTTTTGGATGAATCATCGAAACGACGTCACAAACATTATATGAAGATCATAGAGACTATTTCTTAGAAACCAACGAACGGTTGTTTAGTGCTTGTGTCAGTGTACTGGAATCAACATATTCAAGCTCACCACCCATGGGTACACCGTAAGCAATTCTTGTCGCCTCTATGTCTGTATTTTCAATGAGACCAAGTATGTATGAGGCTGTTGCTTCGCCTTCAATTGTTGGGCTATTTGCGAGAATGATTTCTCTGATGGCCCCCTCTTTTACGATGGACTCAAGCATGTCCAGTTTCAATTGGTCAGGGCCAATGCCATCCAGTGGAGAGAGTTTACCCATGAGGACAAAGTATTTCCCGTTAAATGACATTGAATTTTCGATCGCTATCATATCGGCCGGCGATTCGATGACACATAACATTGCTGAATCTCTTTGAGGATCGCTGCAGATTTCACATAAATCAGAATCTGTATACATTCTGCAATTTGAACACTCATTGATATTCTCTAAAGCATTTTTTATTGTGTCAGACAGGAATAAGGCTTTTTCCTGATTGTGTTGAATCAGGTTAAAAACAATCCTTTGAGCGCTTTTAACGCCGATACCAGGCAATCCCTTAAACGCATTAATAAGGTCTTGTAGAATCGGACTGAAGTGCTTCATTTACTTTCTTCGATGGTTGCGTCAAATAGATCAACAAACTCTTGAACCACTGGGTCTGAACTGGCTCTTGATTTATTCATAATGATTTGCTCTTCGTTTTGTATTTTTGCTTCACCGGCCAATGTCTTTCCATTTTCTTTTTCAATTTGAATGACCATCTTTTTGATACCGCTGTAGTGACTGGTTAAGTATGCATTTAATCCTTGGACAGCTCGTTCAATCATCTGATGTTCGTTTTCACTGTGAATTTTTAAATAGAGGACATCGTTATCCATTCGATCGAAGAAACAATTTGCAGCAAGTTGTTTTACTGCACCTCTAAGGTTCATATTTGCAACTTCCTTTGTCCAATTATTGGATGAAATACTGCTTTGCTGTGACTCGCCATTTACCAGTGGCTCTGATTCTTTAATTTTTTTTTGTGCAGTATTTGATTGTTTATTGATAACGGGCTGTGATTCGGATAACTGAAACGCATACATTCTAAGAACTGCCATCGTAAATCCCTCTTTTGCGCTTGGAGCCATCGATAAGTCGCGTTTTGAGTTTATTGCAATCTGATAAATCAATTGTATGAGCTCGGGAGAATGATTGTTTGATAAGTCAATCATTTCAGGTTCTGATGCAACTTTTGAAGCATCGAGCACCTGAAGATATGCGATTTCTTGCGTGATGCTCGCAATACTATCAAGGACATCATTGTAATTAGGATATTTTGAATCCAATTCTTCAAGTTGATTTTTGAGTGTGTCTGCATCTTGACTGAGGATTGATTGAACGATTGAGAGAGCATGCTTATTGTCAATCAATCCAAGCATGTCGATCACATTGATCTCGGATAGCTTATAATTCTCATAGGCGAGCGCTTGATCCAATAAACTCAATGCATCCCTCATGCTCCCATCGGCAGACTTACTGATGATTGATAGTGCACCATCCTCGTATTCAATCTTTTCAGCATCGAGTATCTCTTTCATTCTAGATGCTATCTGCTCTTCGGATATTTTTTTTAAATTAAACTTTAAACACCTGGACAAGACAGTGATCGGAATCTTTTCACTTTCTGTTGTGGCCAGTAAAAATTTCATGTGCTCTGGTGGCTCTTCAAGAGTTTTCAAAAGAGCATTGAACGCCTCTTTTGTGAGCTGATGCACCTCATCGATTAAATAAACCTTGTACCTTCCCACTGTGGGCGTGTATTGCGTATTCTCGAGCAGGTCTCTCGTGTCATCTATTCCCCTTTGTGAGGCTGCGTCAACTTCGATCAAATCCATAAAATTTCCTTCATCGATTGACACGCAGGACTCGCATTTGCCGCATGGCTCAGGGGTAATCCCCTCATCGCAATTGAGTGATTTGGCAAACAACCTCGCTATCGTTGTTTTCCCTACTCCTCTTGTGCCTGTGAATAATAGAGCGTGATGAACTTTATTCTGTTTTAGAGAATTTTGGATGGCCTTTACAACGTGATCTTGACCCGAGACTTCTGAGAAACTCTTGGGACGCCACTTTCTTGCTAAGACTAAATAGTTCATGCTTTGAGAAATTTAATTAAATATTTATTCGATCGCATCATTCTTAGTATTGATCAAATATCACATCTGCTTATCATCGGTAATTGATTAACGTTATTGACTAAACATTAATAAAGTAACAACACATAGTGAATAAGATATATTACAATCTTATCAATTAGAAGTAACCATAGAAATGAGCCAAGAACATATAGATGTGCTAATTATCGGAGCGGGAATCTCTGGAATAGGTGCTGGTTATTATCTAAAGAAAAAATCCCCCAATCGAACATTCAAGATTCTTGAATCAAGAAAAAAGCTCGGGGGCACCTGGGACCTGTTTAAATACCCTGGCATTCGTTCTGACTCCGATATGACTACCATGGGTTTCCGCTTTAAGCCATGGAAAGGAGAAAAAGTGGTTGCTGATGGTGATGCCATTTTGGACTATCTGAATGAAGTTGTGGATGAGAATGGTTTCAGAGATAAAATTCAATTTAATTCTCACGTCATGAAATCATCTTGGAATTCCAGTGAGTCCAGATGGTATGTGACCTACCAAAATAAAAATGACGATAAAGAAAACTCAATCACCTGCAATTTTCTATACTTTTGCGTCGGCTATTATGATTATGAAAATGGTCATGATCCTCATTTCCAAGGCCAGAATACTTTCAGTGGAAAAATTGTCCATCCTCAACACTGGCCTGAAGATCTTGATTATAAAAACAAAAATGTTGTGGTCATCGGCAGTGGAGCCACTGCAGTTACACTGATCCCTTCAATGGCAAATGAGACCAAACATATCACCATGCTGCAACGTTCACCCACATATTACATGGTGAGACCGAATATCGATCCGCTTGGCTCAATTTTTAGGAAATTTATGGGTAAAACAGTCTCTTACTTCGTCATGCGTTGGAAAAACATCCAATTGCAATCATGGTTCTTTAAAAGAGCAAGGAAATATCCTGATCAAATCAAACAATTCCTGATCGGTGTCGTCGAAGAAAAACTGGATCCAAGCTATGATATAGCTAAGCACTTTACTCCTTCTTATAATCCATGGGAGCAACGTCTCTGCTTGGTCCCAGATGGCGACTTATTCGATGCCATTAACAAAGGTAAGGCATCCGTGGTCACCGATCACATCGATTCGTTTACACCCGATGGCATTAAACTCAAATCGGGAGAAGAACTGCCAGCAGACATCATTGTTACTGCTACCGGTCTGAAATTAATGGTGTGCAGCAATATTGAAATATCGGTTGATGACAAAATAATTGATCTTTCCAAGGCTATGACATTCAAAGGCATGATGGTGAGCAATGTTCCTAATGTGGTTTGGACGTTTGGGTACACAAATGCCTCATGGACTTTAAGAGCCGATTTAACAGCTGAATACACCTGTAAAATACTCAATTACATGGATAAACATAATTATAGTGTTGCCACTCCGTCGCCCAATGCTGAAATTGGAGAAGATGGTTCATGGTTGGATTTCAACTCGGGTTACGTCACACGCTCCGTGCATCTTTTTCCCCGGCAAGGTGACAGAGATCCTTGGAAAAATACTCAGAATTACATAAAAGACGTATTTCATCTTAGATACGGGAAAGTAGAAGACGAAGAATTAATCTTCAACAAGAACTAATTTATTGATCTTCTCTTTCCTGCAAAATAAAACAATGGAAGACATGCGGTAGCCAGGACTTGGAATGTTATGATTGTTACTGAGTAAGGATTGTCTATATCGTATGCAATTAATGCATCAATCATCACACCTGCCATGGTTGTCGAAAATCCAAGTCCTATCAAATTGACCATGAAAATATAATAAGCCAAGACAACCGCCTTATGTTTCTCTGGGGCCATTTCTTGTACAGCAGATGTTATGGGACCGTAAAGCGTTCCCCATTGAAAAAAGCCCAAAAACATCAAAGTAAAAAATAATGTTCCAGTATCATCTGTCAGTCGATATAAAAGAATGAATGGAGTGAATATCAACATGCACCAAAATAAGAAAATCTGTCTACCCTTTCCTGTTTTTCTAACATAATAATCACTCCCTATTCCGCCAAATAGATTGCCCATGATTCCAGCAGGCAATCCAATTGCACCTGTGACAAGAAGTATTTCTGCCCTATCAAAACCCTTGTCGTTGACCAACCATAGTTGATCAAAAACGGTGGCTCCAAGAATAAAGTTGACTGCAATGCCGCCATAAATAGTTAGCCTAAGGGACGGATTCGCTTTAATTATTTTTCTCAACTCATGAAAGGATTCTTTGATTGCATCAATATTGGTGCTCAATCCACCACCCGTTAGGCTTAGTTGTTCGATACGATTGTCTGATTCTCTAAAGAAATAGGTAAACAATGCCATGATCAAACCAAATGCCCCAAGTGCATAAAAGCAATTTCTCCAGCCCCATATTGGACCCAAATAACCCGCTATAAAAAATGACAGCGCCACACCGAGTGGGACAGCAATATAGTAGAATCCAGCCACAAAACCCATGTTTCGTCGTGGAAAATAATCCGACATGTAAGAAATTGCTGTCGGTGTAAGAATCGATTCACCTACACCTATGAAAATCCTCGGTATAAGTAGCATCCAGAAGCTTTTAGCCATTCCAGTAGCTGCAGTGAGTAAAGACCAAAGTGCTACCCCAATGGCCATGAATTTCGGTCTGTGAATGCGATCTGCAATCGCGCCCATCATTACGCCCATCACTGAATAGAAAATGATAAATGCCAAACCAGTCAGTATCCCAAACTGAGTATTGCTTAGCCCTAAGTCAGGGACTATGAAATTAGAAAAGCTGACGAGCAATTGTCTATCAATGAAACTGAGAACATTGAGTGTCGTTAGATATAAAAGAATGAGGTATTTATATTTTGAGTTCATTCACTTTTTATTTGAATCGCAACTTTACCCCTGGCTTGTCGAGTTGCAAGTGACTCTATGGCTTCGACGGTTCGATCAAGAGAGTATATTTTTTCAACTTTTGGTTGAATCAGTTTTTTTGCATGCATTTCAAACAATGCATTAAAGTTTTGTGCATTCACCATGGCTTCTCTTATGCAAAAACTTCCCCAAAATACACCGACTATCTGGCAACCTTTGAGCAATGCTAAATTGAGTGGAATTTTAGGAATGCTCGATGTGAACCCAATGACGAGGTATCGCCCCTTCCATGCCATCGCTCTTAATGCCGGCTCTGCGTAATGCCCTCCAACTGGATCGAATGTGACATCAACGCCGTTTCCATTTGTCAGTTCCTTAATTTTTCTCGAAAAAGTTTTTTGGTCATCGCTATTGCTTAAGTCTTTTGAATACAGAATGGTTTCATCTGCGCCGGCTTCTTTGCATAATTCTAATTTTTCAGTCTCTGATGCAGCAGCAATCACTCTGGCTCCCATTGCTTTTGCTACATGTATGGCTGATATACCCAGTCCTCCTGCTGCGCCCATGATCAGTACGTTTTCACTCGGTTGAAGTTCTGCGCGCTGCTTGAATGCATGGATCGAGGTTCCATAATTCAATGGAAAAATTGATCCGGTTAGAAAATCCATTGAATCGGGTAAGGGCATGATATTGAATTGATTGCATAGGGCATATTCAGCAAATCCACCGCTGCCTTTGAATCCAATGACTCTATCGCCTTCTTTCCATCCTTTAACCTTTGATCCAATTTCTCTTATAACGCCTGTGAATTCACCACCGGGTGAAAATGGAAATTCGGGTTTAATTTGATACAAACCTTGAACCACAAGGACGTCAGGAAAAGCGACTCCAGCCGCATAAACCTCTATCAGTGCATCATTGTCATTGGGTATAGGAACATCGATGGTTTCTATTTTGTGTGAAGATATGGGTCCATATTCTCTGCATAAATATGCTTTCATAGTTACTCCTTAGTTAGATCTACTGATGCGATTCGATCGCCATGATATGTGCCGAAATACAGTTTTTTATTAAGCGACAATGCCACTGTTGCCGCTCCCATTACGGTGTTTGAGTATTCGAATGCTTCAACAAGTGATAAATCGGATTGATTAAGCTTATAGGCTGCAAAAGGAAGTGGGCATTGGTTGACCTCAGGATCCTCAAAGATTTCATGTGCAAATGCCCCACAATAAATGAGACTATCAAGGCCGCTATGGTCTTGTCCGCCTACCCATAAATAATCGCCATCAATTGTAATGTTGTCAGGAATACCATTGATATTAAAATTGGCTTCTATTTTCTTGGATTTAAAATTGTACTTTGATGTTTTATTACCAAAGGCATAGTTAACAAAGAGGCTTTCTTCATCATCAGATAGCTCCACACCATTGGGAAATGCCCCGTCTGTGTTGATGACTTTTTTAAAACCGTTTTCCTTGGTCCAATGGTAAACATATCCTGTGTGCCCTTTTGTGCTATCAAGCACTGCCAGTTTCAACAATGACGTCTCTTTATCGTACATCTGTGACACAAAAAAAGAGCCGTCCGTTTTCAGCGCGACATCGTTAAAGTACCCATGAGGAGGTGCTGCGATACAACCATTCCAGAGCAATGACCATTGGCCATCGTTCTGAATCAGTTCAAACATTTCAATGGTCTCATTTGGCATATGGTTTACGACAGCCAATTGATGGCTTCCACTTATTCGCTGATTGATGTCAATTCCATGTGGCGAGAAAATAAAACTATTTCTTTCGCAGTCATCGCTCCCCCATCTGTCTTTTCCTCTATTGATTTCTAAAATATGTCGGTTACCGCTTTTTGTATTCAATAATGAAAATCGCCCTGCAATATTCATTGGGCTCAAAGGAATGATTGCGCCAAATTCGGAAACCAGTATATTTTCGTCATCTGGCATTGCTGCCAAATCTTCTGGATTCTGAAAATTGCAATAAACCGTTAAAACGTTATCTGAATTACACCCTTTTATATAACTAACTTGCTCGACATTGGCTTGCGTGATGAATAAATATGCAAGGAAAGCAATGAACGATAAAAACAGTCCAATGATCATAATGACTATGAATTTAAGAATTTTATGCAAGGTTACCACTCACCTTTTTCACCCAACAGGGTGCCTTTCAAGATTTCTTGCATATCAGCTTCTTGCGGTTCCGTTCTTGAAAGAATCCTTTTGTATCTTTCCTCAATCATTTCATCATAGCTGGTGTGAGGAAGGATATAGAATTTATTGTCTTTAATGGCTTCTATCGTTATATCAGCAATCTCGGTTGGCTCTTTGCCTCGTTTTAGGACTGAAGAAGCAAGTTTCTTCAGGAGAAAGTTTGTTTTATTCTCCGTGGGCAGATGATCAGGCCTATTTCTGTTTGATTCAATAATGTTCGTATTTACAAAGCCTGGACACAATACCGACGCCCCAATGTTTGATTTAACATTTTTTAATCCTTGCCACATCGATTCACTCAATGCTAAAGCGGCATGCTTGCTGACGCCATAGATTGCTTCTCCTGGTAAAATACCAGCGAGTGATATTGTATTCAGAACATGCCCTTCTTCTTTGTGATTTAGCATATGAGGGATAAATGCTTGCATTCCATAGAGCGTTCCATAGAAGTTTACGCCCAATACCCATTCCCAGTCACTTTCATCCAGTTCCCATATACCGTTTGCATCAGCAGTGCTTGCAACACCAGCATTATTACAGAGGATATGGACATTTTTAAATGCCTTTACCGATTCATCAAACAGATGATTAAGGGCATTTTTATCCATGACATCTACCGTCACTCCATGCGCCTCAACACCGAGTTTTGATATTTTGGATACAGCAATATCCAGGGTGCCCTGTTCTATATCAGCGAGGATAATATTCATTCCCTCATTGGCAAATTTCTCAGCTAGTGCGAAGCCTATGCCGCTTGCAGCACCAGTGATAACTGCGGTCTTACCTTTAAAATCTCTCATATTTTGCTCCTTAACAAGGAATACATACTAATAGATTACTTAATGTTAGTGAATTGTATCTTGGGTAGCCTTATTGTTTATTCATTGCCTTACTAGTCAAATATCACACCCTCTTTTTTTAGTAAGGCTTTTTTCTTCTCAATGCCACCGCTGCCAGAGTATCCTCCAATTTTCCCACTGGATGAGACAACTCTATGACAAGGGGTGCTGACTGGATTCGGATTTTTGCCGCATGCATTAGCCACTGCTCTATAAGCATTGGGGCGACCTATTGAAATTGCCAATTCTTTGTATGTAATGGTTTTACCATGCGGTATCTTATCAATGGTACTCCATACATCTTTTTGAAATTCTGTTGGTTTTTTTAGAGACATCAAGGAGGCAGGGGCAATACCCCCATTTATAAAAAAGGGCCTATCTTAGGCACATACAAGTTTCATTCAATATAGCATTAATAGTTGAAAAAAGTTAATCTCTTAAATCATGATTTTAAGCAGAAGACAAATAATTAAAAATACCGTCCAATTAACAGGGCTTGGAATATCGTCCAACATCATTCCAATGCCATTATTGGCTCAAACCCTGGATTACGGTCCTAAGGAAGGTTTGGCAAGACTCCACTGGAATGAAAATTACTATGGTCCAAGTGAGCGTGCCATAGAAGCGATAAATACTTCTTCATTCAAAGGAGCTTATTATCCAGACCATCTGGTCGATTATTTAAAATCCATGATTGCTGAATACAATCGAATTGATACAAGCAACGTTGCAATCAGTGCTGGTTCAACTCAAGCATTAACTATCTTGTCTCAAGTTTCTGGGCGAAAAGGCCCTATCCTTTCAACAGGACTGACCTATGACATTCATCTTCAGTTGGCGAAGAATTCTGGTGCTAGAATTATAAAAGTAAAAGACAATAAAGACCTAAGCATAGATCTTGAGTCAATAGAGTCTTTGACACGAAATACAATTTCTGCAGTCTTTATTGTGAATCCAAACAACCCTTCTGGAATGATGCTTGATCCTGATGTTCTCAGAGAAACAGTAAAGAGAATGGCTCAAAAAACCCTTGTGGTTATCGATGAAGCTTATAATGAAATCACAACTGATCCGGAAAGAAACACAATGATTGATCTGGTGAGAGATGGACACAACGTTGCCATTTCTAGAACATTTTCAAAAATCTATGGTTTAGCTGGTCAAAGGGTTGGGTATATGATTGGACAACCCGACGTTGTTAATCAAATCAAAATAAACGGAACAGGCGAAGCATCGCTATCCATGGCGGGAGTCTCGGCAGCAATTGCCTCATATAACGATAAAAATTTCATAAATTTCTCTAGATCTAAAATCAATGAAGCAAAAGATATGGTGCAATCAGGTCTGACTTTTAACGGACTCAGTTATTTGCCATCTGAGACAAATTTTATTTTTGTTGATTTAGGTCAGTTTGATGCTAATGATTTCAGAGATGAAATGTTGAAGCAAAATATTCTCGTTAGGGGTAAATATGGTGAGTTCCATAATTGGTCAAGAGTGAGCATGGGTAACTTATCTGATGTGCAAAGATATATCGATGCCTTGCCAATGGTACTAAACAACCTATCAGTCTGATTCGTCCTCATATTCCAAATCTCTCAACATGTTCTTTGCGTCAGGAAATGCATCGATCAATTGTTTTGTTAGAGACTGCATGCCATTTATCCACCGATCTGGATCACTTGCTTTTATCTTCATATATTCCAGTACTTCAGGATGCGGCGTGATTAGGAATTGATCTGATTCAATGGCTTTGATGACCTCATTGGCTACATCATCGGGTTCCAATAAACCATCGATACTGACAAGAGAACCAACAATCTCAGGTGCATCTTCGACCATAGGCGTTCTGACGCCTTGTGGGCACAGACAGGATACGCCAATCCCTCGTTCGCCATATGTGATCTTCAACCACTCTGCAAAACTGACAGCAGCTGATTTTGTAACCGAGTACCCTGCGGCACCAAGTTGAGTGAGTAATCCTGCAGCAGATGCAGTATTCATAAAATAACCCTCCCCTTGTTCCAGCATGATTGGTAATGAATGTTTGGCCGCATGTATATGAGACATGACGTTAATGTTCCAGATGTTATTCCAATCATCATTGGAGGCATTCAGTAAACCGCCTGTACCAGAAATGCCTGCATTTGAGCAGAATATATCAATGCCATTCATCTTTTGATTGGCGAACTCAATCAGATTGATTATCTCATCTTCATTGCCAACATTAGCCCTATATGGAATTCCATTGATTTCGTTGGCAAGCTTCTCATTGTTAGATTCATCCAGATCAACCAAAACTATTGATTTTGCATTTCTTTCTCTGAAGGCACGCGCTAAGGATGATCCGATGCCATTTGCAGACCCTGTGATAACGACTCTTTTGTTTTCAACTTTCATATCAATCTCCATTCTAATAAAATCATTAGTAGGTAAACAACCTATTAAAGAGGTATTCATCAGATGAACAGTCAGTGGATAAAATTAAAAGCAGAAGATGGGCATGAATTAGATGCTTATTCCGTTAAAGCAAATGGTCCGATTGGTAATATCGTAATTATTCAAGAAATATTTGGAATCACAGACCATATTCAGAATGTCTGCGAGGAATTTGCAACCAATGGATATAACGTTGTCGCTCCTGCTATCTATGATCGTTTTGAAAAAAACATCACACTTGAGTACACACAAATTGAAGAAGGGGTTGGCTATAAAATTAGACTTGATGATGAGTTTGCGATGATGGATATCAATGCAGCCAGACTTCATTTAGGATCAAAAACAGCCGTTGTTGGCTATTGCTATGGTGGAATGCTTAGTCATATTGCAGCAGCCAAATTAAAATTCGACTGTGCAGTTAGTTATTATGGCGGAATGATTGCGGAT